>JBBSHB010000029.1:0-27077 GCA_038253515.1 Gemmatimonadales bacterium | reverse complement strand
GCCGTCTTTGTCCTGGACCCCGCCGTTCAGGATGTTCATGGCAAAGAGGATCGCGTGGCCGTCGCGCCGGCCCATGGCGAGCGCCGCGTCTCGAAAGGCCACCACGTCACCGGCCCGGGTGGAATACTGGTCCACGATGAACTCGCAGACCCGATACGAGTTGTTGGGCTCGAACACGTCATGACGATGTACCACCCCCACCGGCAGGGTCGGGAACATGGCCTTGACATAGCTGCACAACTGATCGACCCGTGCCTTGGTCATGGTGCCCGCCGGTCCCCAGGTATTCCCGTCGCCGCCACCGCTCACATGGGGCTCGTCCATCACCGAGTTGCCCACGATGATGCCGTCCGTCACCGCCGCCGCGACCGCCGATTTGATCGCGGCCGTGTTGTAGCTATCCATTTTGGCTTGCCACTTCGTGATGTCGAACACACCATCGGTCAGGTAGTTGGAGTGGGCGCCGCCGGTCATGTTCATCAGCAGCCGGTAGTGCCCGGTACGGGCCTCGGAAATCTGGGTGAGGATCATGCCGGCGCTGTAGCTGTCCAGGCTCATCGTGAACGGGTCCATGCCCGCCCCGGAAGCCAGGAGCTGAGATGCGCCGAAGGGAATGCCCATGCCGCCGGCCCCGCTCGAGCCGAGCGCCTGGGTGAGCGTCACGACCGAGGTGTCGGCGAGACCGCTCGAAGAGGCGATGACCCGGTAGCTGCCCGCGGTCGTCCCGCCGGCGTAGAGGCCGGCCGTGGTGATGCTGCCGCCGCTGGCGCTGAAGGCCACGACGACGGCGACGCTGTCGCCGGCCGAGGTCCGTCCGTAGGCATGGAACTGCTTGGAGCCACCCAGGACGAGCGACGCACTGGCGGGGGACACGATCACGCTGGTGAGCGTCGGCGCCGCCGGAGCTGGCGAATTGATGGTGACGTTGGCGGTGTCGGCCAGGGTACCCGCGGTGTTCGTCGCGACCACCCGGTAGGATCCGGAGGTCGAGCCCGCGAGGTAGGCACCGGCGGGGTCGACCTCGCCACCGTTCGCCGACCAGTTGACGCCGACTGCCGAGGTGGAGCCGTCGGCGAGATAGCCGGTCGCGGTGAAGGTGCGTGAGGCACCCGCGTCCAGGGTAACCGGATCCGGGGTGACCGCGATGCGGACCAAGTCCGTCGGCGGGGGAATCACGATCACGACGGAGGTATCCGTCTGGTGTTTGCCCCGGCCGCGTCCGATCACCTTGAAGGTGCCGGCGGTCGCGGAGGAGAACATACCGTCCGACTCGATGGTGCCACCGGTCGCTTGCCAGGTAACCGTGATCCCTTGGCGGCCGCGCTTCGGGGGGCGCCGGGTCTGGTCGCCGGCCTGGGTGTGTCCGCGAAATTGCACTTGCTGGCCGGTCTCGATGGTGACCAACCGGGGGGAGACCTGCAGCGCGACGGGGGTGTCGAAGGAGCCGGTCGATGCCGCGTCAGGAGCGGTGGCGTCGCCCGAGCAGGCGGCGAGCAGAGCGGCGAGCATGGCGATATTTCGAGAGATCGCGAGTCTGCGCGCGAGCTTGAACGTGTACGTCATCGCTGGGGACCTTTCGGGACTACCCTACGGTGGCGCCCAACCTTCCCCAACCCGTCCCCACCCTTGGGCTCCTGCGTATTTACGGCATTCTAAGGGAAAGTTCAATGTAAAGAATCTACGCGAAATAATGACGTGCCACTTATCGAGTAAATCATTAACTCTTTATCTTGCAGCAGATACAGTATGTGCCACTTCAGCATTGTAACAGTATTTGCGCATCATTATTTGACATATAGACGGGTTGAGACACCTCGGCTGCCGGCCCCGCCCCCGCCAGTCCCGGCAAGGACATCACCCCGGCCGGCGCGCCGCCGAACGTCTCACCATATACTTGTCGCCGACCGTGGGCCTCGCCCCCGCTCTGCAGGCTTCACTCTCGGCGATGACCGTGATTTCTGGCGAACGGATCGGAGGTGCGCGGGTGAGGATCGCTTACATCGTGACCCGGGCAGACCCGATCGGGGGTGCCCAAATCCATGTGCGGGACCTCGCGGCCGCGGTGCAGGCGCAGGGCCATGCCGCGACCGTGATCACCAGTGGAAGCGGGCCCTTCATCGACGGGCTTCGGGCGCAGCACACACCGACCATCGTGCTCCGCCACCTGGCCGTGCCGATCGACCCTGCGCGAGACCTCCGCGCCCTTCGGGAGATTCGCGCGGTCCTCCGAGACCTCCGCCCTGACCTGGTGACCGCGCATTCTTCCAAGGCGGGAGTGCTCGGCCGGCTGGCGGGGCGCTCGTTGCGCATCCCCGTTGTGCTCACGGTCCACGGCTGGTCCTTCACCCCCGGCATCCCTGCCGTCCAGGCGGCGGTGTACCGTCAGATCGAGCGCTTCGTCGGCCCGCTGGCCAGCAAGATCATCACCGTCTCCGAGTTCGACCGGGAGCTCGCGCTGGAGGCCCATGTCGCCGCCGAAGACCGCGTGGTGACGGTGCACAACGGCATGCCGGATGTCCCGCTGGAGCTGCGGGCTGACCCGGGCGGCACGCCGCCCCGACTGGTGATGGTGGCCCGCTTCGGACCCCAGAAGGACCACCTTACACTCTTCCGTGCCCTGGCGGGTCTGCAGGGTCTTGCCTGGGAGTTGGACTTGATCGGCGAAGGTCCGCTCATGGGCCAGATGGCGTCGGTCGCCGCCACGCTCGGGATCGCCGGTCGGGTGCGTTTCCTGGGGCAGCGGACCGACGTCGACCAGATTCTGGCCCGGGCACAGATCAGCCTGCTGGTCAGCAACTGGGAGGGGTTCCCCTTGAGCATCCTCGAGTCCATGCGGGCGGGCCTGCCGGTCGTGGCGTCATCGGTGGGCGGTGTCGGGGAGTCCGTCGTGGATGAAGAAACCGGCTATCTGGTGCCCCGCGGAGGCGCGGATCAGCTGCGGGATCGGCTCGGTCGGCTGCTGGGGTCCCCTGCCGAGCGGGCGCGCCTGGGCGCCAAGGGCCGTGCTCGCTACGAGCAGCTCTTCACCCTGAGTCACACGGTGGCCAAGACGCTGGCCGTGTACCGGGACGTGCTCGAAGTGGCGAACGCCCAGAGGCCCGCGTCGGCCGACCACGGCGATCGGAAGACCGGCTAGACTGGCGTCGTCCGGAGCGCCTTCGGCCGGAGACCTGGCATCACCGCCGGCCGAAGGTCGTGCGATGCTGGTTCGGCCTGGTGTGGACCAACGGCCACACCCCCCGACGCATGGTCCGCGGCGCTCCCACGTCAAGCGCGCGATTCAACCGGATCCGCCCGCGAGTCGAGGGTCGGGCGGCCCGCCTGCTGCTCTTTTGGAAGCATTGTGGATACATTGCCTTACCGATGGTCGGCGAGCCACCGCCGGTCCCATGATTTGACCGCCCGGGCATGTTTAGTGCACCGTCGCGCGCTTTGATTGGGCCATCCGGGTCGGCCGGGGTGGACTCGACCGATCCGTTTCGGGTCGTTGCGCTGCCGGCGTGTTCTGACCCACGGAACTCGGGCAAACTTACCCATTAGGTTCGAGGCCTATGCGATATCTGTCACTGCTGTCTCTCGCCTTGGCGACCATCCTGGGCGTTGGGAACCTCCCGGCCCAGACCGTAGCGGCCCCGGCCGAGCAGACCCTCTCGCCGGGGGATTCGGTTCGCATCGTCGTCTGGCGTAAGCCCGAGTTCAGCGGTGACTTCGTAATCGCTCCCGATGGCAGCGTCAGTCACCCGTTATTCCACGACATCAAGATCGCCGGGGTTCCGCTGGCGACCGCCGAGGCGAACCTCCGCCGGTATCTCAGCCAGTACGATCAGAACCCGCAGTTCGTGATGGAGCCGCTGCTGCACCTGTCGGTGTCGGGCGAGGTGCCGCGCCCGGTGGTGTTCGCGACCCAGCCGGGGACCTCGATCGCCGAGGCGGTCGCCCGGGCCGGCGGGACCACCCAGTTCGGCAATCGGAAACGCATCCGTGTAATCCGCAACGAACCGAGCGGAACCCAGCGAGTGTTTTACGCCAGCCTCGAGGATCCCGCGGACCGTCTCGCCCAATCCCCGGTGCGATCAGGCGACCAGATCGTCGTCGATCGCAAGAAGTCCTTCGTGAAAGACATCTTCTTGCCGGCGCTCGGCCTCATCGGCTCGATCGCCTCGGTCGGGCTCCTCATCGACCGCATCAAGCGGCCATAGACATGAGCGAATTTCGGCCTGAGACACGACTGCTCCACGGTTCCGTGACGGCTCCTGAGCCGCCGCCGGGGTACGGGCCCCGACCCTCGGGCGAGATCTCCTTCCGCCAGATCCTCGGCGTGGTCCGCCGGCGCTATCGGGTGATCCTGCTGGTGGCCATGCTGGGCGCGGGCGCCGGGGCATTCCTTGCCTACCGCGAGCCGCCCGCCTATCAGGCACGCGCGGTCCTTCGGGTCGCCGACGAGCGCCGGTCCCTCACCGGCGACGTGGAGACGCCCACCCCGGCGGTCTCCCGGACCACCGACCCGATCCTGTCGCTGGTGCAGCTGGTGCGGAGCCGCAGCGTCCTGGGCGCGGTGGTGGATTCCCTGGGCCTTCAGCTCAAGTCGTGGACGCCGGAGTTCCCCATCAGCCAGATCTCCCAGGTGAAGATCGATCCGCGCGCGCCGGCCGACTCGGTGTTTCTGGAGTTCGCCCCCCAACGGGTGACGGCGCGCTACGGTGGTCGGGTCGCCAGCGGCGCCTATGGCCAGGTCCTGCCCCTCGGCCCGGTCCGCTTCGCCGTGAACGGGCGGCCGGAGCTTCCCGGCGCAGTGCTGGGGATCGCCTCCCGCGAGGCCATGATCGACTGGCTGGCTTCGCTGATCGTGGTGAACCCGCGCCTCGAGACCGACCTGATCGACGTGAGCTTCGTGTCCAACGACCCGCGGCTGGCGCAGCAGGTCGTCAATCGCACCGTCCAGATCTTCCAGGCCCTCAACATCCAGTGGGCGACGGAGAAATCCCGCCGCCGGCGCGAATTCCTGGAGGCGCAGCTGGCGCAGACCGACAGCACGCTGGCTCGGGCCCAGGCCGAGTTGGCCGCCTTCCGCAGCCGGCAACAGCTCGCCAACTCGGGCAACAAGCTGGATGCGGCCCAGAGCGCGCTGCTCACGCTGGACGCGCGCCGCTCCGAGTTGGAGACCGACCGGAGCACCTACGGGACCCTGCTCAAGCAGCTGCGGGGTGGCAACGACGAGGCCCGCTCCGAAGCGCTGAGGGCGCTCGCCGGATCACCCGCGCTGGGAGACAATCCGGCGATCGGCGGACTCTACCAGCGGCTCAACACCTATCAGTACCGCCTGGACTCGATGACTACGGGACAGTGGGCGGCCGCCCCCACCAATCCCGACGTCCTGGCTCTTCGCAAGCTGATCAGGAACTCGCAGGACGAGCTGACCCAGGCGGTGAGCGCCCACCTGGGCTCGCTCGACGCCCGGATCAACGCGCTTGGTAACCTGCGGCGACAGAGCGGCGAGTCGATCCAGGTGCTGCCCGCCATGGTCGAGGAGGAGTTGCGACTCACCAGCCGAGTGCAGGCGCTGGGCAACGTCGGCGAGCAGATTCGCCAGGATTATCAACGCGCCCGCATGGCCGAAGCGGTCGAAGCCGGTGACGTCGACATCGTCGACCTCGCCGAGCTGCCCTACGCGGCGCTCTGGACCATCGCGTCCATCAAGTTCGGGATCGGCCTGGTGCTCGGGCTGCTCCTCGGCGCCGGCCTGGCATTCGTGCTGGAGGCGTTGAACACCTCGATCCGCCGCCCGGAGGACATCGAGGCCGCGCTACACATCCCGGGGCTGGCCGTCATCCCCCGGCTCACCTCCGGACCGGGCGTCGGTCGGGCCCGTCTGGGCGGCATGATGAAGGGCAAGAAGGCTCCGCAACTGCCCAGATCCGCCGCGGAAGCCATCGGAACCGTGGCCCAGCCGTTCTCCATCGGCACCGAGGCCTTCCGTATGCTCCGGACCAGCCTGATCTGGTCCGATGGGGCGGACCAGCTCAAGACGCTCATGATCACCAGTGCCGCCCCGGGGGAAGGCAAGACGCTGACGGCCGCCAACCTCTCGGCCAGCTTCGCCCACGATGGGCTCCAGGTCCTGCTGGTGGACTGCGACGTGCGCCGGCCCAGGCTCCATGGTCTCTTCCGCGTGCCGCGCAGCCCCGGCCTGCTCGACCTGCTGGCACCTCCCAACGCCGGAGGCGGCGCGACCGTCGGCTCGCTCTCCTTCAATATCGGCGAGTCCGACGGTGACGATCCGCTGGCGCACGCGCTGCGGCCCACGCCGATTCGGGGGCTGACGCTCCTGAGCTGCGGCGCCCTTCCCACCAGCGCTTCGAATCTGCTCAGCGGAATTCGGATGCGATCGTTGCTCAAGGAGCTCAACCAGCGGTTCGACCTCGTCATCCTGGACACGCCGCCGGTCCTGGCGACCGCGGACGCGGGGATCCTGGGGAGCCTGGCGGACGGCGTGCTGTTGGTCGTCCGGGCCGGGCAGACCGACCGCTCGGCGGCCCAGCGGGCCTATCAGCAGCTCGCTCAGGGGGGCGCGCGGGTCGTGGGCGCGGTGCTCAATGATCCCAAGGGTGAAGTCTCCCAGTACGGGGACTACTACTATCCCTACGAGTACGTAGCCGAGAAGGAGTGACCTCCTGACGGGGCGCGCGGGTCGGCGCGCCCGGTGGAGGCGCGTGGGCTTCCATTCACCAGATGCAGCGCGCTGCGGGCAGACCGGCCGGTCGATGCCGTCGCTGCTCCACGGCAGCGCGGGTAGACTCCAGTAGGGTCGCCGGGATCGCCGGCTCTTCCACGCTTACGGAGGAATGTCCCACCCGCATGTCGTCTTCCATCGCTTCCCTCGAGCCGCTCGTGGCCGCGCCGCCCGGGACCCAGCGGATGAACATCGTCATCGTCGGCCATGTCGACCACGGCAAGAGCACGGTCATTGGTCGCCTACTGGCCGACACCCACTCGCTGCCGGAGGGGAAGCTCGAGCAGATCCGCGCCCAGTGCGAGCTCAATTCGAAGCCCTTCGAGTATGCCTTCCTGCTCGACGCCCTCAAGGACGAGCAGGCCCAGGGCATCACCATCGACGCAGCCCGGGTGTTCTTCAAGAGCCGCCTGCGGCACTACCTGATCCTCGATGCGCCGGGTCACATCGAGTTCCTGAAGAACATGATCACCGGGGCCGCCCGGGCCGAGGCGGCGCTGCTGGTGATCGACGCCGCCGAGGGCGTCCAGGAGAACTCCCGGCGTCACGGGTACATGGTCTCCCTGCTTGGCGTCAAGCAGCTGTCGGTCGTGGTGAACAAGATGGACCTGGTCGGCTGGGACCGCGGCGTCTACGACCGCATCGTGGGGGAGTACGGGGCATTCCTGGATCAGGTCGGCATCCGGCCGGCGAGCTTCATCCCGGTGTCCGCCCGCGGCGGCGACAACATCGCCGAGCGCTCGGCCCAGCTCGCCTGGTACCAGGGGCCCACGGTCCTCGACGCGCTCGACGCGTTCCGGAGCGAGCCTGCTCCGGTGGAGCGTCCCTTCCGCATGCCGGTGCAGGACGTCTACAAGTTCACCAAGCAGGGCGACGACCGGCGCATCGTCTCGGGGACGATCGACTCCGGCACGGTGCGGGTGGGCGACGCGGTGATCTTCTATCCCTCGGGCAAGAAGAGCCGGGTCAGGAGCATCGAGGTCTTCAATCGCCCGGTTCCCACGCAAGCCGAGGCGGGTTGGGCCATCGGGCTCACGCTGCAGGAGCAGATCTACATCACCCGGGGCGAGATGGCGACCCTGGAGACCGAGCCGCGTCCCCAGGTCACCACCCGTCTCAGGGTGAGTCTCTTCTGGCTCGGCAAGGAGCCGATGATCAAGCGGAAGGAGTATCTGCTCAAGCTCGGAACGGCCCGCGTGACCGCCCGGCTGGAGGAGGTGCTCCGGGTGATGGACGCCTCGACGTTGGATACCGCGGAGCAGCGCAGCATGGTCCAGCGGCACGACGTGGCGGAGTGCGTGCTCAAGCTCGATCGGGCCATCGCCTGCGATCTGGCCGAAGACGTCCCGGCTACCAGCCGGTTCGTGATCGTCGACGACTTCGAGATCCGGGGCGGCGGGATCGTCCGGGAGGCGCTCCCCGACCGGCAGGCCTCGGTGCGCGACCGGGTGATGCTCCGCAATTACAAGTGGGAGCCCAGCATCATTCAGCCGGAGCGGCGGGCCGAGAAATACAATCAGAAGGCCGCGCTGATCCTGATCACCGGGGAGCATGAGAGCGACCGGAAGGGCGTGGCCAAGGCGCTCGAGGGCAAGCTGTTCGAGGACGGCAAGGTGGTCTACTTCCTCGGGATCGGTAACGTGCTCTATGGCGTCGACGCCGACATCGAGCGAAAGCAGGAGAACCGGCTGGAGCACATGCGGCGACTGGCCGAAGTCGCCAACCTCATGCTCGATGCCGGGATCATCCTCGTCGTCGCGGCCGCGGAGCTCACCCAGGACGACCTCGAGGTGATCAAGACCGCCGTCGAGCCCGACTGGATCGAGACGATCTGGGCGGGCGATACCATCACCACCGACCTGGTCTGCGACCTCCAGCTTCCCGGTGGCGCCGTGCCCGAAGCCGTGGATCAACTCAAGGCGCACCTGCAGGACAAGGGCGTCATCTTCCGGCCATGGTAGCGGCCGAGCTGCGGTCCGCCGTCGCCGGCCTCGCCCGCGCGGCCGGTCGCGCGACCATGATCTACTACGACGGCACGACGGACGCCGGCGTGCGGCACAAGGATGACCGGAGCCCGGTCACCCTCGCCGACGAGGTGGCGCAGGGCATCATTCTCGAGGGCCTGCACCGGCTGGATCCGGAGACGCCGGTCGTCTCCGAGGAGTCGGAGGCCGCCTCGTCCGAGGAGCGGCGCGGATGGCGCCGGTTCTGGCTGGTGGATCCGCTCGACGGCACCAAGGAGTTCATCAAGCGCCGGGCCGAGTTCACCGTCAATATCGCCCTGATCGAGAACGGGGAGCCGGTGCTCGGGGTGGTGCTCGCGCCCGCGCTCGACCTCCTCTACTGGGCCGTGAAAGGTGGGGGAGCCTGGCGGGAGACGGGGGCGGGGCCCGCGGAACGCATCCACTCGAGCGCGGCCGCCCCAGGCACGCCGCTCACGGTGGTGGAGAGCCTCTCCCATCCGTCGCCCGAGCTGGAGGAGTACCTCAAGACGATTCCGGTTGCCCGCCGGGTGAAGGCCGGCAGCTCGCTCAAGTTCTGCTGGGTCGCCGAGGGGCGGGCCGACATCTACCCCCGCCTGGGCCCCACCATGGAATGGGACGTAGCGGCCGGGGACTGCGTCTATCGCCAGTCCGCGACGCAGGGCGAGCGGTCGTCGCCCCTCACGTACAACAAGCCCGACCTGCGCAACACCAGCTTCGTGATCGGACTGTGAGATGAACCACCGGGCCGGCGAATCCCGAACCGACTCGACTGCCGCGGTGTTATGGTTCACCGGGCTGTCGGGATCGGGGAAGAGCACCATCGCCAGCCGGGTGCACGGGGAGCTGGAGCGGCGGGGCGTGGCGGCGGAATACATCGACGGCGACGCCTTGCGGGAGGTCTTTCCCAACACGGGCTTCACCCGGGCGGAGCGGGAGGAGCACCTGCGCCGGACCGGGTACATGGCGAGCCGGCTGGCGGCGCATGGCGTCACGGTGATCGCGTCGTTGGTCTCCCCCTACCGGGAGTCCCGTGCGTTCGTGCGGAAGCTCTGCCGCGAGTTCGTCGAGATCTACGTCGCGACGCCGCTGGAGGAGTGCGAGCGGCGGGACGTCAAGGGACTGTATGCTCGCGCCCGACGCGGCGAGATCCGACACTTTACGGGCATCGACGACCCCTACGAGGTGCCCGAGCATCCGGAGCTGACGCTCGACACTCGCACGTTGAGCGTGGACCAGTGCGTCGCCGAAGTGCTCACCCGACTTGGAGGCGAACCCTGATGGCGGGCGAAATGGATCACCTGGATCAGCTGGAAAACCGGAGCGTGCACATTCTCCGGGAGGCGTACGCCAACTTCAAGAACCTGGGGATGCTCTGGTCCATCGGGAAGGACAGCACGGTCCTGCTGTGGCTGGCCCGGAAGGCCTTCTTCGGACACGTGCCCATCCCGCTGATCCACATCGATACCTCCTACAAGATCCCGGAGATGATCGAGTACCGGGACCGGCTGGCGCTGGAGTGGAATCTGACCATGATCTACGGCCAGAATCGCCAGGCGCTGGAGGAAAAGCGCACCTTCCCGGACGGCGCGGTGGACCGGATCGCCTGCTGCAAGGCGCTCAAGACGGATGCGCTCAAGCATACGCTGAGCGGCGAGTGGCCGCGCTATCGTCTCAACCACACCAAGCGGGTCTACGAGCTCGACCGGAACACCGAGCCGTTCACCGGCGTGATCGTCGGCGTCCGCGCCGATGAAGAGGGGAGCCGCTCGAAGGAGCGCTACTTCTCGCCACGCACGACCCATTCCCAGTGGGACGTGGGAGATCAGCCGCCGGAGTTCTGGAACCAGTTCAAGACCGAGTTCGCCCCCGGGACCCATCTGCGGATCCATCCGTTGCTCGACTGGACCGAGCTCAACATCTGGGAATACATCCGCCGGGAGGCGATCCCGACCGTCTCGCTCTACTACAATCACGGCACCGGCAAGCGCTTCCGCTCCCTGGGCTGCTATCCCTGCACTCACGCGGTGGACTCGGACGCCCACAGCGTGGACGAGATCATCGTGGAGCTCCAGTCGGGGAAGTTCGTGAACATCGCCGAGCGGTCCGGCCGGGCGCAGGACAAGGAAGGCGGCGGCGGGCTGGAGACGCTCCGGCGCGACGGGTACATGTAGCAGGCATCATCGCGGGCCGGGACGAGACGGATACTCGTCCCCGCCCGCGCAGAGGATCCGCCCAGCATTCTCCGGCCCATCGAACTCAAGAAACACCCATCATCTAGGCCCGCATCGGCGGGCCTGACCCATTCCCCGAAAGCCTGCCTCCCCCAGGCTGCTGGGACGGGTTGTGTCTGAGGCGTTACCCCAGCTTCGCCAACCGCTCGTCTCTCCCGTGACACCCGGATTCTATCTAACAGCCAAGGTTGAGATCTCGTCCCGACAGGGGAGGACAGGACTGTGGCTGCCAAACCGAACTTCTTCATCGTGGGCGCCCCCAAGTGCGGTACTACCGCGTTATACGAATATCTTCGCCGGCATCCCCACATCTTCATGCCCCAGATCAAGGAGCCCCACTTCTTCGCGACAGACCTGGGCGCCTATCCCATGGTCAAGACGGAGAAGGACTATGCCGCACTGTTCGCGGAGGCCAGGAGAGAGCACCTGAGGGTGGGGGAGGCGTCGGTCTACTACTTACGTTCGGCGGTGGCGGCTTCCGGCATTCGCGCCTTCGATCCGGGCGCGAAGATCATCGCCATGGTTCGCAACCCGGTCGACATGGCGTACTCGCTGCACTCGCAGTTACTCTATGTTTCGGAGGAGACCGTACGCGATTTTGAAACCGCCTGGCGCTTGCAGGAGCGGCGCAGGCACCGCCTGGATGTGCCGCCGGCCTGTCGCGCGCCGTTGCTGCTCCAGTACGAGCAGCTCTGCCGCCTGGGAACTCAGACCCGGCGCCTGCTGTCCATATTTCCCCCTGCACAGGTGAGGCTCATCGTGTTCGACGACTTCATCGCCTCGCCCCGGCGAATCTACGATGAGGTGATCGAGTTCCTGGGCATCCCTCACGACGACCGGACCGAGTTTCCCCGCATCAACGACAACAAGAGAGCGCGTATAGCCTGGTTGAAGCACTTCATGCGCAAGCCGCCCCCCTTCCTGCGTACGGCGTTCCGCAGGCTCAAACAGACCGCGGGCACGGGGCGATTGGCCGCGCTGAAGTCGGAGATCGTGAAGCTGAACACGGTGAAGGAGAGACGCCCGCCGCTGTCGCCGGCATTCCGCGCCGAACTGGTGGAGGTCTTTCGGGAGGAGGTCACCCTGTTATCTCGACAGTTGAACCGGGACTTGAGCCACTGGGACCGCTCGCCGGCGCGGCGGCCGGCGCCGCTGCCCGTGGGGGCCCGCACCGCGTCCGTGGCGTAGCGCCGAAGCTCGTCCGCCGTCTCGCGGGATCGATGAGCTGGACGGTCCGCTGGGGAGGCGAGCCACTTGCGGGCCGTGCGCATGAGCGTGATCGTTGCTGCACCGGTCATAGGGGCCGGAACCGGCACCGATTGTCGAGACTGACGCATGTATCTGAAGCCGGTCCTGCGGGGGCTCGCGACGTGGATTCCCGGTGCCCGCCGGGTCTTTGCCCGGGGCACCGGGGGCTCGAACAACGCTCGGTACTGCTACTCGGTCTGGTTGCGCCATCTGGTCATGGCCCATCAGACCGGCCTGGACACCGATCCCCGCACGGTAGCGGAGTTGGGGCCGGGCGATTCGCTCGGCACCGGGTTGTGCGCCGTCCTCACCGGCGCCGATCGGTATCTCGCCTTGGACGTGGTCCAGCATGCCAACCTAGAGCGGAATGCCGCGGTCCTGGAGGAGTTGATCCACCTGCTGGCCCGTCGGGCGCCCATCCCCGATGAATCGGAGTACCCGAAGGTGGACCCGCGGCTCTCGTCCTACGCCTTTCCTGGCGAGATCCTCACCAGCGAGCGCCTGAACCGAACCCTCGCGCCCGATCGGCTGGCGCGGGTCAGGTCGGCACTCCGGCACGGATCAGCCGAGGAGATCGAGATCCGGTACGTCGGCCGGTGGCAGAGCTCTGCGGTGGTCGATCTCGGGGAGGTCGACCTGATCCTCTCGCAGGCCGTGCTGGAACACGTCGAGGACCTTCCCTACACCTATGCCGCCATGCGGCGCTGGCTGCGACCGGGCGGCCTGTGCTCCAGCTGCATTGATTTCCGTTCTCACACCTATGCCCGGGAATGGAACGGTCATTGGGGCTACTCCGATGCCACGTGGCGCCTGATCCGGGGCAACCGACCCTTCCTGCTCAACCGGGAGCCCCTGAGTACTCACCGGCGACTGCTGCGCGAGGCCGGCTTTGTCATTGCCTATGAACAGCCGCGCCGAAACTCGGGCGGACTCCAACGCGATCGGCTGGCGGGCCCCTTCCGCCATCTGTCCGACGAGGATCTGTCTACCCAGACCGTGTTTATCCAGGCGGTGAAATCTCAACCTTGAGAGGAAGGGTAGGGCACCCCCGGAGATGGTTGCGCCGACCCCCCGTTCCACTGTATCCTGAGCCACAGATGCGGTACCGACAGCACCCCGGCCATCGTCTCCCGCCGCGCCAGCACAGGAAAGCCTCACTTGCCTGCGTCACGTCACGCGACCGAACAGATGTCACTCCAGGTGGCGGCAGCGAGGTTGCCGCTGGCGGAGGCCCGTGCGCGGAAGGTGCTAACGAGACTTCAGATGCTTCGGCCGCTGCCGCCGCAGTCGACGACGATCCTCGATCTCGGCGCGGCGCAAGGGCGGTTCCTGATCGGCTGTTCCCGGTTGGGATATCGTACCGTCGGGATCGAGCCCTGGGCGCCCGCCCGTGAAACCGCCTCCCAACTCGCGAGACTGGCCGGCGTTGACATTACCATCCTCCCCGGCACGGCGGAGGCGACAGGCCTGCCTGCCGAGCAGTTCGACGTCGTCACCTGCGCCAGCGTCCTCGAGCACGTGAAGGACCCCCAGGCAGCGTTCGACGAAGCGTACCGCATCCTCAAGCCCGGAGGGATCTTCTGGTTCTGCACCTGCAGCGCTCGTTGCCCTCGCCAGCAGGAGATCAATGGTTTCCCGCTGTTCGGCTGGTACCCCGACCCGCTGAAGCGCCGCGTTATGCGCTGGACCCGCAAGCACAAGCCGCATCTCATCGGCCACACCGAGACTCCGGCGGTCAACTGGTTCACCCCTGGCAAGGCCAGGCGAATGCTGGGTACGGCCGGTTTCCGTCACGGGGTCCGCGATCGCTGGGATCTTCGCCGGCCATCCGAGGGAGGGCCCGCCTATCGATTCGCCCTGCGACTGGCGACGCTGGGATCCGGTACGAAGTTTGTGGCTGACGTGATATTTCCCGGCTGCGCCTACGCGACGGTGAAATAGCTCGCGGGCTGTGGTAGATTGCCGTACGCACCGCGGACTGGGCATGGTTCGTGCTCGCCTGGCCGTCGATCACCGCTACCTCTGAGAAAAACCGATCCGCCCCGACGCCACGTCTACGCGCGGAAGGGGCATCCTAGGGAGTGACAAACCGGCAGATGAAGATTACCAAGCCGATCTTTATTGTGGGGACCGGACGCTGCGGCTCGACCGTGTTTCACCGCCTGCTGGCGGCGCACCCGCAGCTGATGTGGTTGTCGGGGTTCTCCCTTCGGTATCCCAGGAAACCGCTGTGGAATCGACGGGCGGTCGAGGCGATGGGTAACCCACTGCTTCGCCGGCTGCTCGGAGAAACCATCCGGCCGGGCGAGTGCTATCGCTTCTGGGATACCTTCGCCTACGGGTTTTCCGAGCCGTGCCGGGACCTCCTCCGATCGGACGTCACCCCGCGGGTGAAGCAGCAGGTGATCGCGGCCCTGGAGCCCATGCTCACGCCGAGGCACAACCGTCTGCTGATCAAGATCACGGGATGGCCGCGCATGGGATTCCTCAACGAGATCTTCGAGGACGCGAAGTTCATCCACATCGTGCGTGACGGCCGGGCAGTGGCCAGCTCGCTGCTGCACGTCGGCTTCTGGCGCGGGTGGTACGGCCCGCAGGGCTGGCGGGCCGGGCTCTTGTCACCCGACGATCAGGCAACCTGGGAGGCGTACGACCGCTCGTTCGCCGCGTTGGCAGGGATCGAGTGGCGGATCCAGATGCGGGCGATCCAGGCGGCGCGCGAAGCGCTCGATCCCGGCCTATTCTTCGAGATCAAGTACGAGTCATTCTGCGAACATCCGATGGAAACCTACCGAAGGGTCCTGGAATTTGCGGAGCTGCCATGGGCGTCCGAGCTCGAGCGCGAGGTGAAGGCCGCCTCGATCAGGAGCACGAGCGGCCGCTGGCGCGACGATCTCACCACCGACCAGCAGACCGTCCTGAACGACTTGCTGCGCGAGGACCTGGTCCGCTATGGATACGGTGATGCTGCCCAGGCCGACAGGGTCCGCGAGACCGTCGGACGCTAGGAGCGTCTCCCGGTACTCGCGGAGCGAGCCCATTCTGAGCGACCCCACACGGAGACGTCGGCATGCGCGGATCTGACCTCAGTCGCAAGCCAGCACTCATCGAGATCGCGAAGGCGCCGCTGCGCCGCCTCCGTGCCGACTATCGCCAGCTGACCTCGGGGTTTCGAGGCCTGCCGTCGGCCCTGATCATCGGCGCGCAACGCAGCGGCACCACCTCGCTCTTCAATTATCTGGCGCAGCACCCCGATGTGCTGCCGCCGCTCGGCAAGGAGCTGCATTACTTCGACTTTCACTACGCCCGCGGGGTGGAGTACTATCGTGGGCGGTTTCCCTTCAATCACCGGTTGCGCGGTGGCGCGCTGACCCTGGATGCCACGCCGTATTACCTGATGCACCCGCTGGTCCCTCAGCGGGCGGCTCAACTGCTGCCCGACGTCAAGGTCATCGCCGTGCTGCGGAATCCCATCACCCGGGCCCTCTCGCATTATGAGCACGAGGTTCGAGGAGGGCGCGAATCGCTCTCCTTCAGCGAGGCGATCGAGCGCGAATCCGAGCGGCTGGCCGGGGAAGAGGAGCGGCTGCGAGGCGATCCAACGTATTACAGCTGGAACCATCACCGGTACGGGTACACCCGCCGTGGGTTATACATGCAGCAGCTCCGCCGCTGGCTGGAGTACTACCCGCGCTCCCAGCTGCTGGTGATCCAGAGCGAATGGCTGTTCCGCGATCCCGCCGCCGCCACCGCGGCGGTGCTCGCCTTCCTCGGACTCCGGGACCATCGCCTGGAGCGATATGAAGAGACCTACCAGAAGGGAAAGTACGAGCGTGCCATGCCGGAGGAGCTGAGAGGAAGGCTTGCGGCCTACTTCGAACCCCACAACCGCGAGCTCTTCGAGTTTCTCGGCCGGGAGTTCGACTGGAAGTGACCGCGCGGGGTTCCGGGCCCTGTCACCCCGCGGCGGTGCGGCCCGGCTCCGGACGAGCGCACAGGTAGATGAGGTCCTGGGCGAGCCCCGCCAGCCTCGGGTGACCGCTGAGGCGCCGCTCCAGCGGCTCGGCCAACCGCAGGGGCAGCAGGGAGCGTCTCTCGGAAAGGGGCAGGGTCGCCAGCGGAATGACCTGCAGTATCCGCAGGCCCGCATCCGCCGCCAGCGCCTCGACCTCCGCGTGCGTCATGGTGCCCCGGGCCACTTCCCGGCCAAGGAATCGCGAGATCCGCCGACGCAGACTATTGCGGTTCTTGTGGTTGTTGAACACCAGGACGCCCCGGGGGGCCAGGTGGCGAGTCAACACCCGGAACACCGCCCGGCGCAGGTCGGGCTCCGCGTTCGGGAAAAAGCGAAAGGCGGTGATCAAGTCGAAGGTCCGCTCGCCGAGGACGTCCTGCTGGGTCAGATCCGCCTCGATCAGCTCCGCGTCGGGTGCGGCCTGCCGGGCCACCTCCATCATCGACGCCGAGACGTCCACCCCGGTAGCCGAAGCGACGTGCCCGCGGAAGAAGCCGAGGATGCGCCCGGTGCCGCAGGCGAAATCGAGATGCGCGATGGTCCTCCCCGCCAGGTGATCGCCCAGGATCCGGTTCAGGACCCGCTGCTCCAGCCGCCACACCATTGCCCGATACGGATTGACGTCCGGCGAGAAGGTCTCGTCGTAGTCCCGTCCCCGGCCTTTATGACGGTCGGTGTAGCGTAGGTTGCTCCTTGAGTGCTCCATGGTGTCGACCTCGGTGGCGCCTGCTCGGCTGGGGAAACGCTCGCTGCATAGTCGGCGAAGGAAGAGATCCAGGTCAACCATGGAGTGCCGGCGCACCAGAGCGCGCAGATTGCCCTTGTGTTCACGATTCAACCGAGCGTAGGCGGGTGTGATCGTCGCCGTGATGGCGCTCAGCCGGTCGAGGTCCAGCCCAAGTGGCGAGAGGGAGGTATACGTCGCGAGGAAGTGGCGCGCCACGTCGTATCGGCGGGACACGGGGGAAGGCTCGAAGACGCGCCGTTGAAACAGGCTCAGCAGGAATACGGCGAGGTCGATCTCGGGAGCGCCGCGATCCGCGTCGACACCGATCCAGTCGGCGTTCGCCCAGTCGATGATGGCGATTCGATCGGCGGCGGCAAGGTAGAACAGGTTGTTGACCCCGAAATCGCCGTGGAGTGGTACCGAGCCCCTGGCCGGACCGCGCGCCCCTCCGCCATCGGGCACCTGAGCGGGCGTGTCACTCGATTCCATCTGCCCGTGGATCGCCGCCAGGGCCCTCGCGGCACGGCCGATGAGCTCCATGCCGCGGTCGGGGTCGGAGAGCATCTGCCGCATCTTGGTCGCGCGCAGTCGCTCGAACACGATCTCGCCCCGCGCATCGTCGAACGAGACGATTTCCGGCACCAGGAACAGACCCGTCTGCAGGCCCACCAGACGGCCCGCGAGGGTACGCAACCGCTCCCCGCGACTCGCCCGAGGCTCCTGGCGCTTGACCACGGTGTCGCCGCGCACCGAGATGGCACGTCCTCGTTTCCCGGCACTCATCCTGGCGGCATCTTGGCGACCTTCGCGGTGGTGATCAGTAGAGCCCACACCGGGCGGGTGCGTTGTGCATCTCACGCCGGTAGATTGCCTTACACCGCCTCCGAGGTCAAGCGATGACCCTCCCGCAAAGATAGTCGGATCGGGTGGGATTCGGCGGATGTGCGGCCTCACCGGTGAGCCTGCATCGTCTCGCCGGTCATGGACTTGGGCATGGATCGTGCTCGCTTGGTGCCGGATGCCTGATCGATGGGACGGTGCAACGCTCGTGCCTGCCGCCGCCGCGCAACACCCTACAACGACAAGGACGAGATGAGCCTCGGCGGACCGCCGGCCAGCGGCCGGAAACAGGCAAGCGAGACCCCCCCCAGCCTCACGCACCGTGCCGTCAACGGAATGATGTGGGTCGCGTGGGGGACCACCGCGATGGCCGTGCTCAAGGTCGTGGTTCTGGTTCTCCTCACCCGGCTGCTGTCGCCGACCGATTTCGGCCTGGTCGGCGCGGCCCTCGTGGTCATCGGATTCTCCCTCAATTTTTCCCAGCTCGGCATGGGCCCGGCCCTGGTGCAGCGTCCGGTCCTCGAGCCGCGCCACATCAGTACCGCGTTCGTGGCATCGGCCGGGCTGGGCGTTCTGGTGGGGGCGGTGGTGTGGCTGGTGGCTCCGCAGATCGCGCAGTTCTTCCACATGCAGGGGCTCACATCGGTGGTGCGCTGGCTGGCGCTCGTGTTCCCCATGACGGGCCTGGCGACCGTCCCCGACAACCTGCTGCAGCGGGAGATGCGTTTCCGGCTCCTGGCCAATCGCGACATCGTGGCCTACGGTGCCGGGTTCGGCGCGGTCGGCGTGCTGCTCGCGCTGCTTGGGTGGGGCGTCTGGGCGCTGGTGGCCGCCCAGCTCACCCAGGTGACGATTCGATCGATGATCCTGCTGTACGCCGGCCCCCCGCTGCTTCCGGCGCGGCCAACCTGGAGGAGCTTCCTTGAGCTCATGGACTACGGCGCCGGGCAGAGCGTCGCCCGGCTCGCGGTCATCGTCGCCAATCAGGCGGACAATCTGGTGGCCGGACGCTGGCTGGGAGCCGTCGCCCTCGGGATCTACAGCCGAGCCTATCAGCTGATGTCGGTTCCCACCTCTCTGCTCGGCGACGTGCTCGACAAGGTGCTCTTTCCCACCATGGCGCAGGTCCAGCAGGATCCGCCTCGCCTCGCCTCGGCCTATCTGCAGGGCGTGGCGTGCATCGGGCTGGTGACGCTTCCGGTCGGCGTGGTGGCGGCGGTGCTGGCCCCCGAGCTGGTGGTCGTGGCCTTCGGCGATCGCTGGGCCGCGCTGGTGCCGCCGTTCCAGGTGCTGATCCTGGGGATGATGTTCCGCATGAGCAGCCGGATGAGCGAGTCGCTCTCCCGCGCTACGGGCAGGGTGTACCGGCGTGCCTGGCGCCAGTGGTTGTATGCGGGACTGGTGTTCCTGGGTGCGAGGCTCGGCCAGCGGGTGGGCGTCACCGGGGTCGCGGTGGGTGTCCTCGGTGCGCTGTTCGTCAATTACCTCCTGATGGCTCACCTCAGCTTGAGCGTCGCACGGATCACCTGGACCCGATTCATCCAGGCCCAGCTTCCGGGGGTACGAGTGACCGTGGTGATTGGAGTGATGGCTGCCGCGACGGTCGCGGGAACCCGGCACCTCGGCGTGCCAGCCCTGGTGGGGCTGATCGCCGGGTGCCTCGTCAGCGCCGCCACCGCCGGGCTCACGATCTGGCTGGCGCCGCGGTTCGCGCTGGGCGAGCACGGCATCCGGCTGCGCGACACGCTGGGACCGCACGTGCTGGCTCGGCTGTCGCCCGCGCGGGTGCGAGGCTCGGCGTGAAGGCCGACGCGCCCATCGCCTTCTTTCTGCCCTCGGTGCGTGGCGGCGGTGCTCAGCGGGTGATCGTAAACCTGGCGCAGGGGATCACCGAGCGCGGCCTTCCGGTGGATCTGGTGCTCAGTGTCGCCGACGGGGTGTTCCTCAACCAGCTTCCGCCGGCCGCACGGGTGGTGGATCTTCGCGCGCCCCGGCTGCTCCGGAGCCTCGGTCCGCTCACGGGGTATCTCCGCCGTGAACGACCCCGGGTGCTGGTCTCTTCGATGACCCACGCGAACCTGATCGCGCTGTGGGCCGCGAAGTTGGCTCGACGGGGCACCCCGGTAGTGGCGACGGTGCACAATACCATGTCCCAATCGACCGGCGTGAACGGCCGGGTGGCAGCCTGGCTGGGATCCAACCTGCTGCGCTCCTTCTACCCGTGGGCGGCCAGTATCGTCGCCGTGTCCCGCGGCGCCGCGGATGATCTGATCCGGACGTCGGGCCTGCCCGACGCTCAGGTACACGTCGTGTATAACCCGGTGATCACCCCCTCGCTTCTCGCTCAGGCCGCGCAGCCGCCGGACCATCCCTGGTTCGACGGGGGGCAGGTGCCGGTCATCCTCGGCGTCGGGCGGCTGACCCGGCAGAAGGATTTTCCGACGCTGCTGCGAGCGTTCGCCAGGTACCGCCGCGAGCGTGCCGGACGGCTGGTCATCCTGGGGGAAGGGGAGGACCGTCCGATCCTGGAGGCGCTGGTGGCTGAGCTCGGGCTGGCTCAGGATGTGGCGCTCCCGGGATTCCGCGACAACGCCATGTCCTACATGGCCCGCTCCGCGCTGTTCGTGCTCTCCTCGGCATGGGAAGGGCTTCCCACGGTCTTGATCGAGGCCCTTGCCGTCGGCACTCGGGTGGTTTCCACCGACTGTCCCAGCGGGCCCAGAGAGATCCTCCAGGAGGGCCGGCTCGGCGCGCTGGTGCCGGTCGGGGACGAGACCGCCCTGGCGGCAGCCATGGTTGAGGCAGTGGATCGGGAGCCGGGTAATATTCCTCTGGACGCGCTGACACCCTTTACCAGGGACGCGGCCGTGGACCACTACCTCCAGGTGATCGAGAACGCTGGATGACCGCCTTCGCGTACGCCGCCCTGTGGATTTTCGTATTCTCGATTCCTTGGGAAGGCATTGTTGTCGTTGCCGGGATGGCGGTGGTCCCCAAGCTCACCGGCATCACGGCGCTGGCGCTCACCCTGTTGACCATAGGAGTGTCCGGGCGGTTTCGGCGCTGGCATCCGTTTCACGTCGCCGCGTTTCTCTTCGTGGTGTGTACCGGCGGCGAACTCCTCTTCGTGAACCTTCACGGGGTTCCCCAGAAGTATTGGACGTTCGTCCAGCTCTTCCTGGTGCTGCTGATGATCTGGGAGCTCGCCGCCTCCTGGCGGCGGCAGCTCGGCCTCCTCGCGGCCTATGTGATGGGTTCGTACGTGGCGGCGCTGGGAACGCTCCTCGCCTATCGGAGGATGGCCGGATTGATGCGCCGGTACGCCGCGGGGGCCTTCGATCCCAACGATCTCGCGATGACTCTCGCGCTGGCGCTGCCGATGGCCTGGTATCTCGGAATGAATTATCGCCAACCGCTCCTCCGCTGGGCGTGCCGCGCGTACCTGCCTCTTGGCCTGCTGGCCATCGGCCTCACCGGCTCGCGCGGCGGTATGCTGGCCTGCATGGTCGCGCTCCTGGTGGTGCCGCTCACCATGACGAAGTTGTCACCCGGCCGAGTCGCGGCGGGCATCGCAATGCTGGGGCTGGCCGGCACCCTCGCCGTGGTGTACGTCCCCCAGAAGATCGTGGCGCGGCTCGCCACGACCGGCAGCGAAGTGCAGGATCTCAGCTTCGGCGGCCGTTTCAAGCTTTGGAGGGCGGGGCTCAACGCCTTTACGCAGCAGCCGTTGCTGGGCTACGGTACGGGCACCTTCAAGCAGACGATCACACCGCAGCTCGGCTCGCTCAGCCAGGTGGCGCACAACTCCTTCGTGTCCATCCTGGTGGAGGAGGGGCTGATCGGGTTGCTCCTCTACACGGCGATGCTCCTGACGGTGTTCCGGGCGGTGCTGAAACTCCCGCTGCTGGAGCGACGGTTTGCCCTGATTCTCCTGGCCACCCTCGGCGTCGCCATGCTCCCGCTGACCTGGGAGGACAGCAAGGCCGTCTGGTTCATCCTGGCGGCGCTGGTTGGCGTGGCCCAGGGCTACCCCTACGCGGCGGGGAGTACCGTCCGGCCCGGCGCCCCGAGCCATGCCGCGGCGGTCGCGCGTGCCCGGTCCAGGGCAGGCCCGCTCGCGTCCCCGCGTGCGCGTGTTGAGGAGGCTCGGCCGGACCCGTCGGCATGACGCCCAAGGTGAGCGTCGTCACCAGCGTGTACAACGGGGAGCCGTACCTGGATCGCGCGGTCCCCGGAATACTGGCCCAGACCTTCGAGGACTTCGAGTTCATCGTGGTGGACGATGGCTCGAGTGACGGCACCCTCGAGAAGATGCACGATCTTGCCCGACGCGACTCGCGGGTTCGCGTCTTCGCACCGGGACGCCTGGGTGCGGCGGCCGCGTACAATTTCGGCGTGACCCAAGCCAGGGGTGAATACATCGCCCGGCAGGATTTCGACGACCGCAGCTATCCCGACCGCCTGCGCCTGCAGGTGGCGCTGCTGGACGCACAACCGGAGGTAGGGATGGTCGGTGGTTATTACGTGCTGGTCGACGAGCGTCGCGGCGAGCGGTACGTCCGCATGCCGCCCACGGAGCACCGCGCCATTCTCGCGGCCATGGCGAGATACGTCCCGATCGCCCACACGGTCGCGACCTTCCGCCGGCGAGCCTGGAGCGAGGCGGGGGGGTATCCCCTGGTCAACAACCTGATCGACCTGCGCTTCTACCTTCGGGTAGGCAAGCTGGGGTGGCGCTTCGCCAACGTTCCCGAGCTGGTGGGCGAGCACTACGTCCACGATGCCAGCTGGTTCCACCGTTCTCTCAAGTACGTCGAGCGGCAACGCGACCTGGCGCGGGTGCAGGCGCAGGGCGTCCGGGAGCTGGGACTCCCCCGCTGGATGTACGTCTACTCGTGGGGACGCCACGTCTATGCGTACATCCCGCCAGGATGGAAGCGGGTGTTGCGCCGGGCGGCGGGCGGATCACGGGAACGAGACGTATGAGGATTCTGCTCCTGTCCACCAGCATGGGGATGGGTGGCGCGGACAAGCAACTGCTCTCCGCGGCGGAGGGACTGCGGTCCCGAGGGCACGAGCTGTTCATCGTCTCGTTGACGCCGCTCGGACCGATGGGCCTCGAATCCCGCAGCCTCGGGTTTCCCACCGAGTCACTGGAGATGCGGCGGGGGATTCCGGATCCACGCGGATTGGTGCGGCTCGTCCGGCTCGTCCGGCAATGGAGACCCGAGGTCGTCCACAGCCACATGGTTCACGCCAACCTCATGGCCCGGGTACTGCGCCTCGTCGTCCCGCTGCCCGTTCTGGTCTCGACCATCCACAACGTCTACGAAGGGGGCCGGCTGCGGATGACCGCCTACCGGCTGACCAACGGACTGGTGGACCACATGACCATCATCAGCGAAGCGGCGGCCAACCGCTTCGTCGGCGAGCGCATCGTGCCGAGGGACCTTCTCCGAGTGGTTCCCAACGGCGTAGACATCGAGCGGTATGTCGGCATCCCCGGCGGAACCCGGGAGGCTCTCAGGCGGTCGCTGGGCATCGAGCAGGAGTTCGTGTGGCTCGCGGTCGGTCGGTTCGAGGTCGCCAAGGATTATCCCAACATGCTGCGCGGATTCGCGGCGGTCCTCGGCCGGCACCCACGCGCGATGCTCCTGCTGGTCGGCCGGGGGCGGCTCCAAGACGAGGCCGAGGGACTCACGCGGTCGCTGGATATCGAGCGCAGCGTCCGGTTCCTGGGGGTCCGACAGGACGTGCCGGAGGTCATGAGCGTCGCGGACGGGTATGTCATGTCCTCGGCGTGGGAAGGCATGCCGATGGTCCTGCTGGAGGCGTCTGCCGCGGGACTGCCCATCGTGTCCACGGCGGTGGGAGGCAATCTCGAGGTCATTCGTGACGGGGAGAGCGGGTTCCTGGTGCCGCCCGGGAACTCCGACGCCTTGGGAGCGGCGATGCTCCGCCTCATGGACCTACCCGAGGCGGAGCGACTGGCGATGGGGCAGGCGGGACGCGAGCACGTTCGGGCCCAGTACAGCCTGAGCCGGGTGGTGGACCGGTGGGAGGACCTCTATGTCGAGATGCTGGCGCGCAGGGGCCTGACCCTCGCCCCCCCGGTTTCACTGTGACCGGTCCCAGGTTTTGAACCGGCGGGAGTCACTCCCTCGCCGACCGGTCCGGCAGCGTCCAGGGACAGCGGTGCACCTGGAGGTACTGCTCTCTGAAGTCGATCCGCCCCTGTCCGATGATGTTGCGGAGACGGCAGTGCTGGTACATCCAGTCACTCAGCCCGCCTTGCTTGAGGGCAGTCCGGAGGGCATGTGACGGGGTCGGCGCCACGATCCACACCGCTGCTTCGCGGCTGGTTCGTTGAACGTCCTGCAATGACCGGGCGAGCGGAAGCGTGTCGTACCGCAGGCGCTCCACCTGGGCCTCCGGCAGGTAGTGAGCCAATACCATGGGCTGGTCGGAGTAGACGATGTCATCCCGCGTGCGGCGGGCCCCGATCCACTGGGCCACGCTCCTGAAGTCGTAACGTCGGCCGTTGCGGTACTGGGAAATCAGGGTGGGTGCGCCTGCGGCGATGACCATGACCGCCACGGTCACCGGCAGCAGCCAGCGCGGGCGGAGGCCCCACTCCACCTCAGCCAGCCGGTCGAAGAAGACCCCAGCTCCAATGAAGAACACCGGCGCCGTCGGCACCAGGTAGTACGTGGAGACCGGCGTGCGCAAGGATAGCAGCGTGAGAAAAGCGATGGGGAAGAGGGCCAGGCTCGCCAGAAAGTTCGCGAGGAAGCGGTCCCGCCCCTGCCACAGCAGATAGACGCCCACCATCGCGCTCAGCACCAGGGGGATCGTCAGACTCTCCAGGTACGCCACGACGTAGAACGCCTCCTTCAGGCCCGGCGCCATCCGACCACGCAGCAGGAACTGCCCGCTGCCAGGGTTGGTGTCGTGCTGGAAGATCCAGCCCTGGAGGATGGGGACGAATCTCACGAGCACCCCAGCCAGGAGGACCACGGCCACGGCGACCGCAATGCGGAAGTCCCTCCGGGTCCAGAGCGCCTTGAAATGGCGGGGCCGCAAATAGGTCGCCAGGAACCAGATGGCCGGCCCGCCGAGCAGGAGCATGGAGACGGGGTGTGCCAGCGCCGCCAGGATCGCGGCCACCAGCCCGAAGGCGAGCGCTCGCCGGTCGCGCTCACGGATGCCCAGGTAAATGGCGTACGGGTAGACGGCGCAGAGCAGGAACACCAGGGACCAATATCGCGCGAACTGCGAGTAATACACGTGCAACTCGTTGAATGTCAGGAGGAACGTACCGAAGAGGGCCGCGCGGCTTCCCGTCAGCCGCCGACTGACGACATAGAATGCGGGAATGGCGAGCACGCCGAACACCGCCGGCAGAAGCCGCAGGCCGAACTCGTCCAGCGGCATGAACGGCCGCACCAGGTAGTAGTTCAGCAGGTAGCTGAGTGGTCGGGGATTGGCCAGCCGGAGATGCATCGAATCTCGCAGCGTGAAGATCTCGGTGCCCTCGAAGTTCCAATCGCCGATCCGCCAGAAGCGGAGGAGGAGGGCCACGATGATCAGTGCGGCGATGAGCAGGGCGGGGGCAGGCGCGAGTCGGCCTTCTGTCGTGTCGGGACTCACCAGCCGCCCCTGCGCCGGACAACGATCGGGACAGGGGTGAGGGAGAGGCGCCGGGCCTCGCAGGGCCTTGGGTGCCGAATGTAGTCCAGGTCGTAGCTCATGGGGTGCGCACGGCCTCCGGTGGGCAGTCGAAGAGTTGCCTGGGGTCCTCGGGGCCACGTTGACAAACCCTTGACAAATGTGACGCAGGTCACCATCCTGTACACGGCGCAAGCTTCTAAGATAACGAGATGACACCACCTCGGTGCTCATTCCTTGGCGCCCTGCACGACTAGTTCCTCTAGTCTCAGCGGACCAGTACCTCACTAAACACAACCATAGGGGTCGGGCAGACTACCTGCCTGCTCCCACTGCGTCAGGACTCATCCACGATGAGCCGCCGCTTTGGCCGTGCCAAGCGATGGCGCCTCGCCTGCCGCAACCAGTGTCACTCCCAATCCAGTGTTGACGGAGAGAGGACAGCCCGCGTATGACCCACAGCTTCAAGTTGTCTCGCAGGATCGCTCGACTTCGAGCCCCCGTTCTCGTCACCCTCGCTCTGACGTTCGCCGGGTGTAACGGCACCGACTCCGTGGACCCCGAAAGCAGCAGCCCTGCCTCCGCGCAGGACCCGAGTCCGGCGGCCGGTACCGAACTCACGCCTGCCGCTCCCCAATTCTCGACATCGTACTCTGGGGGCATGCCCTTCGGCACCTTCGATCTTCCCGTGGCAGCGTACGGAGACCGGTACAACGGCGCCATGCGGATCATCGGGCCGTCGAATCTCATGAGCGACCTCGCGGGTATCAGGTCTCGGGGCGGCAAGGTGATCATCAACTTTGCCGGTGGCCGGTCACGCTACACCGACCGCTCGGGCAACTTCAGCCTGTCGATGTGGAAGACCTCGGTGAACCGGTTCAAGGGCATCAACTTCTCCTCGTACATCCAGGACGGCACCATCATCGCGCACTTCCTGATGGACGAGCCGAACAACAAGGCGAAGTGGAACGGCAAGACCGTATCGCCGTCCACCATCGATGCCATGGCGCAGTACAGCAAGCAGCTCTGGCCCGGTATGCTGACCATCATCCGTGCCTACCCCGACTACCTCGACGGCTGGAGTGGCACCTACCGGTACCTCGATGCCGCGTGGGCTCAATACGTCGACCGGAAGGGTCCGGTCGGCAGCTTCCTCTCTGAGAACGTCTCTCTGGCCAACCGGCAGGGACTGGCGCTCGTCGTCGGGCTCAATGTGCTCCGGGGCGGGGTCAATGGCTCGAAGATGACCGCGAGCCAGATCGAGTCATGGGGATCGACCCTGCTCAGCAGTTCGTATCCCTGCGCCTTCATCAGCTGGGAGTACAACAGCTCATACCTGTCGACCACCAGCATCAAGAACGCGATGAGCTACCTGCGTGGCAAGGCCAAGAACAAGAGTTTCAGGTCCTGTCGGGCCTGAGCCTCGCCAGGCGCTGAGCAAGAAAGCGGGGCCGTGGATTCGTCCACGGCCCCGCTCTCTTGCGGCCCGTTCACCAGCCGCCGCGGCGGAGGAGGATGACGGGGATGGTCTTGAGCATGATGCGGAGGTCTTCGCGCAGGCTCTGGCGGCGGATGTACTCCAGGTCGTAGCTCACCTTGGTGCGCACGTCGTCCAGCGAGCGGTCGTAGTGGT
>JBBSHB010000028.1:0-27208 GCA_038253515.1 Gemmatimonadales bacterium | reverse complement strand
GGCACCTACGCTCCTCATTGTCGGGGGATACGACGACGTGGTGATCGAGCTCAACCGCCAGGCGATGCGGCGAATGCGGGGCGAGGTTCACCTCGAGATCGTCCCGGGTGCCAGCCACCTCTTCGAGGAGCCCGGCACGCTGGAAGAAGTGGCCGCGCTCGCCCGCGACTGGTTTCTCGGCCACCTCGCGGTGGCGCGGGTCACCCCTACTGCGGCTGGACGAACGCCGTAGCCCAGTCGCGTCCCGCGGCTGTCACCAGCTTGAGATGCAGCAGGCCGGCCACGGCGTCGTAGTAGTACCGGTCCCCGGCGCTCGCGTCGAGCTCCGCCAGACTGGTGGCCGCGGGCAGCGGGTTGGACGTGTTGTAGTCACGGATGACCCGGAAGGTCGGCTGCGCGTAGGGCAGCGTGAGCCGGACCCACTCTCCCTCCAGCGTCGCGTCGAGGTAGAACTTGGGCGCGAGCGGCGGCGCGGCCCCCCCGAACTGGACCGTATAGGCCCGCCCGGGCAAGGCGGAGGTGTAGGCGGCCGACGGGTTGCCGGGCACGCCCACCAGCGTGAGCGCGGCCGCGTCGTCGCGGGTGAAGGTGAGTGGGGCCACCGGGCCGGCATCGCTCCGGACGGCGAGCCCGATGTACCGGTTGGCGCAAACGTAGGCGTTCCAGTCGGCGTGCGGGCTGCAGCCGGCGGTGACCAGGAACGGAGAGTTGGCCACCACGTACGAGCCAGCGCTCCCGGTGACCGCGCCGTCGCGGTCGAGGAAGACGGCCGCCTTGTCACCGTCTTTGTCGGGGTGCGGTGTCTCCAGGTAATAGGGAGTGGCGTTCACGAACTGCAGCGCTCCGACGAAGTTCTCGGTGCTCACCGAGAACCCGTTGTTCCGGTTGAAGCCGAGCGCGCTGGAAGGAATCGACCCCGCAGCGGTGAAGTTGGCGAAGGTCACCCGGTCGGCACCTACCCGCCCGTCGTAGAACTCGTAGCCCCGGCGCGGGGTACCTGCGGACAGGCTGGTCGCATTGTTGGCCGACTCTCCCACGAAGAGCGCATCCTGCACGAAGGTCTCGTTGGACGCGAAGGTGGCCCCGATGCCGTTGTCGGCCAGCACCGCCCCGCTGAGTCGGAGATCGCGGCCGCGGAGCCAGACGGCCCGCCCCGTGTGCTTGTACGCCACCAGCCCCTTGAACTCCGCGATCACCCCGGTGTTGCCGTCGGCCGGGTCGGTCCGGGGCGCGTAATAGGTGACCTCCGTCGTGCCGCCGGGGGTGGGTCCATCGTCCACCTGGAGTCCCGGCCGCCGGTTGGAGTGGGCCACGTTGCCGCTGAACTCGCGCAGCGGCGTGTAGCGGGGCTGGAGGGCCGAGCCGGCGGAGAGCCCGGTCGGCGATTGCGGCAGCGCATACCAGAAGCCGAACCCCTGCGAGCCGGCCGCGGCGTTGTCCCGGATGGTGTTGTCGGGATTTGTGATCCAGAACGTCGCCGCCTGGGCGTCGGTGGGAAGCACCCCTTCGCCCGGCGCGGTCACCGTGGTGCCGAGGCCGAGGTTGCCGGCGATGAGGTTGCCGGTCTCGTCCCCGTCCTCCAGGAAGTAGCCGTGCCCCAGGTGGTCGTAGCAGACGTTGCCCTCCACCCGGGCGTTGTCCGAGCCGTGCACCGTGACGCAGCGGTTGAAGCTGTGCCAGACGCTGCTGCCGACGAAATACTGCCCGTCCACCGGTCCCATCATGTGCCAGTGCATCGGGTAGCGGGCGACGAGGCTCTTCTGCCCCATGCGGAGCAGCTCGACCCCTTCGACCCTGAGCGTGCCACCCGTTCCCATGATGTGGCCGCCGTATCCTCCCATGCTCGACGCGCTGTCACCCTGCACCAGGATGTTGCGGGTGAGGAGCCCCACTTCGGCGCGCTCGTCCACCTGCTTCCCGGCGATCGTCTGGGTCTCCCCGTAGTGTCCGAACTTGAGCGGCTGACCCAGGGTGACGGTGGTGCCGCTGGCGGCCGCTACCGGAACCACCTCGGCCCTGCCGGGATCGAAGTCGGTCGAGGCCACCACCAGCTGGTCGCCGGCCCGCCAGTCCGCGACGCGCTGAAGCACCAGCTGGGTCGCTCCGGCGGACGCGGAGGCGGCCAGCCGGGTCCAGCCCAGCCGGGGCTCACCGTGCAGATCCAGTGTGCCGCCACCCGGCACGCCGAGCACCTTGTTCCCCATGCCCATGACGTTGGCGCTGTCGGGGCTGCCGGTGAGGGTGATGGTGGCCCGGTGCTGGAACGGTGAGCCCGACGTGCCGATCCGCAGCGTGCCCGCCACCACGATCCAGCCCGCGGTGAGGCTCACATCGCGCTCGTCGAAGACCAGGGCGCCGTCGATGGTGAGGCTGGTGAGCGGAGGCGGGCTCACGTCGAGCAGGATGTGATGGTCCGACGGGATGACGACGACCGCGCCCGCCGCCGGTACCTGTCCGTCGGGCCAGCTGGTCGGATCCGACCAGCGGAGGCTCGCGACGATCGGCGGCTGGTCCGGGCCGGTGCCGGTCGGCCCGTTGGTGTCGTCCGCGGAGCAGGCGAAGAGTGCAAGAGTGAGCATACCGAGGCGGAGGCAAGACGCCATTGGACCTTGCATGCTGCCCTCGCGTGGTGAGAGCTGGAGGCGCTAAGTCGTGTTGGGGAGACGGCGAAGTGTTTCGGTGGCAAGAGACGGGCGAGACCAGAGTGCAACGAGCGGCAGTCTTAGGTATGCCTCACGATCGATCCGCTCAGGTGGCGCGCAGGGTGAAGATGGGCAGCTCCGGAGGACACCGGAACCGGACTGGAATGGTGGTGGTTCCGACCCCCCGGGAGACGTAGAGCGGCGCGAAGGTATCGCGGTACCAGCCCGCAACGAAACGACCGGATCCCGGCGGCGTCACGGCCGGCAGCAGGGGCAGGCGGACCTGACCGCCATGGGTGTGTCCCGCGAGGAGGAACGCCGGGGTGGCCTCATCGTGCTGCAGCCTGCGCGACACGATTCCCGGTGCGTGGACCAGCCAGATCTCGATGCCACCCGGCGAGAGGCCCGCCCGCGCACGGTAGATGTCCGGTCGGCCCATGACCGGGTCGTCCAGTCCCACCAGCACGATGGAGCCGTCGCCGACCGTGACCTCCCGCCGTGCGTTGATCAGCAACTCGACCTTCGCGTCGCGGTAGACCCCGGCCAGCGGCGGGATGGCCCCGGAGTAGTACTCCCAGTTGCCCAGGGTGGCGACCGTGGCGAGGCTGCCGCGGGCGGCTCGAATGAAGGCGGCCACATGCGGCAAGGCCCTCGGATGCTCGATCATGTCGCCGGTGAGCACGACGATCTCCGGTCGCTCTCGCTTCAGGTGCTCGACCGCAGCCTCGGCGGCGGCGACATTTCCCGGAAAGTGAACGTCGGTGATCTGCGCGATCCGGAGCCCGTCGAGACTCCGCGGGAGTCCCGGCACCCGGACGTCGTGCCGGCTGAGCAGCACATGCTCCGGCTCGACCAGGAAGGCATCGCCCCCGAGCGCGGCGCCCAGCGCCCCGCCCGCCAGGGCGAGGAATCGCCGTCTGGTGGTGTTCATCCTGCGGAATCTAGCGGGGCGGGGCCCCTCCTTAATCCAGCCTGTCCCCGCCCAGCGCCTGGTACAGCGCCGCGTAGGCCGCGGCGGCGTCGGTCCGGCTCTGGGCCAATTGCAGTTCCGCATCCAACTGGGTCCGCTCGGCATCCAGCACCTGCAGGAAATCCGCAACCCCGCCGGTGAAGCGAAGCCGGGCGAGCTCCGCGGCGCGGGTGCTGGCCTCGGCTGCCTCCTGGATTCGCGCCACCCTCTCCCGGGCGGTCCGGTACCGCACCAGTCCGGTCTCCACCTCCTGGAGCGCTCGCAGGACGGTTTGGGTGTAGCGGGCCTGGGCCTCCACCTCCAGCGCGCGGGACTGATCCACCCGTGCCTTTATCCGACCCAGATTGAGGGCGGGCCACGAGAGGACAGGGCCGACCGCGTAGCGGAAGGTGCCCGCGTCACCCACCGAGCCCAGCGAGCTCGCCGAGTAGCCGGCACTGCCTCCCACGGTGATGCGCGGCAGGTAGTCGGCCTTGGCCACCCCGACGAACGCGTGCTCGGCGGCGAGCTGACGCTCGGCGGCCGCCACGTCCGGCCGTCTCCGGACCAGCGAATCGGGGCTCGCCAGCGTCACGGTCGCGGGCAGCGCCGGGAGGGCGACGACGCTGTCCAGCTCGCCGGCAAGCATGGCTGGTGGGCGGCCGACCAGGACGCCGATCTGGTACTGCGCCGCGGCCACCCGGGCCTCCAGATCGGGGATCGTCGCCAGGGTGGTGGCGAGCTGGGCCCGGGCCCGCTCGGTGTCGAACGCGGTGCCGCGGCCGGCGTCGAGGCGCTGCTGGGTCAGCACCAGGGTGCTGCGCTGGTTCTCCGCGTTCCGCCGCGCCACGGCGAGCTGATCCTGCGCCCCTCGCAACTCGAAGTAGCTTCGTGCCAGCTCCGCCGTCAGGGCCACCTGCACGTCGCGCACGTTCTCGCCGGCCGCGCCGACCAGCGCGCCCTGGGCCTGGACCCCACGGCGCACCCGGCCGAACAGGTCGAGCTCCCAGGACGCGTCGAAGCCGGCGTCCCAGATGTCCTGGTCGGGAAAGCTCCCCGCGCCGATAGGGAACGTGGCACTGGAGAGCCGTTGCCGGGTGTATCCGCCGCCGACCGTGACGGTCGGCGCCAGGTCGAAGGCCGCCTCGAGCCGGGCCGCCCGGGCGCCGCGCAGCCGAGCCTCGGCCGCGTGCACGTCGGGATTGGCGCGAAGCACCTCGGTCATCAGCCGGTCGAGCGTCGTGTCGCTCAGCGGACGCCAGAACCGGGTCAGACCTGCAGCCGGTGATTCGGCCGGAGCGGCGGGCGGGGCCGCCGGAGGCACCGCTGGCGGCGGGGTGACCACCAGTCCGGTGTCGGCCTTCGCCTCCCGGAATGCGGGTGGCACTTCCACCGGGGGTGGCCGGTAGGCCGGCGACGAGGCGCACCCGGCCAGCGCGAGAGCGAGCGCCGGGAGCAGCACCGTGGAGTTACGCATGAATCGCCTCCCTCGCAGGCGTCGGCTCCGCCGACGATGGCTCCGCCGGTCCTTGGCGCCGCTCGACCAGTCCCTGGATCACCACATAGAACACCGGGGTCAGCACCAGGCCGAAGAAGGTGACGCCGAGCATGCCGGAGAACACCGCCACGCCCATCGCGTGCCGCATCTCCGCGCCGGCGCCGCTCGACAGCACCAGCGGCGTCACGCCAAAGATGAAGGCGAGCGAGGTCATGAGGATCGGCCGGAGCCGGATGCGGCAGGCCTCCAGCGCCGCTTCCACCCGCGAGCGGCCGCGGAGCTGGAGCTCGCGGGCGAACTCGACGATCAGGATGGCGTTCTTGCAGGCCAGGCCGATCAGCACCAGGAATCCGATCTGGGTGAAGATGTTGTTCTCGCCCCGGGTCAACCACACGCCGGTGATGGCGCAGAGGAGGCACATCGGCACGATCAGGATCACCGCCAGCGGCAGCGACCAGCTCTCGTACTGCGCCGCGAGCACCAGGAAAGCGAGCAGGACGCAGAGCGGGAAGACGAACACCGCCGAGTTCCCCGCCAGACGCTGCTGGTAGGTGAGATCGGTCCACTCGAGGCCGATGCCGTTGGGCAAGGTCTCCTTGGCGAGCTGCTCCATGATGGCGGTGGCCTGGCCGGAGCTCACGCCCGGCGCGGGGCCGCCGTTGATGTCGGCCGCCGGGTAGGCGTTGTAGCGCAGCCCGCGGTCGGGTCCGTACGACTGCTTGACCCGGAGCACCGAGCCGAGCGGCACCATGGCCCCGCTGTCGTTCCGCACTTTGAGCAGGGCGATGTTGTCGGCCGTGGCGCGATACGGCGCGTCGGCCTGCACGATCACCTGGTAGGTCCGGCCGAAGCGGTTGAAGTCGTTCACGTAGACCGAGCCGAGATAGACCTGCATGGTCTGGAAGAGGTCGGTGAGCGAGATCCCCTCCTGCTTCACCTTTTCCCGGTCCACCTCGGCCTCGAGCTGGGGCACGTTGATCTGGAAGCTGGAGAAGAGCCCGGCCAGTTGCGGCGTCTGATATCCCTTCCCGATCAGCGCCTGGGTCGCCCGGTAGAGCTCTTCCTCGCCCAGGCCGGCGCGGTCTTCCAGTTGCAGCTTGAAGCCCCCGACCGTGCCCAGCCCCGAGACCGGTGGGGGAGGGAAGACCGCGATGAAGGCGTCCTGGATACCGCTGAGCTTCTGGTTGAGCGCACCGGCGATGTTGAGTCCGTAGAGCTCCTTGCCCGGGCGCTCGTCGAACGGCTTGAGGGTGAAGAAGATGATCCCCGCATTGGGCGAGTTGACGAAGCCGTTGATCGAGAGACCGGGAAACGATACCGCCGACTGGACCCCCGGCTGCTTGAGGCCGATCTCGCTCATCTGGCGGATGACGGCGTCGGTGCGATCGAGCGTGGCCGCGTCCGGCAGCTGCGCGAAGGCCACCAGATACTGCTTGTCCTGGGTGGGGACGAAGCCGTGGGGCACCCGGTTGAAGCCGAACACCGTGAGCGCGATCAGCCCGGCGTAGACCACCAGGGCGATGGCGCTGCGTCGGATCACGCTCGCCACCGTGACACCGTAGCGTGCCGACGCCCGGGCGAAGCCCCGGTTGAAGGGGCGGAACAACCAGCCGAGCAGCCGGTCGAGCACCCGGGTCAAGCGGTCCGGCTTGGCGCCGCGCGGCTTGAGCAGAATGGCGCTGAGCGCGGGGGAGAGGGTGAGCGAGTTGAACGCCGAGATCACCGTGGAGAAGGCGATGGTGAGGGCGAACTGGCGGTAGAACTCACCGGTCAGCCCGCTCAGGAAGGCCACCGGCACGAAGACGGCGCAGAGCACCAGGGCGATCGCCACGATCGGCCCGCTCACCTCGTCCATCGCCTTGTACGACGCGTCCCGCGGCGAGAGCCCGGCCTCGATGTTCCGTTCCACGTTCTCGACCACCACGATCGCGTCGTCCACCACGATCCCGATGGCCAGCACCAGGCCGAACAGCGACAGGGTGTTGATCGAGAACCCGAAGCCCAGCAGGATGGCGAAGGTGCCCACGATCGAGATCGGCACGGCCACCAGCGGGATCACCGAGGCGCGCCAGGTCTGGAGGAAGACCACCACCACGATCACCACCAGGAGGATCGCCTCGAACAGCGTCTTCACCACCTCGCGGATGCCGTCCCGGACGTTGGTGGTGGGATCGTAGACGATCCGGTAGTCCACCCCCTGGGGGAAGTTCTTCTTGAGCTCCGCCATGGTGGAGCGCACGGTGCTGCTGAGCTGGAGCGCGTTGGACCCCGGCGCCTGGAAGATGCCGATGCCCACGGCATCCTTGTTGTCGAGCATCGAGCGAAGCGAATAGTTCCCCGACGCCAGCTCGATCCGGGCCACGTCCCGCAGCCGGGTCAGCTCGGCGCCGGCGCCGGTCTTGATGATGATGTCCCCGAACTCCTTTTCGTCGAGCAACCGGCCGCGGGCGTTCACGCTGAGCTGGTAGTCCACCCGCTCCGGCATGGGCGGTGCGCCGACCACGCCGGCCGCGACCTGGACGTTCTGCTCCCGGATGGCCGACACGATGTCGGACGCGGAGAGACCGCGGGCCGCCACTTTCTGGGGATCGACCCAGATCCGCATGGCGTAGTCGCCGCCCCCGAACACCTGCGCCTGGCCGACGCCGGGAATCCGCCCGATCACGTCCTTGATCTGGAGCAGGGCGTAGTTCCGGAGATAGACGATGTTGTATCGGTTGTCCGGCGAGACGATGTGCACCACCATCGTCAGATCGGGCGAGCTCTTGACCGTGGTCACCCCCAGGGTGCGCACTTCCTCGGGAAGCCGCGGGAGGGCCTGGCTCACCCGGTTCTGCACCTGCACCTGGGCCAGGTCGACGTCGGTGCCGATCCGGAAGGTCACGGTGGTCGTCAGGACGCCGTCGGAGGTGGCCTGGGACGACATGTACAGCATGTTCTCGACGCCGTTGATCTGCTCCTCCAGCGGCGTCGCGACGGCCTCGGAGAGCACCCGGGGATTGGCGCCGGGATAGATGGCGCGCACCACGATGGAGGGCGGCACCACCTCCGGGTACTCGCTGATCGGCAGGCTGAACATCGCGATCGCGCCGGCCAGGAAGACCACAATCGAGAGCACGCCCGCGAAGATCGGGCGGTCGATGAAGAAGCGGGAGAATCGCATCGGTCAGCGCTCCGCGGCCGGGCCGGCATCGGCGCCGACAGTGGCGGTGGTGGTCGAGTCCGGCTCCATCGAGCCCACCTTGGGGGTGACCTTCATCCCCGGGCGGACCCGCTGGAGCCCGTTGATCACGATCTGCTCGCCGCCCTTGACGCCGGAGCTGATCACCCGGAGGCCGTCCACCAGCCGCCCAGGCTGCACCGATCGGTACTCCACCATCTTATCCGGCTTGAGCACCAGCACGAACTTCTTGTCCTGGTCGGTGCCGATGGCGCGGTCGAGCACCAGGGCGGCGTGGTAGCGGCCGCTGCCCACCAGCTTCATCCGGGCGAAGAGCCCCGGGGTGAAGAGCCGATCCTTGTTGGAGAAGACCGCCCGCGCCCGGATGGTGCCGGTCTCCGGGTTGAGCCGGTTGTCGACGAAGTCCACGTAGCCCTTGTGGGGGAACTGCCCCTCTTCGTTGGCCAGGCCCATGTAGATCGGATTGCGGACGTCGCGCGAGCTGGGCCGGGTGCCGGCGCGGGCGAGGGTGGTGTACTTGAGGTAGGTCTGCTCGTCGCCCTCGAAGTAGGCGTAGATCGGGTCGAGCGAGACCACGGTGGTGAGCAGCGTCGCGGTCGGCGGGCCGGCCTGCACCAGGTTGCCGGCGGTGACCTCAGCGTTGCTGACTCGGCCCGCGATGGGGGAGCGCACCTGGGTCCACCCCAGGTTGAGCCGGGCCGTCTGCATCGCCGCTTCAGCGGCGCGCACCGAGGCGAGACTGTTGGCCTGGGCGCTGGTGCGGCTGTCGAACTCCTCTTGGGAGATCGCCTTGACGGTCACCAGTTTCCGGGCGCGCTCCACTTCTCGCCCCGCCAGCTCGGCGCTGGTCCGGGCCTGCGCGAGCTGCGCCTCCGCCACGGCCAGGTCCGCCTGGTACGGCCGCGCGTCGATCTCGAACAGGACCTCGCCCTTCCGGACCTCCTTCCCCTCGGGGAAGGTCACCCGCTTGATGTAGCCGGAAACGCGGGGACGGATCTCCACCTGGTCCACCGCCTGGAGCCGGCCGGTAAACTCGTCCCATTCGTTGATATCACGCTCCAGGACCGGCGCCACCGTGACGGCGGGCGGCGGCGGGGGGTCCGCCGGCTTCGCCGAACAACCGCCCAGGGCCATCGTGAGCCAGATCGGACCGACGAGCGAGAGACTCCGTGTCGACATGCCTTCCTCCTGCACCCCAGCGCCGGGCCCAAGTCGATGCCGGCGTGTGATCCGGCGGTGATGTAACGGTCGTATAACAGTTTCATAACTATTGTACCCATCGCCCGAACCACCGGGCCGCTACCCCCCAGCCTCCCGCGCTCCGATTCCCGCTGGCACGTCGACGCCCACCCGGCGCATCAGCTCACTGGTGTACGCCTCCAGCACCTCGCGGCGCACTTCGCAGTGCAGATACTGCCCTTCCCGCCACGATTCCACCAGCCCCGCTCGCACTAACTCCTTGATGTGGTGCGAGATGGTGGCCTTGGAAATGGAAAACTGCCGCCGGAGCCGCTGGCACGGGCACTCCTCCACGCCGGCGATCGACTCGAGCAGCGCCATCCGGCGGGGATCGGCCAATGCCTTGGCGATCAGGTCGAACTGGCTGCCGCTGAGCGGTGGTCGCTTACGGATCATCATAGTTCAATGATCGTCGAACTGTCGCTGGCAGTCAAGCCCGATCCCGGTCCACCGTTTTCGCGCTCCGGGATAGAGCGTATCGCGGCAGCATCATCGCAGCCCACCGGTCATCGCAGCCCACCGGTGAAAGGCGCAAGCCCGTGCCCGGGCGTCGTGGCACTACGAAACAGAGAAAGGCCCGCCGGTGTCCCAGCGGGCCATCGCCTCCTGGTGCGGTCCTGCTCACTCGTGGGCGGAGGCAGCCGTCTCGGGGCACACCCACTCGATCCCGCCGATCTGCTGCCGGGCCTCGAACCCGATGCCGCGGGCCTCGCATGCCTCCTCGAACCGCTGTTGGGACCCTGAGCAGCGCGAGGCGAGTACGTCGAGCGCTGCCATTCCTATCGAGTTACGTCCGACCATGAATGACCCTCCCGTCGGTGGGTAGGTTGCACCTCGTCCTCCCGGCTCGACGGACCGGACCAGCCGGCCTGCCGGGGTGGATCGCCGCGACGGAACTCGAAGTGGGCATCGGGCAGTGGCCGGCCCTCGAGGCTCCAGCACGGCGACGAGTGGCGCCGATGATACATCACGATACGGGCGAGCGGCGCCGCCTGATGCCACAGGCTCGGGTCGATCTTGGGGTACCAGGCGCGATAGGCGTGCTTGACTCGAGCTTCTCGGTGACTCGCCAAGCGACCTCCTGCTCACGCTCTCTGGCCAAGACGGTGATGGGCAACGCGAAGGGGCCGTTCCCGTCAGGGGCGGCCCCGGCTCGCGGAGGTACTACCTGTTTGCCGCCGGTCGGGCGACGTCCGCGAGAGCGACTAGACTGTACGCCGTCCGCTGATGAAGTTGATCAGGAAGACGACCAGTGCGACGACGAGTAGCAGATGGATGAGGCCACCGGCCACATGGAACACCCCGAACCCCAACAGCCATGCGACGACGAGAATGATCGCGAGCCAGACCATGAGTGGCCTCTTCGGCTGGTGTGAAGTGATGCACCCGCGGAGCAACGTCTTGCCGGGATTCCGGCAACGTTCCGGGCTCGCCAGAACCCGACTGGCGAGTGGTCAGTATAGCATGTCGGACCCAGACTATCTGTGACCGGACTTACAGGTCCCGGTAGTGACCTGGCGCACCATGCTCCACCTGGTTTTCGGAACCCTTGGCCCGGAGCCGAGCCGCGCGGTTTCTCCGACCTGCTCCGCTGGGGTTGGGAGCGGGTTCGACATGGGCGTCGCCCCGATCCGGATCGATCGGTTTTCCCTCGCGTCGATCCATCACCCGCCATACCGCGGGCGGCGACTGGCGAGCTGCGGCTCACCTGGGTGGGACACAGCACGGTGCTCGTTCAGATGGGCGGTGCCAACGTGCTCACGGACCCGATCTGGTCGGATCACGCGTCTCCGCTCGGGATAGCGGGGCCGCGCCGGTGGGTCCCACCCGGCCTCGCGCTCGACGCCCTCCCGCCGGTCGACCTGGTACTTCTCTCCCACAACCACTACGACCACTTCGATGCGCCGACCATCCGACGGCTCGCCCGCGCCCATCGTTCCGCCATCTGGTGCGTGCCGCTCGGCCTCGGCCGGCAGGTGCGGAGGCTCGGTGCGGCGGACGTGCGAGAGCACGACTGGTGGGAGCGCACCGTGCTCACCGGGACGGGATGGAGACTCGATCTGGGGTGCACCCCCGCCCGCCATTTCAGCGCGCGCGGGCCATTCGACCGGAACCGCACGCTCTGGTGCGGCTGGGCACTGCGGGCACCCAACGGAGGTCTCTTCTTCGCCGGCGACACCGGCTACCACCCCGAATTCGGCCGCATCGCGGAACGGTTCGGGCCGTTCGATGCCGTCTTGCTTCCGGTGGGCGCCTATCTGCCCAGCTGGATGATGCGGCCGGTGCACCTCGATCCTGAGGAGGCGCTGCGCGCGTATGCCGATCTATGCCGGGATGCCACCAAGCCAGTGCTCATGCCGATTCATTGGGGCACCTTCAAGCTGACCGACGAGCCGATGGACGAGCCGCCCGCCCGCACCCTGGCCGCCTGGACCGCGCGGGGCTACCCCCGGGAACGCCTCTGGCTCATGGCGCATGGCGAAACGCGGGCACTCGCGGTGCAAGATCTCCGGCCGCTTCCGTCCTAGTCTCTGCCATGCGAGACCAACACCGGCCCAAACAGGAGCTCATCAACGAGGTCGCGGCCCTGCGGAAGCAGGTGACCGATCTCAAGGACGCCATGACCGCGCGCCGCCGGGTGGAAGATGCGCTCCGCATGGCGGAGGAGCAGCTGCATGCACTGGCGGACGGCGCACCGGTCGGCCTCTGTCTCTTCCGCGGGGATGGGACACCGTTGGTCGCGAATCGCCCCTTTGCCCGGCTGCTGGGATACGAGTCTCCAGCGGAGCTGCTGCGGATGGCCACGGTGCTCGGCGTCTTCGCCGACCGCGAGGAACAGCTGAGGGTGCTGGCCCTCGTCTCGCCCGCGCAGGAACGGGTGTCGGGGGCGGTCTTCCGGCGGAGCGACGGAAGCCGGCACGCCTACGGTGTGATCGGGGCAGCGTCGGAGGGCGGCGCGGTCGTGCTCGCCATCCTCGAGCGGCAGCCTCAGCCGTGGCGAGCGCCGCCACTGGTGGCCTTGAGCGCGTGGTCCGCTGGCACCCATCCGGGGGTAGACTGAGGCTGCGCCGGCCTGCACCGCGCCGCCTCGCTTCTTGCCGGCCGAAGTGCCGCCCTGTCATCCCGAGCGAAGCGAGGGATCTTCTCCCCCGGGTTCGACCTCGGCCGGACAAGATCCCTCGTCGCTGCGCTCTTCGGGATGACAGCTGTCGCCCCGCGGCGTTCTATCCGCAGAGGCGGTGGCGTCTCCTCACTCGCCCACCCGGATCCGCTCCACCCGGCGGGTCTGGGCGCGCGCGTTGTAGACGCTGAGGCTCACGATGCTGCCCGGCTTCTGCGACGCGAGCGCCTTCCGCAAGTCTGCCGGCGTCTTCACCGGTGTCCCCTCCACGGAGAGAATGACGTCCGGCCCCCCGTGCTCGGCGTCGACCAGCTCACCGTAGGAGGGGCCGCCCGCGACGACGTCGGTGACCACGACCCCGCGCTGGTCGGGCTTGAGACGGAGCTGCTGCACGTCCTCGGCGTCCAGCGGAGCGACCGTGATGCCGAGCTTGCCGAGGGAGCTGGCACCCTCGGCGGACGCGGTGTCGCCGGTCGTGTCGTCGCCGGCCGCAGCGGTCTGCTTGGCCGAGGGCAGCGCCTGGAGCCGAACCTGGAACGTCTTCCGCACGCCGCCCTTCCGCGCCACTTCCACCTTCGCCATGTCGCCCGGGCTCCGGAACGCGATCTGCTGCTGGAGCTGCCCGACGTACTCGACCGGCTTGCCGTCGATGGAAACGATGATGTCGCCGGGCTCGAGTCCGGCCTTCTTCGCCGGGGAATCCTCGCTGCCGTAGTCCTCCACCACCACGCCCCGGATGTCCGGCAGTCCGACGTACGCCGCGTCGTTGGGCGATGCGTTGCGCACGGTCACGCCCAGCGCGGCCCGTTCCACCCGGCCGTGCCGGATGATCTGGTCCATCACCTTGCGGGCGAGACTGATGGGGATGGCGAAGCCGTATCCCGAGTAGAAGCCGGTCTGGCTCGCGATGGCGGAGTTCACCCCGATGACCTGGCCCCGCACACTCACCAGCGGACCACCCGAGTTGCCGGGGTTGATGGCCGCGTCGGTCTGAATGAAGTCCTGAATGCTCCGGTCGCTCGAGTTGGGCAGTGCCAGGGTCCGGCCCTTGGCGCTGATGATGCCCGAGGTGACGGTGAAGGTGAGATTGTCGCCCAGCGGGTTTCCGACCGCGAGGACCCACTCACCAACCCGGGCGGCCTCGCTGTCGCCCAGCGGCGCGGGGGTCAGATTGTCGGCGTTGATCTTGACCACGGCGAGATCCGTGTTCGGGTCGGTGCCGATGACCTTGGCCTTGAACTCCCGCCGGTCGAGCAGCCGCACGGTCACCTGATCGGAGCCGGCGACCACATGGTCGTTGGTGAGGATGTAGCCGTCCCGGCTGACGATGAAGCCGGAGCCGGCGCTCTCCTGGAACTGGGGGCCCTGCGACGGCGCGCGGGGGAAGAATTGCTCGAAGCCGGGGGGCAGCTCAACCTGGGGGGCCTCACTCCGGGCCTTCCGCCCCGACTTGATGAACACCACGCTGGGCTTCACGTGCTCGGCCACGGAGGCGAACGCCTCGCTCAGGTCGTTGAGTCCGGCAGCGCCTGGCGGCAGTGCCGTCCGAGCGCCCACCGCGGTGCTGGAATTGGCCGCCGGCTGCTGGGCGGACGAGAAGTGGGGCAGGTGAAGCATGCCGGCAAGCAGCAGGCCTCCCAGAAATGCCGCCGCCATGCCGCCGGTCCGAGCCCGGCGCGACCATCCCTCGTTCATATGCTCTCTTCCTCGAATGAGTTCCGACACACAGGGGCAGGACCCAGACCCTTGCTTGATGCTCGATCCGGGAGATGGGTCGCAGCTCAGCCGGGTCGCTCCGTCGCGGGCCGAGACCCCGGACCCGGCAGCGACCGCTTCCGGCCACCGGCGGCCTCCCCATCGAGCAGGGCGCGATCGTCAGGGTAGGGATACACGGTCGGGGCCCGGTTGACCATGAGTCCGCCGCTGTCGGCCGTGGGCCCGTAGGTGCTGTAGACCTCCCGGCCGAGCTGGCGCAGCAGGATGGTCTGCTGCCCCCGGTGATGCGCCGTATGGGCGATCCGCCGGACCAGCACCCAGGCGCGGGAGCGGAGCACCTCGAAGAAGGCGACCCCCGTCTCCCACCAAGTCTCGTCCTGCCGTCGCAGCGCCTCCAGGCGGCGTGCCGAATCCTCGGCATAGCGCTGGAGGAACTCGAGCCGCAGTTCGCTGGTGGGAAGCGGGATGGCGACAACGTCCACCCCCAACATGTCGCGAAACCAGAGGTTCTCACTCACGCACTGGTGCACCATCTGCTCCCGCACGCTGCGGCCGCGTGGATCGGTCGGGTGTGGCCGCACCGGAAGATCGTCGTCCCGGAAGGAGCTCCATACGGCGAGCACCTTGATCCGCTCGGTGGCGTAGGTCTCGATCAGGAAGTCGTAACGCATCACCAGTCTCGAAGCCGGGTGAAATGGTCTATCGGGTGTCAGGCAGCAACGCCCGAAACCGAACCTTGCCTCCATTCCGTAGTCAGGGCATCATCCGGCCCGCGGGCCGACCCGATGCCCGATCCCCGATGCCGGAGACCCTGATGGCTCGCTTGGCAACTTCCCGTCCGCGGCCCGTGTCAGCGCTGGTCCTGCTCTCCGCCCTCGCCGCCTGCAGCAGCGGTCGATCGGCGCCCGCCACTCCCGCTCCGGCGCCCACCAGGGCCGGGGCCACCGTGGCGAGCGCGCGCGCTCTGCCGGTGCCCGTCATGGAGTCGTTCGAGCAGGCCGTGGCCCGAGACACCCGCACCCGCACGGGCGTACCGGGGCCGCGGTACTGGCAACAGTGGGCCGACTACAAGCTCGAGGCCGAGCTCAATCCGCTGTCCAAGCGGCTGACCGGGAAGGGAACGATCACCTACTACAACCGCTCGCCCGATACCCTGCGGGTAGTCTACATCCAGCTGCTCCAGAACATCTATGCCCCGGGCGCCCGTCACAACACCAATGTGCCCTGGTCGGTCGAGGGGATCGAGCTCGACCGGGTGGCGGCCCAGGGCAAGGACCTCACGGCGGCATCCGGCGAGGGGCCGGGCTACGAGGTGAACGGCACGATCATGCGGCTCCGGCTGCCCCAGCCGATCCTGCCGCGCGGCAGCGCCGAGTTCGTCTTTGCCTGGAGGCTCCGCATTCCTCCGGACGGCGCCCCCCGCGGAGGCCAGGACGGCGAAGTGTACTACGTCAATTACTGGTACCCGCAGATGGCCGTCTACGATGACATCAACGGCTGGCAGATCGACCAGTACTTCGGCACCGCCGAGTTCTACATGGGCTACGGGAATTACGACGTGGCGCTCACGGTGCCGGCCGGCTGGCTGGTGGATGCGACCGGCACGCTGCAGAACCGTTCGGATGTCCTGACGGCGCAGACCCGCGCCCGGCTGGACTCCGCGTCGAGCGCCAAGGAGATCGTCCACGTCGTCACCGAGGCGGACCGGAAGCCAGGCACCTCCACGACCAGCGGTTCCGGCGGGAAGCTCACCTGGCGCTTTCGCGCGCAGAACGTGCGCGACGTGGCCTGGGCCACGTCGGCCAAGTATCTCTGGGACGCCACCAACGCGGTGGTGGGCGATCGGGACGGCGACGGCCGCCCCGACAGCGCCGCCATCTACTCGTTCTGGCGCCCTCAAGCGCGGATCAGCCACTGGGACGAGAGCGCGCGCTACGCCCGCCACTCGATCGAGTTTTTCTCCCACTATCTCTGGCCCTACCCCTACCCTCACATGACCGCGGTGGACGGGCCCACCTCGTGTGGCGGGATGGAGTACCCGATGATGACCTGCATCGGGGGCCAGTGGGACACGCTGGGCCTGTACGAGGTCACCACCCACGAGATCGGCCACATGTGGTTCCCCATGGTGGTGGGATCCGACGAGAAGCGCTTCGCCTGGATGGACGAGGGGCTCACCCAGTTCGACCAGTCCCAGTCCATGGCCGACTTCTTCAAGGGGTTCGACGACGAGGCGCGGAACCAGAAGGGCTATCTCGAAATCGTCGAGGCCGGCGGGGAGGTCGAGATGATGCACCACGGCGACCACTTCCCCAACTATCCGGCCTACGGCGTGGCCGCCTACTACAAGCCGGCCAGCGTGCTGGTTGCCCTTCGCGGTGTCCTCGGCCGGGAGACCTTCCACAAGGCGTACACCGAGTACATCCGTCGCTGGCAGTACAAGCATCCATCGCCCTACGACTTCTTCGACACCTTCGACAACGTGTCCGGCCAGGATCTCTCCTGGTTCTGGCGCACCTGGTTCTTCGAGACCTGGAAGCTGGACCAGGCCATCGACACGGTGGTAGCGGTGGGTGACTCGCTCGAGGTCGGGCTGCAGAACCGGGGCCGGGCACCGATGCCGGTGAAGCTGGTCGTCACCCGGACCGACGGCCACGCCGACAGCCTCACCGTCCCGGTGACGGTCTGGCTGGGAGGCGCCAAGCGCACCACGGTCCGGGTCGCCAAGGAGCCGACGGTCAAGAGCATCGAGATCGACCCGGGTCGGGAGTTCCCGGACGCCGACCGGGACAACCAGCGTTGGCCGAGATAGGGAGGGGGCGGGCAAACCAGGGGGCAGACTAGACCAGGGGGCAGGCTAGATTGTAGGGATGGCCCGCCTGCTGATCGTCGCCAACCGGCTGCCCATCACCGTCCAGACCACCGAGGGGGCGGTGGAGGTGGAGGTGCAGCGGAGTACCGGAGGGCTCGCCACGGGACTGGCGATTCCGCACGAGCAGTCGGGCGGGCTGTGGATCGGCTGGTCGGGGGCGCCCGAGGGCCTTCCTCCGGAGCAACAGGCCAAGCTGGACGAACAGCTCGCCGCCCTGCGCCTGGTGCCGGTCCCGCTCACCGCCGATCAGGTAACCCGTTACTACGAGCGCTTTTCCAACGGCGTTCTGTGGCCGCTGTTCCACTATCTGCTGGACCAGATTCCTCTCCATGTGGGCGACTGGGACAGCTATGTGGAGGTCAACGAGGTCTTTGCCGACGTGGTCGCCGGCCAGTATCAGCCGGGTGACCTGATCTGGATTCACGACTACCAGCTCCTGCTCTTGCCCGGCCTGTTGCGCAGCCGGCTGCCCGAGGCGCGGATCGGGTTCTTCCTTCACATCCCGTTCCCGTCGGAAGAGCTGTTTCGGACCCTGCCCGCCCGCGACAAGCTGCTCGAGGGGATGCTTGGCGCCGACCTGGTCGGATTTCACACCCCTGCCTACCTGCGCCACTTCGCCACCTCGCTGGTCGACATCCTGGGCCACTCGCTCGAGATCGACCGGGTCCAGTTGCCGGGACGCGAGGTCCGTCTGGGTGTGTTTCCGATGGGGATCGACGCGGCGACGTTCCGAGAGATCGCCCGGGACCCGGCGGTGGACGGGGAGGCGGAGGCGATTCGCGGAGATGGAAGCGTCCGGATCCTGGTCGGGGTGGACCGGCTGGACTACACCAAGGGAATCCCCCGCCGGCTGATGGCATACGAGCGGATGCTGCAGACCCACCCCGAGCTGCGGGCGCGGGTGCGGCTGGTGCAGGTCGCGGTGCCGTCGCGCACGGGGGTCGAGGCGTATCAGGACTTCCGCGCTCTGGTGGACGGCCTGGTGGGCCGGATCAACGGGGCCTTCGGCACCCCGCGCTGGGTGCCGGTGCATTACATCTTCCGCGGGCTCTCGGTGCCCGACCTGGTGGCGCTTTACCGGGCGGCCGATGTCATGTTGGTGACGCCGCTTCGCGATGGGATGAACCTGGTGGCCAAGGAGTTTATCGCCTCGCGCACCGACGGCGATGGGGTCCTGGTGTTGAGTGAGTTTGCCGGCGCGTCCTGGGAGCTGCCCGAGGCGGTGCCGGTCAACCCCTACGACGTGGATGGCGCCGCGGAGGTCTTCTATCGCGCTCTGACGATGAGTGCGGACGAGCGCCGGGCCCGGATGGCGCCGTTGCGTGCCCGGGTGGAAACCTTCGACGTGCACCGGTGGGTCGCCTCCTTCCTGGAGCTCCTGGCGGAAGTGCCCGAGCCGACCGGCCGGGAGGGGGCGTCGACCCTCGGCGGACCGGCCACGCGAAAGGCGGTCATCCGCCGGCTGACCGAGACCGAGTCGCTGCTCCTGCTGCTGGATTACGACGGAACGCTGGTGCCGTACGCGCCCACTCCGGAGCTCGCCCGGCCGGACGGCCGGCTGGTCGAGCTGCTGCGTGCGCTGGCCAACCGGCCGGACACCGAGGTGCACCTGGTGAGCGGCCGGGCCCGGGAGTCGCTCCAGCACTGGCTCGGCGGGCTGCCGGTGTGGCTGCACGCGGAGCACGGCTTCTGGTCCCGGGACCCCGCGACCATGGAGTGGGTGGCGGCCGGCGAGATCGGCGGAGCCTGGCGGGAGCCGGTGCTCGCGATCCTCCGCGAGACCACGGCCCGGACGCCGGGATCGCTCATCGAGGTCAAGTCGGCGGCCCTTGCCTGGCACTACCGGATGGCGGACCAGGAGATCGGCGCCCGGCGCGCCAACGAGCTCAGGCTTCACCTGAACCAGCTCCTCAGCAACCAGCCGGTCGAGATCCTCGCCGGCAACCGGGTCATCGAGATCCGGCCCCATGGCGTCCACAAGGGCCGGATCGTGCCGCCCCTGCCACCCGAGCGGCTGGCAACCACCACCGTGGTGGCGATCGGCGACGATCGGACGGACGAGGATCTCTTCGGCGCGCTGCCGGCCGAGGCGTTCACCATACGGGTGGGACCCGGCGTCACCCGAGCCCGCTACCGCCTCGATGGGATCGAGGCCGTACGGGGCCTGCTGCAGATGATCATGGACGCGGGGGTCGGCGCGGACCTCCGGTAACCCTTCAGGAGCAGTGATGCACCTCGAGACCCTGGCCGTTCATGCCGGCCAAGCCCCGGATCCGTCGACCGGCGCGGTGACCCCGCCGATTCATCTCTCCACCACCTTCGCCCGGGGCCCCGACGGCAGCCTGCCGGACCGCTTCCTGTACGCCCGGAGCGACAATCCGACCCGGCGGTCGCTGGAGACGGCACTCGCCGCACTGGAGGGCGGCGGCGTGGCACTGGCCTTTGCCTCGGGCATGGCGGCTACGGCCGCGGTGTTCCAGGCGCTCGCGCCTGGGGACCACGTCATCGCCCCGAGGGACGCGTACTACGGCACCGCCAGGTTCCTCCGGGAGGTGCTCGCCCCCTGGGGGCTGGCGAGCAGCTTCGTCGACATGACCGATCTCTCCGCCGTCGAGCGTGCCATCACTCCCCGCACCCGTCTCATCTGGACCGAGACCCCATCGAATCCGAGCCTCGCCGTCACCGACATCGCCCGGGTGGCGGAGCTGGCCCATGCCGCCGCGGCGCGCTGCGTGTGCGACAACACCTGGGCCACGCCGGTGCTCCAGCGTCCGCTCGCCCTGGGGGCCGACCTGGTGATGCACGCGACGACCAAATACCTGGGCGGCCACGGCGACGTGACCGGCGGCGCCCTGGTGGCGCCGGCCGAGGATGAGTTTCTGGCGCGGCTCAGAACCATCCAGACGGTCGGCGGCGCGGTCCCGTCGCCGTTCGATTGCTGGCTGGTCCTGCGGGGGCTCCGGAGCCTCCCGTATCGCATGCGGGGTCATTGCGAAAACGCCGCCGCCGTGGCCGCCTTCCTGGCCGGGCACCCGCGGGTGGAAGCGGTGCACTATCCCGGCCTGGAAAGCGACCCGGGCCACGAGGTGGCTCGGTGCCAGATGGCGGCGTATGGGGGAATGGTGTCGTTCGAGGCGCGCGGTGGGGCGGAGCCGGCGTTGGCGATGGCCGGACGGGTTCGGCTCTTCATCCGGGCCACCAGCCTGGGCGGGCCGGAGAGTCTGATCGAGCATCGCGCGTCGGTGGAAGGGCCGGACACCCGCTCCCCACCGGGACTGCTCCGGCTCTCGGTCGGCCTGGAGCACGCGGACGACCTGGTGGCGGACTTGGACCAGGCACTCGGTTGAGGCCCGCGCTACTGGTCGGTCAGCGCCTCGGGGGCGATCCGCCGAATCGCCCGGCGGGCCGCGGCGGCGATCTCGTCGTTGATCTCGTCGTCGACCATTTTCTTGAGCTTGGGCACGGCGGCCGCGGCCTTGGGTCCGATCTCGGCCAGCGCGACCGTCACGGGAAAGCGAACCGTGGGATCCGGATCGTCGAGCGCTTCGATCAGCGCCGGCACGGCCCCGACCGCCGCGGGACCCAAGCCTGAGATTTCATAGGCCGCGGCGTTCCTGGTCTGCGGAGCCGGGGCCTTGAGATCGGCCACCCATTGGCTCAGCTTGCGGCCGTCGGCGACAGGCTCCTTGCCGGCCGATTCGGTCTGGGCCCACGCCACCGAGCTCAGGACCAACACCGCGGCGGCGAACGACCCCAGCGTGCGCTTGAGCATGCATCCTCCAGCGAGAGAACTTCCAACCGGGCGCGATCGCGCCTGATCGAAATATAGCCCCTACCGGCCTCCACCCCTTCGACGGTACCAGGCATGAATCCGATTCGGGTCGCTCGTCACGCTGCCGCCGGTTCGATGATCCTGCTCGCCACCGCTCCGGCTCCGTCCCTGGCCCAGACTCCATCCATCGCGGCCGACTACCAGGCCATTGCCGACAGCCTGATCCACGCCGCCACCGCCGACAGCGCGGCCTACCTCCGGCTCGGTCGGCTGGTCGACACCTTCGGTCATCGGTTGAGCGGCTCGGCCAGCCTGGAGGCGGCGATCGGGTGGGTGCTGCGCGAGATGCGGACGGATGGGCTGCAGAACGTGCGAGGGGAGCCGGTGATGGTGCCTCACTGGGTCCGGGGCGCCGAATCGGCCGACCTGGTGAAGCCGCGCCCGATGGCGCTCAAGATGCTCGGGCTCGGCGGAAGCGTGGGCACTCCCAGGTCCGGCATCACGGCTCCCGTTCTCCTGGTGACGAGCTTCGACGAGCTCTCCCGCCGCGCCTCCGAGGCCCGGGGCAAGATCGTCCTCTTCGACGAGCCGTTCACCGAGTATGAGGCCACCCGGAAATACCGCACCGATGGCCCCTCCGCCGCGGCCCGGGTGGGCGCCGTCGCCTGCCTCATCCGTTCGGTGGCCTCCGCCAGCATCCGGAGCCCCCATACCGGCGCCCTGGTCTACGACTCGACCGTGCGAAAGATCCCGGCAGCGGCGCTCAGCGTCGAGGACGCGATGATGCTCCACCGCTTTGCCGACCGGGGCGAGCCGATCGTCGTGACCGTCAGGATGGCGGCCCGCACGCTCCCGGATTCGCCCTCGCGCAACGCGGTGGCGGAGGTAGTGGGCCGGGAGAAGCCGGACGAGGTGGTCGTACTCGGTGGCCACATCGACTCCTGGGACGTGGGTCAGGGTGCCATGGACGACGGCGGCGGCGCCGTGAGCGCCTGGGAGGCGGTGCGGCTGATCCATCGGCTCGGTCTTCGGCCCCGGCGCACCGTGCGGGTGGTGCTCTGGACCAACGAGGAGAACGGGGGCAAGGGCGGCCAGGCCTACCACGACGCGCATGCGGCCGCGGTCGGCCGTCACGTGCTGGCGATAGAGTCCGACAACGGGGTGTTCAACCCCACCGGGTACGTCTTCGCAGGCTCGGACTCGGCCGCGGTGGTGGTGCAGCAGGTGGCGGCGCTGATGCAGCCGATCGCGGCGACCGCCGTCAAGCGCGAGCGGGAGAGTCCGGCCGCCGACATCACCACGCTGGTCGAAGGCGGCGTGCCGGGAATGGAGCTGCAGGTGGATGGCTCGCGCTACTTCTGGTATCACCACACTGACGGCGATACGCTCGACAAGCTCAACCCGGCCGAGGTGGCCCGGTGTGTCGCGGCGATGGCGGTGATGGCCTACGTCGTGGCGGATCTTCCGGAGCCGCTTGCACGCAGCCCGATCTCCGATGCGGGGAGCCGCTAGCCTTCCCGCGAGGCGGGTCTCGATCTCTCACAGCATGATGAGCCCCAGGCGGGCGGCGCTGACTACCGCCTCGGCGCGGGTGGAGACGCCGAGCTTGGCGAAGATCGCGGCGACATGGGTCTTGACCGTGTGATCGGAGATCCCGAGCCGAGCCGCGATCACCTTGTTGCCCAGCCCTTCGGCCAGCATGCCGAGCACTTCGATCTCGCGCGGGGTGAGGGCCGGCGCGGGCGAGGTGGGACGGTGCACCGGCCGCGGGGCGCCGCTCCCGGCGGGCTCGGCCGGTAGCACGACCAGCCCCGCGGCGGCGGCGGCGACCGCCGCGGCGATCTGCTCGCCGGTGGCGGTGCGAGCAAGCGCGCCGCGGGCACCGGAGCGAAGCACGCGCTGCGCCCAGCCCTCGGCCGGATCGTCTCCCAGCACCACCACGGCGGGCGCGCGGCCCAGGCGGTCCGGCACGAGGGCCAGCGGCAGCGGGAGCGGCTCGCCGGGCTCGAGGGCGAGGAGGACGACGTCGGCTTCCACCGTGTCCGCCAGATCCGCCAGCCCCGCCGGACGCGCCACGGCTTCCAGCAGCGTGAACCCCGGGTGGCCGGCGAGGAGCGCCGCCAGGCCCACGCGAACGGCGGGCGACGCGGCGGCGATCACCACTCGCGTCACGCGGCGCGTCTTCCCGAGGCGGGCGGGCCGGCGCGCTCGAGGAAGCGCGAGATCACCGGCACCGGCACGGCGTAGCCGAGGCCACCCGCCACCAGGGTATTGAGCCCGAGGACGCGCCCCGACACATCGGCGAGGGGACCGCCGGAATTCCCCGGAGCCAACCGCAGATCCGCCTGGATCCAGCGCGGCGCACCAGCGTCGTCCCGCAGCACCCGGTGCACCACGCCGAGGCTCAGCGCGTTGGGCACGCCGAGCGGGTGGCCGAACGCGAGGATCAGCTCACCCGGGCGGAGCGCGGCCGCGTCACCCCGCTCGGCCACCGGGTACTCCCCGGGCGGAAGCAACAGGGCCGCGAGATCGCACTCCGGGTCCCGCGCCACCAGCCTGGCCTCGAAGACCCTTCCGTCGGAGAGCCGGACCCGGGCGCGATCGGCCGGCGCCACGTGGGCGTTGGTGAGCACCAGCCCGTCCGTGCGCCACAGCACGCCGGATCCCTCCCCCCGAGCGCCGACCTGGACCTGCACTGTCGCACGGCGAAGCAGCTCGGCGACTCCCGCGAGCGCGACGCCGAGCTCGAGCGCGAGCACGCTCACCGTCCCCGGCGGGCGGGGCGCTCGCCGACGGTGACGGTGACGGTGCGGAGCTCACCCCCGCGGACCAGCTGCACGGCCGCGGGTTGGCCGACCCGCTCCGGGCCAAGGGCGGCCAGCAGATCTCCCGGATCGCCGACCTCATGCCCGTCCAGGGTGACGATGATGTCTCCCAGCAGCAGTCCTCCCTGCTCCGCCGGACCTCCCGACTCGAGGTTGACGATCACCAGTCCTATCCGGCCGGTGAGGCCGAGCCGCGACCGGAGCGGATCGGGAAGCTGCACCGGCTGGGCGGCGAGTCCGAGAAATCCGCGGCGCACCCGTCCGGCCGTGAGGAGCTGATCGGTCACCCGCTCGACGGTGCTCACCGGAAGCGCCAAGGCCACGGCCCGGCTGAGGCCCGAGGTGTTGATGCCAAGGACCCGGCCGCCCACTTCGACCAGCGGACCCCCGGAGAAGCCATCGTAGATCGAGAGGTCGAGGCGGACGAAGCGATCGACCTTGCCGCCCTGCCAGGTGCGCCATTCGCCGCCGACCGCGCTCACCAGTCCCAGGCTCGCGGTCAGTTGATTGCCAGGGCGGCCGAGGGCGAGGACCAGTCGGCCGACCTGGAGGTCGGCCTCGTCGCCGCGCTCGACCGGCGGAACCGCGGCATCTTCCAGTCGGAGCACCGCGAGGTCGGTGGTCGGATCGCGGCCGGCGAGGGTGGCGGGCGTGGTCCGGCCGCTGGCCAGGGTGACGGTGAGGTCTTCGTCCCGGCTGATCGTGTGGCTCGCGGCGACGACGGCGCCGGGCCGCCACACCACGCCCGAGGATGGAATGCGGCGGCGACCGTGGATGGCGACGACCGAGCGGCCCACCTGCTCGACGGTGGCGGCCAGGTCGCGGGAGAGGCCGGCCAGCAGGCTGGGCTGGCCGGAAGGGGATGCTGTCATGCGGTCCTCCGAGGGTCACGGCGGACGCGGGATGCCTCCGCCGGCTGACCAACGATGCCGACGCCCGCGTTCCCGGGCATCGGCCGAACGGGGGACTCGCGGATCGGGCGTTCGGCCGAGCCGAAACCAGAGGCCCGGAGGCCGCGTAGGCCCAGGTACCAACCTCTACGACCGGATCCATGTTCCTCACCCTGCTGATGCTGCACCTGGCTGGAACCGATCCGGCAAGCGTGTACAACGGCCGCCAGGGTCAGCTCGATGTCCAGCCGCCGCGCGTCGATGTCCAGGTGAAGGTGGACGGCGTGCTCGACGAGGCGGTCTGGGGCGAGGCGGCCGTGCTCACCGGCTTCAGTCAGTTCTCGCCTTCGGACGGGATCCCCGCGGTCGACTCGACCGAGGTCCTGGTCTGGTACTCGCCGACGGCGATCCACTTCGGCATCCGGGCCTTCGAGGCACACGGCGCGGTGCATGCCACGCTGGCGGACCGCGACAAGATCGCCGCCGACGACTACGTCCAGATCCTCCTCAGCACCTTCAACGACGCGCGCCAGGCCACGGTGCTGGCGGTGAATCCGTTCGGGGTCCAGTCCGACGGCGCGTTGATCGAGACCGGGTCGACCCAGGGGAACGGTTTCAACAACGCCGTGGTGCGGCGGGAGAGCGCGGACCTGAGTCCCGATTTCGTCTACGAGTCGAAGGGGCGGCTCACCGACTACGGATACGTGGTAGAAGTGCGGGTTCCGTTCAAGAGCCTGCGGTTCCAGCCCGCGCGGGAGCAGCGCTGGGGCATCAACGTGACCCGACGGGTGCAGCACTCCGGGGTGGAGGACTCCTGGACTCCGGCCAAGCGCGCGAGCGCCTCGTTCCTCGCGCAGTCGGGGCATCTGGTGGGGCTCACCGATCTCCACCGCGGGCTGGTGCTCGAGCTCACCCCCTCGGTCACTTCGAAGACCACGGGGATACCGAGCGCGACGGGATGGGACTACAGCGGTGGCAGTCCCGAGCTGGGGGCCAGCGTCAGGTGGGGCATCACCAACAATCTGAATCTCAACGGCACCGCCAATCCCGACTTCTCCCAGGTCGAGTCCGACGCCGGTCAGTTCAACTTCGACCCTCGCAACGAGATCTTCTTCTCCGAGAAGCGGCCGTTCTTTCTGGACGGCAGCGAACAGTTCAACACTCCCAACAACCTCATTTATACCCGGCGGATCGTCCAGCCGGTGGCCGCAGTCAAGCTCACCGGCACGGGACTGGGCACCGACATCGCGCTCCTCTCGGCGGTGGACGAGCGGGAGGTGTCCGCGTCGGGGGAGGATCACCCGGTCTACAACCTTCTCCGACTGCAACGCGGAATCGGCGGCCAGTCCCGCGTGGGGGTGGTGTATACCGACCGGGTCGACGGCGGCGACTACAACCGAGTGGGCGGAGTGGACGGCCGGCTGGTGTTCGGGGAGATCTACAGCGCGCTGTTCCAGGTGGCCGGCAGCCGGACGCGCGCCGGCGGTACCACGACGACGGCGCCACTCTGGGTCGCGCGGGTGGACCGGAACGGCCGCACCTTCGGCATGCGGGCCTCGATGAGCGGCAGTGACGCCGATTTCCGCGCGCGGAGCGGCTTCTTCTCTCGCCCCGGGCTGGTGCACGGCAACATCAACCCCCGGGTCACGCTGTACGGGAAGAGCGGCGGACTGGTGGAGAACGTCACCGTCGATCTCAACCTGGACGGGCAGTACCGCTACGGGCAGTTCGCCGAATCCGCCGGGATGCAGGAGGAGAAGGCGCACTTCAACACCAACGCCACGCTGCGCGGCGGCTGGCAGGTCGGCGCCTCGGTCCTGAACGAGGCGTTCGGCTATCCCGCCGAGGTCTACACCGGGTACCGACTCGAGCTCCCGCGGGCCGACGGCAGCGGCGCGGACACGGTGCCTTTCGTCGGCCAGCGCCGGATTCCCAACCGCGATTACGTGCTCTCGCTCGATACGCCGGAATTCGCCCAGTTCAGCGGCAGCCTGTTCGTGATCTGGGGCCACGACGAGAACTTCTTCGAGTGGGCGTCCGGTTCGATCACCTGGGTCGACCTCAGCCTCAACTGGCGCCCCACGGACAAGCTCAGGTTCGACGCCAGGTACCAGGTGCAGTGGGTGGGCCGGCGGACCGACGGCAGTACAGTGAACCTGCAGCGCATCCCCCGGCTCAAGATGGAGTATCAGATATCGCGACCGATCTTCCTCCGAGTGGTCGGTGAGTACAACAGCGAGCGGCAGGATGCGCTCAGGGACGACAGCCGCACCGACGCGCCGATCCTGATCTACGACCCGGCGGCAGGCGACTTCGTGCGCACCACGCCATTCAGACACCGCTCGTTCCGCGGTGACCTGCTCTTCTCCTACCAGCCGACACCCGGCACCGTGCTCTTCGCCGGCTACGGGAGCACCTTGCGGGATCCGGTCGATCCGGCCGATCCACTGCGGTCCGGGTTCCACCGGGCGGATGACGGGTTCTTCCTCAAGATGAGCTATCT
>JBBSHB010000027.1:0-27382 GCA_038253515.1 Gemmatimonadales bacterium | reverse complement strand
GTGGGCGTACCAGCTCTCGAACGCCTGCGAGTGCTGCGCGCCGAGCTGGAGGGCCGATCCGCCGGGCCCGCGGAACACCGCCGGCACGCCGATCTGGCCGGCCGACATGTAGCGCATCTTGGCCGCCGAGTTGACCAGCTGGTCGATGGCGAGCAGGGCGAAGTTCCAGGTCATGAACTCGATCACCGGCCGGAGGCCCACCATCGCGGCACCGACGCCGACCCCGGCGAACCCCAGCTCGGTGATGGGCGTGTCCACCACCCGCATGGGCCCGAACTCGTCGAGCAGACCGCGGCTCACCTTGTAGGCACCCTGATAGACCCCGACCTCCTCGCCCATCAGGAAGACGTCGGGATCCCGCTGCATCTCTTCGCGGAGCGCCTGGTTGAGAGCGTCGCGGTAGGTGACCGTCGGCATCTGGTGGGTCAGCCGGGCTCGCCGGCCTGGGGCGAGCCGGCGTACACGTGGGTGTAGAGCTCCTCCGGTGCCGGGTCCGGCGCCTGCTCGGCGAACTGGTAGGCGTCCTCCACTTCGTCCACGACCTCCTGGTTGAGCGCCTTGAGCCCGGGCTCGTCCAGCAGTCCGTCGGCGATGAGGCGCTGGGACCAGACCGCGATGGGATCGCGCTTCCGCTGGTCTTCGACCTCCTCCCGCGTGCGATAGTGGCCGTGGATCGGATCGGACATCGAGTGGCCCATGAACCGGTAGGTACGAACCTCCAGCAGGGTGGGGAGCTTGTCGTTCCGGGCGCGCTGCACCGCGCGGTCCATGGCGGCGTGCATCACCAGTACGTCCTGCCCGTCCACCACCTCGTTGGCCATGTCGTAGGAGCAGGCCCGCTCGGAGATGTCGTAGATGGCGCTGGCCCGCTCCAGCGCAGTGCCCATCCCGTAGCGGTTGTTCTCGCAGATGTAGATGGCGGGGAGCTTCCACAGCGCCGCCATGTTGAGCGCCTCGTGAAAGGCGCCGTTGTTGACCGCGGCCTCCCCGAAGTAGCAGACCGCCACCTGGCTGGTGTTCCGGTATTTGGCGGCGAAGGCCATTCCGGTGCTCAGCGGGATGTGGGCGCCCACGATGGCGTGGCCGCCCAGAAAACCGAGCGACGCGTCGAAGAGATGCATCGAGCCGCCCTTGCCGCCCGAGCAGCCCGGCGCCTTGCCGAAGAGCTCTGCCATGACTGCCCGGGTCGGAATGCCGCGGGCCAGGGCGTGTCCGTGCTCGCGGTAGGAGCAGGTGATGTAGTCGTCCGGCCCCAGCGTGGCCAGGCTGCCGACGGCCACGGCCTCCTGCCCGATGTAGAGATGGCAGAAGCCGCCGATCTTGCCCAGGCTGTAGGCCTCGCCTGCCTTCTCCTCGAAGCGGCGGATCAGGATCATCTGCCGCAGCCAGCCGCGATACTCGTCGGCGCGGGCCGGGTCGACGCCTCGGCGCTGGGCTCGGGTACGCGCCGCGGTGGATTCCGCCACTAGCCCTCACCTCCGCGCACTCGCTCTATGCGTCGCGACCCGGCGGACCTGGCCTGGTCCCAGGCGTGATAGGAGGATCGGGTGAGCGGGCTCGCCTCCACGTGGGAGAACCCCATCCCGAGGCCCAGCTCGCGGAGCTCCGCGAACTCGTCGGGGGCGTAGTACCGGGCCACCGGCAGGTGTGCGTCCGAGGGGCGGAGGTACTGGCCCAGGGTCAGGATGTTGACGTCGCTCCGTCTGAGGTCGCGCATGGCCACCAGGATCTCGTCCCACTCCTCGCCCATGCCCAGGATCATGCCCGATTTGGTGAGCGCGCCCGGGTCCATCGCCCTGGCGTTGGCCAGCAGCCGGAGGGCGCGATCGTAGCGGCCGCCCGGACGAGCCAGGCGGTAGAGTCGCTCGGCGGTCTCGAGGTTGTGGGTGAGGATGTCGGGCCGCGCCTCCATGACCAGCCGGAGCGCGCGCTCGGAGCCCTTGAAGTCGGGGATGAGGACCTCGACCGAGGTTTCCGGGAGCCGCCGCCGGATCTGGCTGATGCAGCCGGCAAACGCCTCGGCGCCGCCGTTGGGCAGATCGTCCCGATCGACCGAGGTGATCACGACGTGCTCGAGCCCCATCCGCTCGACCGCCTCCGCCAGGCGCACCGGCTCCAGCGGATCGAAGGCCGTGGGCGTGCCGTGCGCCACCGCGCAGTAGGCGCAGTTCCGGGTGCACACGTCGCCCAGGATCATGAAGGTGGCGGCCTTGTGCTCCCAGCACTCCCCGATGTTGGGGCAGCGCGCCTCCTCGCACACCGTGTGCAGCCCGAGCTCGCGCATGGTGCGTTTGATGTGCGCGTAGTTGGGGCCACCGGGGGCCCGCACCTTGAGCCAGCTGGGCTTGCGGGCGAGCGCGACGGGTACGGGTACGGGTGTATCGGCTTCCAAGGGGGAAGCTGACCGCGTCAACTGGACCAGCGGAACTGCCACTGCTCCTCTCCTCACTGGCCATCCGGGGCCGTGTTGGTTCGACGTGCAAGCTAGCAGCAGCAGGCGGGGGATGGTACTGGAAACAGAGCGGGGCGGCCGCGATGGCCGCCCCGTGTCAGGTGCTCGATGAATGCTCCTCAGCCATGACATCGCTCGACGAGCCGCTGTGCATCGCTCTTGACCGCGGGCGAAGGCTTCTCCTCGACCTCGGTCGGGCCTCGCTGGGTGGTGTACTCGGCGAAGGTGTGGCCGGTGACGGTGAGGCTGGTCTGCCCGCTGGCCTCGGGGCTGACGTCCACCTCGAGCTTGTCCAGCATCCGGCGGAATTGGGTGTCAGCGCGGCGGGTCTTCAGATCGATCCTGGTGCCGTTGATGCGAAGCGCGTCGGTGTCGTAGGACGTCTGCTTGTACTCGAGAGCGGCGAACTGCTGCTTCACGCAGTCGAACACCGTTTGCGGCGCGGCATCGGTCATGACTCGGGTTGGACTGGCCAAGTTCTGGGCGCATCCAACCAGCAGCAATGCGCCCCCAACGAACAGACGCGAATCCATCGACGGCTCCAGTGGGAATGAGTGGCGGAAATGTATACGGCGCGGCCCGGAAAGACGACGGCCTCCCGTGAGGGAGGCCGTCGGACTGCACTCAGGGCCGTCGTGGATCAGAAGAATACCATGAAGCCGACGGTCGGAGCGAAGGTCTTGTTCTTGGCCGGCGCCGGCGAGACGTGATTCTTGGTCCAGGCGTAGTTGCCCTCGCCCACCACCTTGAGCGACTTGGTGGCCTGGTAGTAGATGCCGCCGGAGATTAGGGTGTTCTCCGTCTTGAAGGTCGGTTCGCCCTTGGTGGCCTTGAGGTAGCTCGATCCGTAGCTGCCGGCGAGAGTCACCTTGCTGTTGGCCGGGGTCACGGTGACCTGGCCGATGAAGCCGTAGGAAGTGCGGAGCTCGCCGTCGTCGCCGACGCCGAGGCCATCGATCGCACTGCCCTTGCCGCTGTTGACGCCGTTGTACGCCAGCGTCGTGCCGATGCCCTTGCCCCAATAGCCCGACCCCACGACCGAGAACATGGAGCTGCCGAACTTGAAGCCGCCGCCCGCGCCCGTGGCCGTCTTGGAGGTGCCGGTGGCGGTGTTCTTGGCGTTCTGGAGCGCGCCGCTGACCCACACCTGAGAGCTGCCACCCTTCCAGACCAGCTCGGACTCGACCCGGGGGACTTGGGTCTCGTCATACACCGCACCGGCGCTGCCGGCCAGCGAGGATGGCTGGAAGATGCCAATCGAGAGCTGGGTCGGCTTGCCAGCAGGCGAGGAGTAGGTCATCTGCGCGACGAAGTTCGGGTAGACGTATCCGAAGCCGATGCGGCCGAGAGTGGTGCCGCCGCCGTTGATCCCGCCGGTGGCGCCGATACCGAACAGCGTCTGGTCGGTCAGGATGTTCTGCCGCTGAAAGAGACCGAGCTCGCGACCGGCCAGGATCTGTCCCCAGGTCCCGCCGAAGGTGAGGAACACCTGGCGCATGTCGATCTGGGCGCCGAAGCAGTCGTGGGCCTGGTTGCCGCACTGGATCTGCGGAGCGAATCCGAAGTGCACCCCAATATCGGTCTCGCCTTCCTTGCCCTTCGCATCGAAGACGGCGAAGGCCGGCAGCAGGCCGGTCCGGACGCTGAAGCCTTTCCCGCCGACGCCGACCAATCCACCCGGAGTGGCCGTTGCGCCCTTGGTACTCTGTGACTCGTACACGGCGAACGCGTTCACGTTGCCGGCGAAGGTGAAGCTCCAGCCGTTGGTCATTTGCATCGTGAGCTGGGCTTCGGCGGCATTCGCCGCCCCCAACGCCAGGCCCAAGCACAACAGTGCGACTCGCTTCATAGGTGCTTCTCCCTCAGAGTAAGGATGACCGCCAACGACAGCCAAACTTCGGGACAAATACCTGCACCAGCAATTCGGACCGCGCTCAGCGCGCGGAATCAGTCGTCTGACGAGTGAGCGATGCGTTCACCTCCCAGAATGCGTACCACAGGGGGAGCGGCCGATGATCCTCCCACCAGTAGTAGTCGTTGAGCCGGCTCCGGTAGACGTTGGCGCCGAACGGCAAGCGGAACCGGCCATTGTGGCGCAGTTCCCGGATGGTTCGGTCGAGCCCGGCGGAATCCGAGGCGACCCCTGCCGCCTGCCCGAAGGCGGAGCCGGCGAGAAACCCCTCCGTATAGGCGACTTGAGCCGGCGGGGCCAGCCGCCTCCAATCTTGCCCGTTTCTGGCGATCCAGTGGCCATCCGGCTCCGGCCGGGGCCACGCCTGTCCCACGACGAACCCGCCGGCCGCCAGGCCTACCCACCACCAGCGTGTCACCATTGCCGTCCACACGAACCGGCCGGCGGAGCTCCCGGAAGGCGGAGCTCTACCGGCCGGATTCGCTGCCTACTTCTTCACCGCTTTGGCCGGGAGGCCGAAGACCATCAGCGCATCGCCGAGCGGATAGCTCAACTGGAAATTCCCGCCGCAGGCCACCGCCACGAACTGCTCACCCGCGTGGGTGAAGCTCATCGCGGCCGAGTTGCACCCGGCGCCGGCGTTGAACTGCCAGAGCATCTTGCCGGTCTTGGAGTCATAGGCGTTGAAGTTGCCGTTGCCCTCACCGGTGAAGGTGAGCCCGCCGGCCGTGGTCAGCGACCCGCCCATCATCGGCTGGGGCACCTTCTTCTGCCACGCGACCTTGCCGGTCTTGAGGTCCACCGCCGAGAACAGCCCGTACTGCTCCTCGCCCGGGATGGCGACGAAGGCGGAGCCGAGCCAGAGCTTGCCCTTCTCCCACGGGGCGGTATGCACGATGTAGTTCATCGGCTGGTGCAGCGCGGCCACGTAGGCATAGCCCAGGGTCGGATTGATCGAGACCGGAGACCACTCCGAGCCGCCGTTGGCGCCCGGGAGCATCCGGCTGCCCTTCTCGGTCGGCAGGGCGAACATGTTCTCCTGCGGCACGAAGTTGTCGCTCTTGCGAACCAGCTTGCCGGTGGCCGCGTCGAGGACGTACACCCAGCCGGTCTTGCCCGCGTGGACGACGACCTTCTTGCCGCCCATCGTGGTCACGGCCGGCGGCGACGTGGCATCGAGGTCCCAGACGTCGTGCGGGACGGTCTGGTAGTACCACTTGGTCTTGCCGCTGGTGGCGTCGATGGCGACGATGCAATCGGTGTAGAGATTGTCGCCCGGGCGGACACTGCCATCCAGGTCGGGCGACGGATTGCCGACCGAGACGAAGATGGTATTCAGTTCCTTGTCGTACGCGGGCGTCGTCCAGACGCCGCCACCGCCGGTCTTCCAGCTATCGGCGAACTTGCCGCTGTCCCCCTTCTCCTTGGCGACGTCGCGGTGCAGATCGGCATCCTCGGCCTTCGGTGCCCAGCTGCCGAACCAGCCGTTGGGGGCCTTGTCGTCGAAGGTCGGATCGCCCTTGGGAGCCGGGATCGAGTACCAGCGCCACACCTGCTCGCCGGACATGGCGTTGTAGGCGGTGACGTGGCCGCGGATGCCGTACTCGCCGCCGGAGACGCCGACGATGACATTGTCACCGATGATGAGGGGAGCGTGGGTGATGCTGTACCCGGAGGCGGGGTCGGCGACTTCCTTGTCCCACAGAACCTTGCCGTCCTTGGCGTCGAGGGCCACCAGGTGAGCATCCAGCGTGCCCATGTAGAGGTGTGCGCCGCCGTGGATGGCCAGGCCGCGATTATTGGGGCCGCAACAGAAAATCGTGGTGCCCAGCTTGTGCTCGTATCGCCAGACTTCCTTCCTGGTATTCAGGTCGTAGGCCATCGCCGTGTTGTACGGGGTGGTCACGTACATCATGCCCTTGGTGACGATCGGGGTGTTCTCGAACGATCCCAGCTTCGTCACCCCGGTCTGGAAGATCATCCTCGGCACGAGCCTGGACACGTTGCTGGTGTTGATCGTCTTGAGCGTCGAGTATCGCTGGTTCCAGTCGTTGCCGCCGTAGGTCGTCCAGTCGCCGGCGCCCTGGGCGGCGGCAGGACCGGCCAGGGCGAGGAGCACCGGGGCCACCAACCAACGCGAGCCGATTGTCATGGACACTCTCCTCTAGCTGGTGCATGTGGGCGGAGCGCGAAGCGATCCGCAGAGGCCCGTTGAGAAACCGAGGGGCCCGGCCCGGTCGCCCGAATTCCGGCTCGCGCCGGGGGTTCGGGCCATGCATAACTTTGCGGTGTGCACCGCCCCAAGCTATCCCGCGCGCCTGCCCGCTCCGAGCCCGCGCACCTGAGTACAGCAGCGATGTGATCGTTGCGGCTGGCAAGCCGCGGAGGCAACGCCCATGGGGCGTGTCGGTTCGGCAGCGCTAAGTGATGGACGGGTTACAATCTGCGAGGTCCGATGCTGCCGTCAAGACCCCAAGTTCGCTACAGTGGCCCGGTTGCACCCTGCTCCATGGCCACAAACTCATGATGTGCAAAGAGTTGCGCTCAGTGAAAGAGGGCCGCCGCCTTGAGCAGCGTGTTCCAGACGCCCCAGACCAACGGGACCCCAACCAGCAGCCAGGCCACCGCCACCAGCCCCCATTGTCCGGCCGGGGGCTGAGTGGAGGGATCGATCTCGGGCATGCATACCTCCGGGACAGCGGGTGCATCGGCCGGTCCAGGACCGCAACAATATTCAGGGTCGAAAGACTTTATGCAAACTGGTCAGGACTTCCCGGCGGCGGCCAATAGGCCGCGCTCTCGGGTCAGTTCCTCGTCGGTCATGTAGTACCGCTCGTCCACCGGTCGGAGCGCCAGGTTGCAGAAGAAGCCCAGGACCAACAGTCCCGCTAGCACGTACATGGTGACGTTGTAGGCCTGCGCCGTGGGCACCCCGCGATCGATCTGGTACTCCCGGATATAGTTGACCAGCACCGGGCCGAGGATCCCCGCGACGGACCAGGCCGTGAGCAGACGGCCGTGGATCGCCCCCACGAACTGGGTGCCGAAGATGTCGGCCAGGTACGCCGGGATGGTCGCGAATCCGCCGCCATACATGGTGAGGATGAGGCAGAAGAGGGCGACGAACAGGGCCGCGTGCCCGGTCCGTCCGGCGGTCGGGGCCGACGCGTACAGGGCGGCGCCGAGCGCGAAGAAGATGAAGTAGGTACGCTTGCGGCCGATGTAGTCGGACAGCGAGGCCCAGCTGATCCGCCCGGCGATGTTGAACAGGCTGAGCAGCGCGGCGAATGCCGCGCCGATGGTGGCGAGCTGAGCCTTCTGCGTCTCGTTGAGCGCGCTGAACGGCACTCGCGGCAGGTCGATCAGCCGGCCCCCGAACACTTCTTGGATCATGGGTGATGCCATGCCGATTACCCCGATTCCAGCGCTCACGTTGAGGCATAGCACGCCCCACAGGAGCCAGAATTGGGGAGTTTTCCAGGCCTGATCGACGTGGACGTGGCGGGCGGTGATCATCCCGCTCCGCCGGGCGGCATGCTCGGTGGTGAGCGCTCGGTGGTGGGCTGCCCACCCGGCAGTGCTCCACTCGGCCGGCGGGATCCGGTAGCCGAACGCCCCCGCCATCATCGCCACGAAGTAGATGGCCCCCATGGTGATGAAGGTCTCCTCCACGCCGATCGAGGTCGCCGTGGCGTAGTGCTTCATGAGAATGTCGGCTAGCGGGGCACCGATCATCGCTCCGCCCCCGAACCCCATGATGGCCATGCCGGTCGCCATCCCGCGGCGGTCCGGAAACCACTTGATCAGGGTCGAGACCGGGGAGATGTACCCGAGACCCAGACCGCACCCGCCGATGACGCCGGAGCCCAGCCACAGCAGCCAGATCTCGTGGAGATGCACGCCGAGGGCCGAGATCATGAAGCCCCCGCCCCAGCAGAAGGCGGCGACCACCCCGGCCTTCCGGGGTCCCGCATGCTCGAGCCAGCGCCCGAACACCGCGGCCGAGGAGCCGAGGAAGACGAAGAACAGGGTGAACATCCAGCCCAGGGTGCTGATCTTCCAGTCGCAGGTGGTGGCTACCATCCGCTGGAAGAAGCTCATGGTGTCGGGGCAGGTGATCGGCGCCGTGATCCCGACTGCCCGGCTGAGCGGGAGCCAGAAGACGCTGAAGCCGTAGGCCATCCCGATCGAGAGATGGATTGCCAGTGCTGCCGGCGGAACCAACCACCGGTTGAACCCTGGTTTCGCGACGATCCGTTCCCGCGCCAGTAGTCCAGCCATCACCAGTCTCCTCCATTAGATTCCCGCCGAACTTCGCCAGCCGCAGCGGATCGGGGCGGCACCAAGGTACCGCGCGCCTCATCGGAGGGCTAGAGCCACGAGCATGATCGCCATCCTACGCCTCGGATCGTTTCTCGCTGCCAGCGGCCTCGCCGGCCTCTGCTGGATGCCGGCGGTCGCCGCCGCGCAGTCGCCACCGCCCACCCCGTCGGAGACGAGCTGGCTGGTCGCCGACAGCGCTACCCGAACGGCCCGGCTGACGCTGGAGGTGACCGCCCCCGCCGGTGCCCCGTCGGCGCTGATCAACGGCCACCGTGCCGGAGAGGTGCAGGTCGTCGTCCCGCTCAACTGGACCGGTGCAGTGGGACTGGCACTCGGCGGACTCGACCGCGCCCCACAGCCTGGTGGTGATGGCGGAGCGGGAGAAGCTCCCGACCCAGGGCGGTCACGCCGACTTCACCAACGCCATGACCCGCATGGTCACCGCCGGGCTCCGCCCCGGCCAGCCCGACCAGACCACCTTCACCGCCGATCAGCCCGGCTGGTACTGGATCCTCTGTGGGGTGCCGGGGCACGCCATCAAAGGCGAGTACCTCGGGCTCCGGGTCGACCCGGACGCCAGGACCGCGAGCCTCAAGTCGAAGAGCTGACGCTCCCGTCCGCTCAGGTTCCGGCCAACAGCCGCTCGATCTCCTGCTCGAACTCCCGGACCAACCGCTGATGCTGCGCGCCGGTACTGGGGCCGTAGAATCCCGCGTACACCCGCCGGACCTTGCCGTCGCGTCCCAGGAACACCGTCGTCGGGAACGAGGTGAATCCCTGAAGCTGCGGCAGGGTGGTCGCGGCGGCCTCGGTGTCGTTGATTCCCGCCAGGAGCAGCGGATAGGGGATCCCGAACTTGTCGCGGAAGCGTCGGACCTGCGCGGCGTCCGTGGCCGTGTCGCCGGTCACTTCGTACGCCAGCCCCACGATCTCCATGCCTCGCTGGTGGTATCGGCGGTAGAGCCGCATCAGGTCGGGTGCGGCATCGTGGCAGGTGGGGCACCAGCTTCCGAAGACGTCGATCAGCAGGACCTTGCCCCGGAAGCGCGGGTCCCGGTCGGTGACCAGCCGTCCGGCGAGATCGGGAAAGGCGAAATGAAAAGGCCGACTGGTGTCCGCCCTGGTGATCTCGGTCGGCACTTTCAGGTGGGTCGCGCCGCTGCTCCGCACGGCCGACCATGGCGTCTCGCTGCGTAACCCGGCGTGGAACACGCCGCGCAGGGTGTCGCCGCGGAGCCGGCCGGTGAGGAGATAGACGAACGATCCATCGAAGTGCGCCAGCGCGAAGCTGTCTCCCGTGACGCGCCCGGCGAAGTGACCGTAGTCGCCGGTATTGGAGAGCACCGTTCCCTCGAAGCCGGCCGCTCCGTTGCGGAGCTCGAAAACCCGTGGGCTGGTGCCCCAGTCCTGGAGGAAGGTCGCATCCCAGCGGCCGAGCAGCGCGGCCGGTGCCCGGGCCGAGGGCCAGCGCCCGCGGGAAGCGCGGAACGGGATCACCCGCGGGCCCCGGTTGCCGACATTGCGATAGCTCCCCGCGAGCGAATCGCCGCGCACCGCCGCCACGATCGACGCGGCGTAGTCCGCGATGGAGAATTCGATGCTGTCGCCGCGGACCCGGACCTCGGAGATCGGCTGGCACACGCTGCCGTTGCAGAGCCGCCCTCGTCGCTCGGCGCCGCGCCCTTCGACCTCCAGTCCGAACCGCAGCTCCCCGCCGGCGAGGTCGAGTGCCGCGCGCCAGGAGTCCGCCGGCTTCTCGTCAGCGCCGTAGCGCTCGCCTGCGGTCACCGGCGTGGGGATGCTGTTGCCGCGCCACGGTGCGGGGCAGGGGTACACCGAGCTGTAGGCGCAGAACGGATTGCCCGCCCGGTTCAAGTCCAGCCGGTAGCGATCACCCCCCGCGGGGAGAAGGGTGACGAAGCGCCCGGCGGGATAGGTGCCTCGCCCGTTGGTCTCGTCCCGGAAGTAGATCAGGAGCTCCGACCCGCCCCCGTCCTCGCTGGGAAATCGGCGTACCAGGAGCTTCACGCTCGCTCCGCCGACCTGGAGCTCGACGGTTCCCGCCTCCTGTGCCTCCACTTCCACGCCGTCAGGCGCGAGCGCCCGCAGCGTTCCGGGGCGCTCCGGCGGGGTGAGCCGGGCGTCGAACGCGAGACTCGGATCGTACCGGTAATACTCGGGCGCCTTGGCACCGCGACGGGCACCGTACACTGCCAGCAAGGTCCGACCCGGCGCCCCCTGAATCCGCAGCGTGTACTGCCCGAGGGCGGTGAGTCGTCCGCGCGGGAGCGTCCGCCGGCCGCCCCCGCCCTCGAGGACGACGGCGCCCGACGCCTCGGTTACCCGGAATTCCCCCACCCCCGCCAGCGGCACGTCGGCGTCGCCGGGGCCCAGACGGAGCCCCGCCCCCACCGGCTGCACGGCGACGGCCGCAAAGGGAGAGGTGGTGGCGGTCGTGAGCCATGTGGCGTACTCCGTCCGCTCCCGGGCGAGGTCGGGAGGGAGTTGGGCGGAGACGGGGAGAGCGACTGCGATCAGGGCCGTCAGCATAGCTATAGAACCGGCACTCGGTCGAAGGAAGCTCTGGGTGCGGCGCACGTCGCGACTCGTCGAGAGAATCAGGACTTCTGCTGCAGCGGTCCCACGAGGAGGATGGGCGAGGTCGGCTGGGGTGACCCGGATTCGGGCTCCACGGTGATCGCCGCCGCGCTGAGCGTGCCCCCGGTGGGGACCGGGATCCGCTCCACCTTCGCGTGGCCGCTCGACTCCGGCTGGAAGGTGATCGAGGGCACCGGCTTCCCGTCCTTGACGAACCAGAGTTGATACGCCCGGCCGGCCGGCACGCCCTTGAGCTGGAATCCGTGCAGGATGGCCACGTTGTGCTGCTGATCCCAGAAGAGCTGGATGAGGGGCTCCGGGTCGCCGCTCGAGGTCAGCTGAAAGAGCTTCACCCCGGGCTCCAGGATCGCATTGAGCGTGGCCTCGCGCGCCCGGAGCAGGCGGTCGCGCTCGCTCAAGGTCTGCTCTCGGGCGGCGAGCTCGATCTGCAGCGCGTCCACCCGCCCGCGGAGCGAGAGCAACCCCGCACCCAGCCCGGCCGCGGCGATGAGGCTCGCGGCGAGGGCGCCCCACACCAGCGGTGTCGGGCGGCCGGAGCCGGGGGCCGGGTGGCGGGCGGACAGCGCGGTGGTCTTCTGCTCGCCGACCCGGGCGAGGACCCGGCTCCGCAGATCGGCGGCAGGGCGAGGCTCCGCCTCGGACAGCGCCAGGAGCGCCCCGATCTCGCGGTACTCGGCGACCTCCCGCTGGGCCTCGGGCGAGGTGGCGAGATAGGCCTCGAACCGCTGCGTCTCCTCGGCGGAGAGCGCGCCGAGCGCGTAGGCGGCTGCCAGGTCCAGCAGGGCGTCCTGGTCGGGGCGACTCATGTGCCACGCTCGAAATAGAAGGGCCGCAGGGACTCGCGCAGCTTCTGCATGGCGAGCCGCACCCGCGTCTTGACCGTGCCGAGCGGCTCCTGAAGCAGTTCGGCGATTTCCGACTGCGAGAGACCCTCGAAGTAGGCCAGCTCGATCGCCTGTCGCTGGGGAGGCGAGAGCGTCTCCAGCGCCTCCCTGACCTTTGCCCGCCGCTCCGCATGATCGACCGCCCCGGCAGGATCCGGGTGCCACTCGCCCATCGCGGGAGAGACACCCGTCCGCTCGGCCGCGGCGGATGCGGTGAGCCGGTTACGGCGCGATCGGGCCCGGACGGTGTCCAGCGCACGGCTCCGCGCGATCATGGTGAGCCACCCCGCCACGGACCCCCGCTCCGACGCGAAGCGTGGAGCCTCGCGCCAGGCCTGGGCGAAGGCCTCGATCACCACCTCTTCGGCGTCGGCCCGCTGCCCCACGATGCGGTACGCCACGGCGTAGAGCACGCCGCCATACCTCTCGTAGAGCGTGGCGATGGCCCGCTCGTCCCCGCCGGCCACCTTGGCGATGAGATCGCCGTCGCCCAACGGGGGCGGTGCGGCTGCCTGACTAAACATGGTCCATCGGGCGAAGGAGCTCCTCGGGCGAGCGGGTCTGTCCGGACCGACGACAGAGATTCTACACGCCACCGTGGAGCCTCCACAAGAAGCCCCGGCCTCAGTCGAGTGGCTTCGCCGCATCGCCACGGGTGAAGAGCAGCGTCCGCGTCCGGCCGCCGTAGGTGACTCGCACGATGTTGACCTGGTCCTCGAACCGTTCGCTCAGGAGCGTGCTGACGACCCGCCCGCCGGCGAGACCCGCCGGGGCCGCCGCACCGAGGCGGAGCAGCATCACGTCCCCCATCCGCTCGAAGCCCTGCCACCGGAGCGGCAGCGGCCTGCCCGTTCGGTCGATGACGCTCAAGCCGGCCGCCAGGTAGCGGACCATCGCCGAATCGCCGGCCACCGTGCCGGGCGGCTCACCGATCGCGGCCGTGAAGTCATCCAGGAACAGCCGGATCCGGATGGTCGCCGAGGCGCTCCCCGCATCGTAGGCGATCTCGGTGACCGCCGTGTGCATCGGATGACGCGCGCCGGCCGGCAGCAGCCACAGCACCGCGCCCAGGAGAACTGCCGGTGTACTCATCGGGCTACCACGGCCGGCGTGACGCGGCCATCTGCGCCGCGACCAGGACCACCGCGGTCGAGACCGCCACCACGCGCAATCGATGCGCCGAGGGCGTGGCACTCGGGGAGCGGACCAGGGCGATCGCCCGATCGAGTCCGGCGAGCCCACCGCTCGCGATGGCCAGCACGATCAACTGTCCCAGCTCGATGCCCACGTTGAACCCGAACAGGGGGATGGCGATCGAGCCGGTAAACAGGCTCTGCAGGTAGTTGGCGAAGCCGGCCCCGTGCACCAGCCCGAAGACGCCCGCGAAGATCGGCCGGTATCGGCCGCCGAGCGGCGCCCGGGCCCGATGGCGCACGACGAGGTTCTCCACCCCCGTGGCCACGATGGTGACCGGGATGAGAAACTCGATGAGCGGGGTCGGAATCCGCACCGCGCCGGTTACCGCGAGCGCCAGGGTGATCGAGTGGCCCAGCGTGAACGCCGTGATCACCCGGAGGCCGTCCCGCCAGTCGCCTCCGCGGTAGATGGCGGCCAGCGCCACCAGGAAAAGGATGTGATCCATCGCCCCCGGATCGATGATGTGGCGGAAGCCGAGATGGACGAAGACCAAGAGCTCGGACATCGGTTCTCCTAACGCGCGCGCAGCGAGTCGAGCACCGCCCGAGCCTCTGCCGGCTGGAAGGGATGCCAGTAGGGATTGGCCTCAAGCGCCCGTTCGAGGTGGCGCCGGGCCTCCTCGTCGCGGCCGAGGGCGCGCTCGATCATCCCGGCATGGTAGAAGAGCATCGCGTCCCGGGTCCCGAGCGCCAGCGCCTGCGCCATCGCCGGCCACGCCTCGACGTCGCGACCGGAGAGGTGGAGCGCCCAGGCGAGGAGGTCGTATCCGTAGATGTCGCGTCGGGTCTCGATCTCGGCCGACACCTTGGCGAGCACCTGGGGGACATCCCGGTGGTGATCCAGCAGGAAGAGGCTCCAGGCCCGGTGGAACGGACCGGGCTGATGCAGCACCGTGACTTCCATGGTGTGGTAGTACTCGCGGGCCTTGGCCGTGTCGCCGCGCGCGGCATACGCGTCGCCGATCACGCCGAGCGTGGCCGGGTCGAGCGCCTGCCCGATGGCGTCTTCCCCGTACCGGATGGCCGACTCCCAGCGATGCCGCGCGGCCTCCAGGCGCGCCATCGTGCCGAGCAGGCGGTAGTCCTCAGGGAATACCTTCAATCCCGCCTGAAGCTCGTCCTCGGCCTCCCGCAGGTGACCGTTCCGAAGGGCGAGGTCGCCGAGCCTGAGGTGCAACCAGGCGAGCTGCTCCCGGGGCATGCCGTGCCGCTGTTCGGCCTCGTCGCGCGCCACCTGGAGCAATCGGCGCGCCTCCTCGGGACGACCGTGCAGCTCCTCCCATCGGGCGAGCCGCGGTGCCACGCTCAGGTCGGTGCGGTACGTCGCCAGCGTACCGAAGACCCGGCCCGCGTCGTCGTATCGTCCAAGCTCCAGCTCGGTCTCGGCCAGCAAGCCCCGCGCGCTGATCGAGGTGGAGTCGGACTCCAGGAGACTCTGGGCCGCGTCGTGCGCCTCCACGAACCGGTGCTGAGAGAGGAGACTGGTCGCGAGCACTCCGAAGGCCGCGGCGTTCCTCCCGGTCCGGAGCCGAAGCGAATGGCGGCCATTCTCCTCGGCTCGAACCAGATCCTCGTTGTCCGCCGTCTCACGCGCGCGCTGCAGGTACAGCCCGGCGAGCTGGGTGAAGTCCCGGGCGCTGAGCTGGTCACGCTCTACCCTTTTCTGAAAGAACGCGATGTCCAGATCTCGGATCTGGGCCGGACTCGGGGTTGCGCGCCGGGGCGCGCGGGCCGGGTAGCTCGAGTGAACCACCGACGCACCGCCGATGACCAGGCCGAGCACGGTCACGGCACCTCCGGCATAGCGCAGCAGGTTACCCATTGTGATCCCCTCTCCTCATGAAGGCGCTTCCCGGCCGCCAGTCCTGGGCGGCCGGAAGCTCGCGTCGATGCTAATTGGGCGGCGCCAGATACGGGAACGTGGCGGTGACGCCCGGTGAGTCGAAGGTCACGTTGTCGGTGGTGAGCGCTTCTTTGCCTTGCGCGCCCGCCGGGTCCATACCGAGCGGATCGCCGAATACCGCGCTCAGCGACAGGTCGACCACATCGTCCTGTAGCTGACGGCCGCCGTAGCCGTCTGCAAGCGCCCACGAGAGGTACCCGGCGGTGCTCGGATCCTTGTTCGTCTGGACGATCAACATGTCCGGCAGCAGGACCGATCCGAGGAAGGTGGCGTAGTCCGCCGAGCGTCCCGCGACGCTGTTCGGGCCGGTGATGAAGGACACGATTTCTGGCGCCACGACGCTGTCTTGATCCGGGCCGAGGGCGCCGTGGGCTCCGTGGCTCCGCTTGGACAGGAGCACTTCACTGATCAGCGGATTGCCGAGCCGCTGGACCTGGTTGAACATCCGCGGGGTGGTGGGGCCGGTGCCGTTGTTGTTGTCGCTGCACCCGGCCGCGGCCAGGGTCACCGCCGCGACGGCCGACGCGAGCGCCAACCGGCGCGCCCCGAGGGCGATAGTGCTGAGCTGCATGGTGTCGATCCTTTCGTTCGGGTCGCGTGAATGATCACTGGCTGATGGTGCCCCAGATGCCGAGCTTGCCGGGCGCGCCGCCCTCGATCATGGAGCTCGGAAGCTCGATCACGATCGCGTTCACATTGAAGCCGGTGAGGTAGTCCACCCCGGGATTCCGGAAGAAGAAGGGGGCCTGTCCGTTCGGCTGGAGCGCGCACGGCTTGGCGAAATCACCTTGTACCGGCCGGCGATCGGGGAGAATGCAGAAGAACGCTTCGAGATCGAGGAAGAACGGATCGTCGCGTGGGCCGGCGAACACCTGGATCCCGTTGGCATCGCCGAGGTTGGTGCCGAGGGCGCCGGTGACTGCAGGCGTCAGGTCGGCGATCTGATTCTCCATGGCGCCCGGCACCGGTGGGGCGATGGGGCCGCGCACTTCGACTTTCTGATCGGCGCCCTCACCGGTGAACGACACTTGGATGACTCGGTCTTCCTTCGCGTCGCCGTTGTTATCGATCTTGAACTGGTAGAGGAGGTTGTGGTCGAACGAGGCTTCCGCCGGGTCGGTGGCCTGCGCGGGAGTGAGGAAAGCCCGCGTGTCCATCGCCAGCACGATGCGGCCGGCCGACGCGCCCGGAAAGGCGTAGACGTCGGTCATGTCCGATTTGGGGTTGAGCTCGGTGAACGGCGTGTCCTGGTGATCGGACGCAATCACGAGCGCCGCGGTGCCGGCGGCACCGGCGAGCGCCACGAGACTGGCGACGAGCGCCCGACGGCGCGTGGTCGGTCTCCATTGCATGGCCATGCTTCTCCTTAGCCGGGGGATGGAACACTGGCAGGTCGACTTCTGTCCCAGTGAACCGGTGTACGCCGGCGGTGGCCAAACGGATGTATGCGAGGGGGCCGGCCACCGAGATGCATCCGGTGGACGGCGGCACGGCGTAGATGCGGCGGGTGGGGAAGAGAGGCGAGAATCCGGTCGCCGGCCGTCGGGCTCACGAGGGTGCAGGTTCGTTCTACTGCTCTACTGACCTCTGGGGAACGGTGGTCGGCGACTCCTCTTCGTCACCAGTTCCAGAATCGTGTCGGAGAGACCGGGGTGAGGTCCTCCACCGCCTCTTCACCGCCCAGGAGCTGGCGAATGATCAGGCCGGTGATCGCGGCGAGCAGGATCCCGTTCCGGCCGTGGCCGGCAGCGTACCACAAGCCGGGCAGGCGCGGCTCCGCTCCGATGATCGGCCGTCCGTCCGGCGTCACCGGTCTGAGTCCGGCCCACGTCCGAATCACCTGCGCACGGTCCAGCTCGGGGTAGAGAGCGGTGACGCCGGAGAACAGCTTGCCGAGCCCGTCTGAGGTGACCTCCGGTCGGAATCCGACGTACTCCATGGTCGATCCCGCGATCGCCTCGCTCCCGCGAGCCAGGAGATAGGTCCCGTGGCCGTAGACGATCGCGCGGCGGGCCGCCCGGGGCCAGGGAAACGCGGCCATCTGGCCCCGCACCGGAGCCACGGAGAGCGGACGGGGCAGGCCCGCGATGGCGCCGGACCAGGCCCCGGCGGCGATCACCACCTCGCCCGCCGCATATCGCTCGGCTCTGCCCACGACGCCGACCACCCGGTCGCCCCGCTGCTCCAGGGCGGTGGCCTCGTCCTCGACCAGCTGCGCACCGTGAAGCTGGGCGTCGGCGAGCAGGCCCTCTACCAGCTTCGCCGGCTCGAGCGCGCCCTCCATCGGTGCCCAGAGCGCCCCCGCTGTCGGACCGAGCCAGGGCCATCGGGCATGGACCTCGTCCGCATCGAGCCAGTCCGAGAGGTGTCCCCGCTGCCGCTGCCACGCTACCTTGGATTTGAGCTGGCCGGCCTCTCCCTCGGTCGCCGCCGCCCAGGCGATGCCTTCCTGCCAGAGCCCGATGTCGACTCCGGTCGTCTCCTTGAGCGAGGCGGCGAGCGCCGGGTACACTTCCCGACCCGCGAGGCCCAACCGGAGCATCGGGTCATCATCGCCCGCCTCGATCTGCGGGGCCAGCATCCCGGCCGCGGCGCGCCATGCCTGCCCCCGCTCGCCGCCGGGGTCGAGCAGCAGGACGCGCCCGCCGGCACGGGCCAGCTCCCGGGCGCAGGCGGTGCCGATCGGCCCGGCACCGACCACGATAACATCGTAGGTCGCAGTCACTTATATTCCTATGAATCTTTTTGAAACGTCCAGGCGTAAGGCGCCCTGACCCGCTACCAGAGGAACTTAGTATGATCCGGAAACTGCTTGGGTTCGCGATCTTCGCCGTCATCGCGATCTTCTTGCTGAAGGTACTCTTCGGTCTCTTCGGCCTGGTGATCGGGCTGCTGGGGGCGGTCTTGTGGTTCGCCTTCGTCGGGTTCCTGATCTATCTCATCCTCAAGATCGTCGCCCCCGGCACCGCGGCCCGGGTCCGGGAGATGATCGTGGGGCACCCCACGATCTGAGCCCGCTGGGTCCATGTCAGGTCCAACGCGAACGGTGCGCCAGGCGAGAGCCGCTTGGCGCACCGTTCGCCTTTGCTTCGCCTGGAGCGTCAACTCGGGGCGGAGCGGCGCGTGACGCTGTCATCCCGAGGAGCGTAGGGTCGCAGAGATTCACCACGGAGACACGGAGGACACGGAGACAGCCACGGAGGAAACAAAAAAAGTTGTTGTTGTCTCCGTGCTCCCCTCCGTGTCCTCCGTGTCTCCGTGGTGAATGTTAGTACTGGGGCTGCATCGAAAGCTGCCCTCAGCTCCTCTCCAACGCCTCCAGCACTCCCCAGACGAACAGCGGCACCAGCAGCTCGTGATGTCCGGTGAGCAGATAACCCACTCCTCCCTCCCGGGTCGGGCGTTGCACCACGTTGAGCCGGGGGCGATAATGCCGCTGCATGTCGAAGTCCGCCGCCAGGAAATGGGTCGGCCGGCCGTCCTCCAGATTTCTCGCGATCGTCAGCGCCTTGAGGAACACTTCGGGCAACAGGACCGCGCTTCCCCAGTTGAGCACGGCGCCGCCCCGATCCAGGGCGGGGAGTGACGCGGCCAGGCGCCGGAAGTCGCGGTGGCTGGTGGCCCCGATGGCGGCGCCGTCTGCCGAGGGATGCTGATGGGTGATCTCGGCCCCGATCGCGGCGTGCACCGTGACCGGCACGTCGTAGCGCCGTGCAGCCAGCAGGACGGAGTACTCTCCGCCCGGCAGGGTGGCTCGCTCGGCGAGCGCCGCCGCCAACCCCTCGCCCATGCCCTGGCCCGCCGCGGCCGCCGCGGCCACGGCCGCGTTCATCTCGGCACCGGTCTCCTCGGCCATGCCGAAGGTTCCGTCCGCCAATCCGCTCTCCACGTCCTCGCTGGTCCCGCCGTAGGCCGCGAGCTCGAAGTCGTGAATCGCGGCGGCACCGTTCATGGCCAGGTGGGTCACCACGCCCCGGGCGAGGAGGGAGCCGATCAGCGGGCCAAGCCCCACCTTGATGACGTGGCCGCCGATCAGGAGCACCACCCCGCGGTCGGCCCGCGCGGCCGAGGCCACCCCGTCGATGACCGCCCGGAGGTCCTTGGCCGCGAGGATGTGAGGCAGGCTCGAGAGAAAAGTCGAAAACGAGCGATCCTGATCGGGCGGGGTGGCGAGGAGCGATGCGTCGACCTTGTTCCGGCGACCGGCGACCGGAACCGTGTTCACCCGGCTGAGGTCGGCCTCGCGGTAGGGCACGCCTACTTCCCTGCGGCGGCGGTAGGCATCGGCGGCAGGACCATGTCCTTGAGCCGCAGGGTGATGGTGCCGAAGGGGAACTTGCTGCGGATCTGCACCGGCAGGCGGCGGGCGTCGTCCGTCAGCCAGATGCGGGTATCGGAGCGCTTGGAGAACATCCCTTTGGTATCGATGACCGGATGCAGCACCAGGCAGTCGACGTCCTTGCCGCCGGGGAGCTCCATCTTCTCCCGCTTCACCACCTCGATCGTGACCGGGTTCTTCTCCTTCCTGAAGTACCGCTGGTAGACGTACTTCTTCCCCACCTCGAGCGGCGTGATGCGCACGAAGTAGAAGAAGGCCGTATCGTCCAGCGGGTCGGGAGGGCTTGGCTGAGTCTTCTCGCGGCCACGCTCCCGGAAGAAGCCGGAGTCGGGATAGATCTCGAAGAATCGGTGGGTCGGCTTGTCGTTCTCCACAAAGTCCTGCACGAAGCGTCGCGAGCTGAAGTCCTCGGTGCCCACCCACGATTCGAGGACATCGTCCAGTGAATAGAAGACCGTCCGGCCCTGCAGGCGGAACTTGAAGCGGAAGGCCTCCGCTCCCCGGATCGAATCGAGGGCCGCGACCTCGAGCGTGCCCGAGCCCAGGGTCAAGATCCCGAGCTTGGCGCTGTAGGTGAGGGTCTCGCCGACGGCGAACGGGTAGGGGGATGGAGGGACCGGGTGCCCGTCCTGCAGGAGCGCCAAGGCGAGGATCAGGCTCCCGATCACGAAACCACCTCCGCCTGCGACTCCTGCCGCCGGTTGGAGGGTTCCGGGGCGGAGGGCGCCACGGGGGACATACGCAGCGCACGCCGGCTGCTCCAGATGCCCGCGGCCGTCTCCCACGGGCGCACCCGTGTCGGCCGGCTCCGCCGGTCGTGCCGCTCGACCGACGTCACCGCTTCGATCCGCCTGGCGTAACGCGCCGCCCGCCAGTAAAGCTCGGCATTGGCCGCCCACCCGTCCGTCACCAGGAGCCGACCCGCCTGGCTGCGGATCGCGTTCCGGAGCGCCACCAGGCGGATGATGGAGAAGCCCGACACCAGATCGACCACTCCCGGCACCGAGACGATGCCCCGGAGCAGCAGCGGCGCGTAGCGCCGCAGCCAGTACTGGCTCCGCGCCGGTTCGCCCTCGAGCTTGGCCTGGGCCACGACCAGGTCGGCGCCGCTCTCGATCCGCCGCACGAGATCGGGAATCGTCTGGGTATTGTGGGCGAAGTCGGCATGCAAGAGGATCGCGGCGTCCCGCTTGGGCCGGTCGGTCAGCTCGACCGCTCTCCGCAGCAACGCTTCCACCGATGCGGCGTAGCCCCGACGCTCCGAGTGGCGGATCACGGTGAGCGGGAGGACGCGGGTGTACGGCTCGAGTACCTCGGCCGTCTGGTCGGTCGAGCCGTCGTCCAGAACGAGGAGCTGATATTCGCGGGGGAAGCCGACGAACACCTGCCGCACCTTCCAGAGGAGAAGCCCCACGGTGGGGGCTTCGTTGTAACTCGGTATGCAAACGTAAATCATGAGCCGTCAAGGAAATGGGGCACAAGAACGATACACCGAAGCCATGCCGTCTGCCATGCGTGCGGCGGTGAAACGTTGCACCGCCTCACTCGCCCGGGCGATGCACGCCGACCTGGTATCAGGGTCCATCACCAGACGCTCGACCGCGTCCGCCAGACCCTCTGGGTCCCCCGGCGGCACCAGCAGGCCGGCGCCTGCACCCAACATCTCCGGGAGACCACCCGCCGAGGTAGATGCAACCGCAATGCCAAGGGCCATCGCCTCGAGCACCGAGGTGCCCAGGCCTTCTTCCCGAGAGCTCATGACGAAGAGATCGGCGTCCACGATAAGCGATGCCGGCTCCTGGAGCTGGCCGATGAAGTGCACTCGGCCCACCAGAGCGAGCTCGGTGCGCAGGCGCTCCAGCTCCCGCTGCAATGGTCCGCTGCCCGCGATGACCCAATGGAGTGCCGGCAGACGACCGGCGAGTCGCTGAGCGGCCCGGAGCAGCGTGGCGTGATCCTTTTCGCCGCTCAGGGTCGCTACGTTCACCGCGATGGTGGCCGTGGCGGGCAGTCCCAGGAACTGTCGCACTCCCAGCGGTGTGACGGCCCTCAGGGCATCGAGGCAGACTCCCGAGCACACGACGGTCACTCGGGCGGGGTCGATTCCATCCGCCGCAAGCGTGTCGGCCACCGCGCGCGAGATGGCCACGACCCGATCGGCCCGCCGCCAGAAGCCGGCGCGCCGCAGGCGAAACACCACTCGGCGGGTCACGACCAGAGGCTGACGCGTCAGCGCCGCGCAGACGCCCGCGATCGTCAACGCGTGGGCATCGTGCGCGTGGAGAATGGCGGGCCGGTGGCGGAGCTCGGCGAGGACGGCGGGAAACGCGCGGGGGTCGACGCCCCAGTGCCACCGCACCTCCCGCACCCGGATGCCGGCCGCGGTCAGCCGCCGGGCGAGCTCGGAGTCGGCGGTGGTGACCACGACCTGCTCGGCCACGCCGGCTTTCGCCAGCTCGCGTGCGAGCATCCACACCTGCCGTTGTCCACCCCGCCACTCACGCCCGGAGGCGACGTGCACCAGCCGGGTGGTCACGTCCCCGGCGCGGCTTCCATGGCGGGGTTGTCCCGCCGGCGTGGGGCCGCCCCCTCCACGGCGACGTCCGCCAGCAGCGTCCGCAGCTCGCCGAGACTGAACGGCTTGTGCAGGTAGGGGCGGTCGAGACTCTCCAGGAACGCCAGGGTGTCGCCCCGCACGGTGTCGCCGGTGCTGAACACCAGCCGCCCCGCCAGGGCCGGTTGGCGACGAACGAGCGCCTCGTAGAACTCCCGGCCGTCGACCCGCGGCATCCGGAGATCGGAGATCACCAGGTCGAAGTCCTCCGTCGCGGTGATATGCAGCGCCTCCTCGCCGTCCCGCGCCACCACCGGTATGTGGCCCCACGCCTCCAGCGTGGCGCGCATGTAGTGCAGAATGTGAGGCTCGTCGTCGACGACCAGGACCCGAAGCCGTCTCGTTGGGATACCGGGCCCGGTGGTCGGTGGCGGGGCGGGGGGCCGGGTGGCGAGGGGAAGCTGCACGGTGAAGGTGGAACCTTTCCCCTCCTCGGTCGCGAGCATGATGCGGCCGCCATGCTCGCGGACGATCCCATGGCTGATGGAAAGGCCCAGCCCGGTGCCCTCACCCTCGGGCTTGGTGGTGAAGAATGGCTCGAAGACCTGCGTCGCCAGGGCTTCCGGCATGCCGGGGCCATCGTCGATCACGTCGATGGCGACGCCGTCCAACCAGCGCCGGGCCCGGACCACGATGGTGCCCAGTCGTCCGGTGGAGGCGATGGCCTGGGTGGCGTTGAGGATGAGATTGAAGAAGACCTGTTGGATCTGATTGGGCTCGATGTCGGGCATCGGGAGATCCGGCTCGACCTCGATGCGGGCCTCGACCCGATGGGCCATGAGCTGGTTTCGCAGCAGGACGAAAGTGGCGTCGAGCAGAGGCTGAAGCGCGGTCGGCCGACGCTGGTGCTCCTGCTTGCGGGCGAAGCTGAGCAGGTTCTTCACGATGCCCGAGGCGCGCTCGGCCTCTTCCTGAATGACCGTGAGCGGCTCCTGGAGCGCCGGGGGAACGTTGGGGACCTCCCGCAGGAAATCGGCAAACCCGATCACCGAGGCCAAGGGGTTATTCAGATCATGGGCGATGCCGGCAATGAGCTGCCCGATGGCGGACATCTTTTCCGATTGGATGAGCTGGTCTTGCAACCGGCGCCGATCGGTCTGATCGTCGAAGAGGAGCACCAGCGTGGATCGATCGGCACTGCTAATCGGCACCGCGGTAACGGCATACGTCCGATCGCCGGTGCGCAGATCGACCTCCCGGCCCGCTCCTTGCTGCTCCAGCGCCCGTTGGAGGTCGGCTGTCCACTCCGGTGGAGCGAAGGCCTGCCAGGGCCGGCCGATCAGGCTCGCCGGAGGGACGTTCACCAGATCAGCGAAGGCGCGGTTGGCTCGGCGGATCCGACCGCCGCGGTCCACGATGCAGAGCGCCGGCGGGATGGCGTCCACCACCTCCTGCCAGGAGCGCCGCCCCTCGTCCTGCAGGTCGACGAGCCGGGCGCTCTCGACCGCGACGCTCGCCAGGGCCACCAGCCCCTCCAGCAGCGGGAGCGCCTCCGGGCCGTATCGCCCGCGCTCACCGCACAGGGCCACCGCACCGGTGACCCGTCCCTTGGCGGTGAAAGGAACGATGAGCCAGCCGCCAGGGCTGTCCGGCTGCTGCGGTAGGTCTCCTCGCTCGACCAGGGACTCGAGGCCCTCGGGAAGCGCCAGCGGGCCGTGCCGCTCGACCAGGTCAAGAATGGGCCGACGGTCGGGGCGCCCGCCGGGCCAGGTCTGGGAGAAGTCCTTGCCCCCTGGCTCCCGCGGCAGCAGGGAGATGGCGATCTCCTTGGGCGCGAGCGCCTCGCGGATGTGGCGGACCAGCAGATCGATCACCGAGGCCCGGCGCAGGGTGCCGGCCAGCTCCTCAGCGAAGGCCGTCACCCGACGCAATGGCGCCGGGTCGTCGCGGGATTCAGTGGAAGGCGCGATATTTGTCAAAGGAGGAATGGACATGATCCGCGCGAATACGCGAGGCCGCCTGACCACGGCGGACCTGCAGCTGGTGATCCTGCTACTGAGCCGCGGCTCCGCGCATCGCCGGGCCTACCTCGAACGGCGGCTGGCGGCGGAGGGCCCCGACCCGCTGCTGGACACTCCCGATCTGCTGGAGCGGCTGCTGACGGTGCGGACGATGCTGGTGCCGTCCGAGGCACTCTTCTTCTACGTGCTCACCCGGCAGGCGCTCCGCGGCGCCGGCATCGACGATCGGGACCTGTCCGACTATCTGGCCGCCATGCTGCTCGAGTTCGGGCAACGGGATCGCGCCTGGCGGATCGATTGGAATGACGACCAGAGTCATCGCTACCTGATCGACATCCTGGCGGACCTGGAGGCGAGCGCGGGCGATCGACGCTTCCGGGTGATGACCCACCTGGGTAACCACGCCCTCTGGCTCGCCGGCCTGTTCCCCGATTACATCGCCGCGCGCCAATTGCGCAAAGGCGGACCCGACGTCACCTACTATGACGCGCTCGGGCGGCGCGGGTTCGGCATGGCCTCGGATCACGAGCTCGCCGGTGAGTACGGCCTGGCGGCGGTCTTCCGGACGGTGGCCGAGCGGTTTCCCTCGGTGCGCGGCGCCCTCAACGGGGTGAGCGATCGTCTGCTGTTCCCCCAGCACCGGTCCGCCGAGCGGATCCTCCGCGAGCTGGGCTCCCACTGACGTCTCCGGCGCCCGCGTCCTCACGGCGCCAGCGCCTCACGCTCTCCCGCCGCCGCGACCAGCGCCTTGAACATCCCGCGCTCCGGCGCTCCTCCATCGGCATGCATCTCCTCCGGGTGCCATTGCACCGCGAGCAGCCAAGGCGCCTCGGCCGGGGATTCCACCGCCTCGATCACGCCGTCCTCGGTCAGCCCGGAGACGACCAGTCCCGGCGCCAGGTCGCGAATGGCCTGATGATGGAAGGAGTTCACGCTCAGGCGGGTGGCGCCGAGAGCGGCGGCGGCGCGACTGCCCGGCTCCAGCAGGACGAGGTGGGAGCGGGCAGTGCGCTCGGCGGACGGATTGTGATCCACCGGACCGGGACGCTCCGTGGGGAGGTCCTGGTAGAGCGTGCCCCCGAGACCGACGTTCACCAGCTGGATGCCGCGGCAGATGCCCAGAACGGGCAGCTCGCGCTCCCGTGCGGCGGCAAACGTGGCCAACTCGAACAGGTCGCGCTCGCGGCTCGGCGGATAGAGCTGGGGCGAGGGATGGGCGCCGTACCAGGCGGGATCGATATCCTCGCCCCCGGTGAGCAGCAGACCGTCCAATCCGTCCAACGCACGGGAGGCATAAGACGGCTCGAGTACCGGGGAGATGATGAGCGGCACCCCACCCGCGGCAACGACCGACCGGGCGTAGGCCGCGTTGACGCCGGTGCGCTCGGCCCCATCCCAGAGTCGGAGCACACCGGTGATGCCGATGCGGGGCGCGCTCACTGCCGGACCGAGTCGGGGAAAAATGGGCAGTGGGGATCTTCGATCTTGGCCGGGTCGAGCTGGATGCCGATGAGGGGCAGGGAAGCATTGCCGATGGAGACGCTCCCGATGGTCGGCGCTCCCTCCACCGGGATCCCCTCGTAGAGCATCACGCCCCGGGCCCTCTCCTGCTGGTCCAGCACCAACACCCCATAGCCGGGCCTCGCCCCGGCGGGCAGCGCGCCTTCCACCCCGATCAGCAGCATGGAGTCGGAGCGGCCCACCACCGATGAGTAGGCCGGGCCGGCCACGACCCGGGTCACCAGGCGCTCGGGGAGCCGCCGTGGCGCGGTGCTCAGAGTCTGGTGGGGAACGCTGAACTGGGTGAGCAGGGCGGTGGGGCCCGCGAGCGAGGCGAGGCCGCATGCGGCGCCGCCGGACGCCGGTCGTTCACACGCCCCCGCGAGGGTCAGCAGGGAGAGAAGCAGGGTCTTCCGCATCGCACCCAAGATAACCCGGCGGCGGGCCGCGGGGAGCCGCGGTCAGAGCGCTACGCGTGTGAGTGCGATCACATCGTTGTCAGGACTCCCGGTCTATCCATCCACTGCTCGATCCCGGGCACCCTTTGCGGGTCGACGAGGAGGGCCGATGTACCGAATTCGATTCCGCGACCGCACCGACGCGGGGCGCCGGCTCGCTGCCGCCCTCTCCTCCTACGCCGGACGACCGAACCTCCTGGTGCTGGCGCTGCCCCGCGGCGGCGTGCCGGTCGGCTATGAGGTGGCGCGCGCGTTGCAGGCGCCGCTCGACGTGATCCTGGTGCGCAAGCTCGGCGTGCCCGGGCACGAGGAGCTGGCCATGGGGGCGATCGCGTCGGGGGGCGTGCGCATCGTCAGCCAGGACGTCGTCGCGTCGCTGGGGATCCCGGACCGGGTGATCGCCGCCGCGGCCGCCAGCGAGGAGCACGAGCTGGCGCGCCGGGAGCAGGCGTACCGGGACGGGCTGCCGTCGCCGCCGATCGCCGGACGAAGCGTCCTGCTGGTGGACGACGGCCTCGCGACCGGCTCCACCATGCGCGCGGCCGCCGCCGTCGTCCGGAGCCAGCGGCCGGCGCACGTGGCGGTCGCCGTCCCGGTGGCGCCCGCGGAGACCTGCGCTTTGCTCCGGGCCGAAGTGGACGAGGTGGTCTGCCTCTACTCGCCGGAGCCATTCGGTTCGGTCGGCACCTTCTACGAGAACTTCTCTCAAATCACCGACGAGGAAGTGCGCGCACTGCTGGAGCGGGCGGCGACCGCCCGCGCGACCTGAGGCGGCGCGCCAGGGGAACCCGCCCGAGACCTATCCGACGGCGCTCTGAGTCGGGTCAGGCTCGGCGAGTTGGGCGAGCGCACGGGCAAGGTTCCGTCGCGCGGCCTCCTCGTAGCGGATGCGGAACGGCACGGTCTGATACAAGGGCTGCCGCTCGAGAAATCCGCGGAGGACACGCCCGCGGCGCGCCCGATACTCCGGCTCGGGAACCCAGGAATACTCGGCGCGAATCGCCCGCTCGAATCGCTCGAAATCGGCCGGCTCACGACCCAGAATCGAGAGGTCGACGTCGCAGAGGAGTCGACCGGCGGAGTCGGTGGCCGGGCCGAGGTGCCGGGTGAGCAGCACCAGTGCCGAGACCCGTTGGACCAGACTCCCTGCCACTCCCGCATCGCCGAGCGCCCGCGCCGCCCAGTCGGCGCTCCGCGACTCGTTCTCCGAGCTCGTCGGGT
>JBBSHB010000026.1:0-27472 GCA_038253515.1 Gemmatimonadales bacterium | reverse complement strand
CCTGGGCGGCGTCGACGGGCTGCTCCACATCACCGACATGTCCTACGGCCGGGTGTCCCATCCGACCGAGATGGTGGCCATCGGCAAGGAAGTCGAGGTCAAGATCCTCGACATCGACTGGCAGCGCGAGCGCATCAGCCTGGGCATGAAGCAGCTCCAGTCCTACCCCTGGCAGAACGTCGCCGCCAAGTACCCGGTGGGCACCCGGGTGCAGGGCAAGGTCGTCTCCATCACCAATTACGGCGCCTTCGTCGAGATCGAGCCCGGCATCGAGGGGCTGGTGCACATCTCGGAGATGAGCTGGACCCGCAACGTCCGCCACCCGTCCAAGATCGTCAGCATCGGCGAGACCATCGAAGCCGTGGTGCTCAAGGTGGACGAGGCCGAGGAGAAGATCTCCCTCGGCATGAAGCAGACGGAGCAGGATCCCTGGATGGTGCTGCCGCTCAAGTACCCGGTGGGCACCCGGATCTCGGGAAAGGTCCGGAACCTCACCAGCTTCGGCGCCTTCGTCGAGATCGAGCCCGGCATCGACGGGCTGATCCACATCTCCGACATGTCGTGGACCAAGCGGGTCCAGCACCCGTCCGAGGTGGTCAAGAAGGGCGACGGGGTCGACGTCGTGATCCTCAACATCGACGCCGAGAACAAGCGGATCTCTCTGGGCCTGAAGCAGGCCGAGGAAGATCCCTGGCTCCGCATCGGCGAGACCTACCCCATCGGCATGGAGCTTCGGGGCCGCTCGGTCCGCCTGATGGACAAGGGCGTGGTGGTCGATCTGGGCAACGACATCGAGGGGTTCGTCCCCATGTCGCAGCTCGGCGTGGCCAACATCGAGAACCCGGGCGACGCGGTGAAGGAGGGGCAGGTGCTCGATCTCAAGGTCCTCGAGGTCGATCCCATCCACCACCGCATCGTGCTCGCGGTGGTGGGCTATCCGGACGAGCCGATCATCCCGCCGGTCCGGCCGGTGTACGAGGAGAGCAAGGCCGAGTAGGGCGGGGTCGGAAGCAGTCGCGGCATACCGAACGGGCCCCACCAGGGGCCCGTTTCGCGTCGGCCTCAAGATGTGGCCGGCGGAAACCGACACTTGCACGACAGGGGCGGTTCCGTCGTGGCCGATCCGGTAGACTCATTGGGAGGAGCGGGAATGGCCGTTGGGCCGGAGATGACCAGGTCTGGACGCCGCCGCTGGTCTCCGACAGGATGGCCGCTCCGGGCGCAACTGGCCTTCGTCGCGCTGCTGAGCGCGGCGGCGATGTGGCTGATCGTGGCGGGGCTTGCCGCGGCGGTGCAGAGCGCCATGCGCGGCCAGGAGGCGGACAACACCCGGCACGACGTCGAGCGCGCCCGGGCCATGTTGGCGAGCCGCTCCGTCCGCGACCGCGATCGCGTCGAGGAGTATGCCGGCTGGGACGCGACGTATCAGCAGATGGGCCCGATGCCACCACCGGACGGTCCCGGCTTCTTCCAGCGGAATTTCGTGGAGTGGTTTCCGGTGCGGTACGGGGACCAGTTGGTCGGGTTGTGGGGGGCGGATGGTCGATCGCAGTTCCTCTGGGCTCGCCGCCCTACGGCCGATCTGACGTCCTGGATCGAGCGGTCACCGCTGTTCAGTCAGCTCCGGATTCGCGGGTCCCTCGAAGGGGTGATCTGGTTCGAGCACCGGCCCTATCTCCTCGCGGCGGCACTGATTCATGCCCACGCCGAGACGGTCTCGCCGACCTACCCGTCCCACGGCTACATCGTCGTCGCACAGCCGCTCACCGATTCCGTCATGGCGGCGTTCAGCCAGGAATTGCAGCAGCGACTCACCTTCGAGGAATGGGCGGCGCCCGCCCCCCCGCCGGTGGTCAGCGTGGTCTACGCGTCCGGCGACAGCCTCGAGACCCGTTTTCCACTCATCGATGTCCTCCAGCATCCCTCGGGAGTAGCGGTGCTGCGGTCGTCCCGCGCGCACTTCCGGCGGGTGGAGATCTGGGTCCCTCGCTTCCTCACCGCTGGGGCGCTGGTCGCGCTGCTCCTGCTCGGCGCGGTCTGGGCCGGCGGCCACCGGGTCGTGGTGCGACCCTTCGCCGCGTTCGCCCGCGAGCTCGAGGCGATGCAGCGCGACGGCCAGCTCTGGATGCTGCCCGCGACCGGACCCACCCGCGAATGGACCCTGCTCGCCTCGGCGTTCAACCGGACAGTCGAGACCCTTCGCGAGGTGGAGCGGGCGCGCGACGGCGCCATCTCCGCGCGCGACGCCAAGGCCGCCTTCCTGGCCAACATGAGCCACGAGATACGCACGCCGATGAACGGGGTGCTCGGCATGCTCGATCTCCTCCTGGATGGGGATCTCACGCCGGATCAGCGCGAGCGCGCCGACACCGCCCACCTCTCGGCCCAGAGCCTCCTCACGGTGCTGGACGATATCCTGGACTTCTCCAAGAGCGAGGCCGGAAAGCTGCAGTTGGATCCCGTGGACTTCGACCTGCGCTCGGTGCTGGAGGAGATTCCGACCCTGTTCAGCGAGCAGGCGGGACGAAAGGGCATCGCGACGACGACGGTGATTGACCGGGGGGTGCCTACCATGGTGCACGGCGACCCCGGCCGGCTCCGGCAGGTACTGCTCAATCTCGCGGGGAACGCCATCAAGTTCACCGAGCGGGGCGAGGTGCTGCTCGGGGCCCGGGTCGTCGAGGAGAGCACGGACTGGACGATGCTTCGCTTCGAGGTGAGCGATACCGGGATCGGCATCGCCGCCGAGATTCAGGCCCGGCTCTTCCTCCCGTTCTCCCAGGCCGATGCGACCACCACGCGGCGCTACGGCGGCACCGGCCTCGGGCTCGCCATCTCCAAACAGCTGGCCGAGCTGATGGGCGGGGCGATCGGAGTGGAGAGCCGGCCGGCGAGCGGCAGCACCTTCTGGTTCACCGCGCGCTTCGGAAAGACCGTCTGCACCGAGCCGGCGCTGCTGCCCCCCGCGCGGCGTACGGGCGAGGTGCCGGCCGTCCGCCCGCTCCGGATCCTGTTGGCCGACGACAACGAGGTCAATCAGCAGGTGGCCGTCGGCCTGATCGAGCGCTTCGGGCATCGGGTGGACGTCGTGGCCAACGGCCTCGAGGCGGTCGCGGCTGCGGGGGCGGTGCCCTACGATCTGGTGCTGATGGACTGTCAGATGCCCGAGATGGACGGCTTCCAGGCCACCCGGGAGATCCGGCGTCGCGGAGGCGACGGGGGCCCGGTACCCATCGTCGCCATGACCGCCGGCGCCATGCGGGAAGACCGCGAGCGCTGCTACGCGGCGGGCATGGACGACTACCTGTCCAAGCCGATCGACCGGGAGAAGCTGGGGGATGTCCTCGATCGATGGACTCGCCCCGGCGCCGAGCGACCGACCCGGCCGCTCGACTTTGCGATCGAGGCATCCATGCCGGCCCAGCCCGTGCCGCTCAGGCTCGCGCACCTCCAATTGTTCGTGGGAGACGACAGTCCGACGCTGCGGCACTATCTCGATCTCTTCGTCGCCTCGGCGGCGACGCTGGTCGATCAGGTGGGCTCCGCGATCGCCGTTCGCGATCTCGCGCTGGCGAATGCTCTGACCCACAAGCTCAAGGGAGTCTGCGGCGCCGTCGGGGCCGAGCAGATGACCGAGCTCTGTGTCCGGATAGAGCAGGCGCTGCTGGACCAATCATGGTCCAATGCCGACCGGCTCGCGGCCGAGCTCCACGAGGGCTTCGCGCGAGCCCGCGCCGAGGCGGCCGCCGTATAGGCGGAACCCCACCGGTACGACTATCTTGTCTCGCCATGTCCGACCCCCGTCAGCTTCTCGATCAGCTCCACCACCGCCAGACGCTTGCCGAACAGGGCGGGGGCCCCGCCCGCGTCGCGCAGCAGCACAAGAAGGGCAAGCTCACCGCCCGCGAGCGACTGGATCTCCTGCTCGATCCGGGCAGCTTCGTCGAGCTGGACCGCTTCGTCACCCATCGCGCCACCGACTTCGGGCTCGACCAGCAGATCTATCCCGGCGACGGCGTCGTGACCGGCTACGGGCGGATCGAGGGCCGCCTGGTCTACCTGTTCTCCCAGGACTTCACGGTATTCGGCGGCTCGCTCTCCGAAGCGCACGCCGAGAAGATCTGCAAGGTGATGGATCTCGCCGTTCGGAACGGTGCCCCGGTCATCGGCCTCAACGACTCCGGCGGCGCGCGGATCCAGGAGGGTGTCGTCTCCCTCGGCGGCTATGCCGACATCTTCCTCCGCAATACCCTCGCCTCGGGCGTGGTTCCCCAGATCTCCGTCGTGCTCGGTCCCTGCGCCGGCGGCGCCGTCTACAGCCCGGCCATCACCGATTTCGTATTCATGGTGCGCGGGGTGAGCTACATGTTCGTCACCGGTCCCAGTGTGGTGAAGACGGTCACCCACGAGGAGGTCAGCTTCGAGGAGCTGGGCGGGGCCGATACCCACGGGGGTCTCTCCGGGGTCTCCCACTTCACCCACGACACCGAGCCCGAGTGCCTCCAGGCGGTGCGCGAGCTGATGGGGTTTCTCCCGCTCAACAACCTGGATGAGCCGCCCGAGCGGGCCAGCAGCGATCCGGTCGACCGGAGGGACGAGGCCCTGCTGGACATCGTCCCCGACAGCCCGGCGATGCCGTATGACATGCATGGAGTGATCGGGCGGGTGGTGGACGAGGGCGCGTTCCTGGAGGTACATCGCCAGTATGCCGAGAACATCGTGGTCGGCTTCGCGCGATTGGGCGGCCGGCCGGTGGGAGTCGTCGCCAACCAGCCTGCCGTGCTCGCGGGGGTGCTGGACATCAACGCGTCGCTCAAGGCGGCGCGCTTCATCCGTTTCTGTGACTGCTTCAACCTTCCGGTCGTCACCTTCGTGGACGTGCCGGGGTTCCTCCCCGGCGTGGCCCAGGAGCACGGCGGCATCATCAAGCATGGCGCCAAGCTGCTGTTCGCCTACTGTGAGGCCACGGTCCCCAAGCTGACGGTGATCACCCGCAAGGCCTATGGCGGGGCCTATGACGTGATGAGCTCGAAGCACATCCGGGGCGATCTCAACCTCGCCTGGCCGTCGGCGGAGATCGCCGTGATGGGACCCAAGGGCGCGGTCGAGATCCTCTTCAAGGACGAGATCGCCCGGGCGTCCGATCCGGCCGCCGCCACCGCGCGGCTGATCGACGAGTACACCGCGAAGTTCGCCCATCCCTACGCCGCCGCGGCACGGGGGTACATCGACGATGTCATCGATCCGCGAGACACCCGCCCCCGCCTCATCGACGGGTTGCGGACGCTCCGTACCAAGCGGGAACGGAATCACCCGAGGAAGCACGGAAACATCCCCCTCTAGGCCTGGCACCTAGCCAAGATCGAAGTCCATTGCCATTATTGAGATACATGCACCCTGCCCCTCAGCCCGCGATCACGTCCCACTCCCCCTGGGTTCGCGCGGCGGTTCGTTGCGGGCTGGCCGTCCTTCTGGCCGGATCGGCCACGCCCGCTCGACTCCCGGCCCAGGGCGCGATCGATCCCAATGTCGCCCCCCGCGCCGCCGCACTCGAGCGCGAGGGCGAGCGCCAGGCGGCGATCGACCTGCTCGGCCGCTACCTGGCGACCGCGCCGGACGACGGGCGTGCCTGGTTGCAACTCGGCCGCTTCTATCTGTTCGACGCCCGAGACTGGCACCTGCACGGCCACCGGGGCGATCCTGATGGCACGCTCTACCTCGACTTTGCCGCCACCGCGCTGGACCAGTCGCGCCGGCTTTCGGTGGATTCCGGTCTGGTCTTCCGCGGCGTCACCGAGGTGGAGCGGGCGCTCATCCTGGTGGAGGACTCGGGCTGGAGTGCGCCCCGGTACTCCCGCGTCCGGGCCGACATGCCCGGGATGCCCGGGTTCATCGTCGAGCTGGGAAGCAATCTGCTGACCTCGTGTCCAGCCGGAGGAGTGCTGCTCACCGGAAGCGATCTCGAAGCGCTCTCGGTCTGGTCCGGCAGCCGCGATCGCCCCTCGCTCGACATCCTTCCGCTTCGCCCCGACCTCTACGCCACCGACTCGCTGTACCGCGCCCGCATGGCGGCGGCCATGGGCGTCGATCCCAACCTCCCGGTCCAGCGGGCACTGGCGGCCGTGGCGCCCCGGCGCACGCTGTGTCTCAGCCCGGGCACCGACAGTGCCGCGGTCCCCGCGATGGCATGGGTGCCGTTTCGGCTGGTGCGGGTCAGCCGGCCGGCTCCGCTGGACGCGGGGGCCCTCACCACGACCGAGCTGCTCAAGGCGATGCTCCAGGACGGCTCGCCCTGGGTCGACGACGTGCGCGGTGTCTACGACAACGCCGCCCGCTACAACGCCCTCCTTTGCACCAGCCTGCTCACGCTTTTCGGAGACACGCCGCCGCTGGCATGCCGGCCGTAATCCCGGGCGGCCGGCGGTGAAGCGGGTGCTGGTGGCCAATCGCGGGGAGATCGCCCTCCGGATCGTCCGCGCCTGCCACGAGGAAGGGCTCGAGGCGGTGGCCGTCTACTCCGCCGCGGACCGGGTGAGCCCGCACGTACGCGCCGCCGATCGAGCGGTGGCGATCGGTCCCGCCGCGCCCTCCCAGAGCTATCTCGCCATCGACCGTCTCATCCAGGCCGCTATCGAGACCGAGGCCGACGCCATCCATCCGGGCTACGGATTCCTGGCGGAGCGCGCCGCGTTCGCGGAGGCGGTGGAGCGGGCGGGGCTCATCTTCGTCGGACCTTCGTCCGCGGCCATTCGGGCGATGGGCGACAAGACCGAGGCCCGCCGCCGGATGAAGGCGGCCGGCGTGCCGATCGTCCCCGGGGCGAGCGCGCCGATCGACGACCTCGGCCCGGCGCTCGCGCTCGCCCGCGAGGTCGGCTACCCGGTGATGGTGAAGGCCACCGCCGGCGGAGGCGGCAAGGGGATGCGGGTAGTCGAGTCGCCCGACCAGCTGGCCGGCGCGCTCGAGACCGCCGCCTCCGAGGCACTCAAATCCTTCGGTGACGCCGGCGTCTATCTGGAGAAGTTCATCCAGCGGCCACGACACATCGAGATCCAGGTCCTGGCCGACCACGAGCGCACCATCCATCTGGGCGAGCGGGAGTGCTCGATCCAGCGGCGGCATCAGAAGCTGGTCGAGGAGGCGCCGTCGAGCGCCGTCTCGCAGGACCTCCGCGAATGGATGGGGGCGGCGGCGGTGGCCGCGGCGGAGGCGGTGGCGTATCGCGGCGCTGGCACCTGCGAATTTCTGCTGGCCCAAGACCAGTCCTTCTATTTCCTGGAGATGAACACCCGGATCCAGGTGGAGCACCCGGTGACCGAGCTGGTCTATGGAGTGGACCTGGTCCGGGAGCAGCTGCGGATCGCGGCGGGGGAGCCGATGCGGATTCACCAGGGCTGGCTCAACCCCCGCGGGTGGGCGCTCGAGTGCCGCATCACCAGCGAGGACCCGGCCAACGGATTTCTTCCCTCGACCGGCCGGGTGCAGTACCTCCGGGTACCCGGAGGACCCGGGGTGCGCTGGGACAGCGGCGTGGAGGTGGGCGACGAGGTCACGCTGCACTACGACTCGCTCCTGGCCAAGCTCATCGTTCATGCCCCCGACCGGCGCCAGGCCGTCACCCGGATGGCGCGGGCGCTGGACGAGCTGGCCATCGTGGGGCTCGCCACCAATCAGGGCTTTCACCGGCGCCTCATGGCCGATGCGGCGTTCCGGGAGGGCGAGATCGACATCCAGTTCCTCGAACGCCGCGCCGACCTGCTCCAGCCCGTCGGCGATCGGGTGCTGGACATCGCCGTGGCCGCCGCCCTGGCGGAGGACGAGGCCCGCCGCTCGCGCATCCCCACCGTTGCCGCCGACGATCACGCGAGCGAGGGCTGGTTGCGACAGGCCCGCCTCGAGGCGATCCAGTGAGCGCGGTCCGCATCCTCCGCCTGGCCGCGGGGGGAGATGGCGTGGCCAAGCTGGAGGACGGGCGGACCGTGTTCGTGCCCCGCGCCGCGCCGGGCGACCTGATCGAGCTCGCCGCCATCCGCGAGCACAAGCGTTTCGCTCGGGCCCGGATCGGACAGCTGATCGAGCCCGGACCGAACCGGACCGAGCCGCGTTGCCCGCACTACTCGCGGGACGACTGTGGCGGCTGTCAGATGCAGCACCTCGACCTCGACGCCCAGCGCGCGGCCCGACGCGGCTTCGTCGGCGACGCCCTCCGGCGGCTCGCGCATCTCGACGTGGCCGACCCGGAGCTGGTGCCGGCGGACCAGGCGTACGACTACCGAGCCAAGTTGACGCTCGCGGTGAGCGAGGACCGCCGTCGCATCGGGCTGCACCGGTACGAGCGGGCGGACCAGGTGTTCGATCTGGAGTGGTGTCACATCACCGCTCCCGAGCTGATGGGCCTCTGGCAGACGGTGCGGGCGCTCCGTCCGCTGCTGCCTCCCGGTCTCAGTCGGGTCGTGCTCCGGCGCGACCGGAGCGGCGGTCGTCACCTCCTGCTCCGTTCGAGTGAAGCCGAGATCTGGTCCGGCGCGCCGCGTCTCCACGCCGAGCTCATCCGGCATCACCTTCGGGTGACCATCTGGTGGCAGCCGGAGGGCGGGGCCGCGCGAGCGGTGGCCGGCAGCGACGAGGCCTACCCCGCCACGGTGTTCGAGCAGGTGCATCCCGAGATGGGCGACCGGGTCCGCGCCTATGCCGTGGAGCAACTGGGCGACGTGGCAGCAAAGCGGGTCTGGGACCTGTACGCCGGCGTCGGGGAGACCACGGTCGCGCTGGCGGAGGCCGGCGCCGAGGTGGAGAGCGTAGAGTCGGACCGGCGAGCGGTGGCGGAGGCGGACCGCCGGGGCCCGGCGCTGCGCCGGCACCTGGGCCGGGTGGAAGACGTGTTGCACGAGCTGCACCGGCCGGAGCTCGTCATCGCCAATCCTCCGCGGACCGGTATGGACGGCCGGGTCACCACGGCGCTGGAGCGGTTGGGACCGACCCGCCTGGTCTATGTCTCCTGCGACCCCGCCACGCTTGCCCGCGATCTCGGCCGGCTGCCCGGATTCCGTCTGGTCACCCTGCGGGCGTTCGACCTCTTTCCCCAGACCGCGCACGTCGAGACCGTCGCCGCCCTGGAGCGGGCGTCGTGAAGTACTTCGTGAGCGTGGCCGGACGCGAGGTGGAGGTCGAGATCGACGGGGAGCGGGTGGTCGCGGCCGGCACCGAATACACCGCCTCGCTCACGGCGGTATCGGGTACGCCGCTCCGCCAGCTGTTGCTGAGTGGGCGGCCCGTGGGACTGGCCATGGAGGACGGAGGCCCTGGCCGTTGGACGGTGACGCTCCGGGGGGAGCGGTGGGAGACCGAGGTCACGGATGAACGGACCCGGCACGTCCGCAGTCTCACCGGCGCCGCCTCCCGGCCGGCGGGACCCGGCGTGCTCCGCGCCCCGATGCCGGGGCTGGTGGTGCGGGTGCTGGTGGAGCCGGGGCAGGTGCTGGTGGTGGGGGCGGGAGTGCTGGTGCTGGAAGCCATGAAGATGGAGAACGAGCTTCGGGCCCACGCGGCCGCTCGGGTCCGTGCCATCCGGGTCCGGCCCGGCGAGGCGGTGGAGAAGGGTCAGGTGCTGGCGGAGTTCGATCCCGGCCCTTGACCCCCCTCCCGGCGACCGCCTATCTTGTGAGTCTGTTTCGGTTTGACTCCTGGCCCACGCTCGAGGCAGCAGAGGAAATGAAAACCTTCACCGCCACTCCTGACGACATCAGCCACGAGTGGCACGTCGTGGATGCCGCGGGTGTGCCGCTCGGCCGTCTGGCCAGTGGCGTCGCCCAGCTCATCCGGGGCAAGCACAAGCCGACCTACACCCCGCACATGGACGGGGGGGATTTCGTGGTGGTGATCAACGCCGCGCTGGTCAAGCTCACCGGCCGGAAGCTGACGCAGAAGCGCTACTTCTCCCACACCGGGTACATGGGGCACGAGCGCTTCACCGCCGCGCGCGATCTGCTCGCCAAGCATCCCGACCGGGTGATCGAGAAGGCCGTGTTCGGCATGCTGCCCAAGACCTCGCTCGCCAAGCAGAAGATGCGGGGCAAGCTCAAGGTCTACGCCGGCGCCGAGCACCCGCACGCCGCGCAGCAGCCGAAGCCGTTTTCCGTCACTCCCTCGAAGGTGGGCGCATGACCGCAGCACCCGAATTCCGCTGGCAGGCGGTCGGCCGCCGCAAGACCAGCGTGGCCCGGGTCTATCTGACCCCCGGCACCGGCAAGTGGGCCATCAACGGCCGGACCCTCGGCGACTACTTCCCCCGGCCGTCGCTGGTGCAGCACATCCAGCAGTCGTTCACGGCCACGGACACGCTGGGCGCGTTCGACGTCAAGGCGCATGTGAACGGCGGCGGCCAGGCGGGCCAGGCGGGGGCGCTTCGGCACGCCATCGCCCGCGCGCTGGTCGATGCGGATGGGCAGCACCGGGCCAAGCTTCGGACCGCGGGGCTCTTGACCCGGGACCCGCGCGCGGTGGAGCGGAAGAAGCCGGGCCGGCCGGGCGCCCGGAAGCGGTTCCAGTTCAGCAAGCGGTAGTCGGAACCGGCCCGCGGGCCGGCGGGGGAAATTCCCCCATCTCGCACATCGCGGGATCCTGGCGTGGGTGTCCCGGCTTCGAGCCGGGATCGCGCCTGGAGATGAACGCGATGGACGCTTAACCCTCATCAGACAGGACACCAGCACCCGCATGGCACAGCCTCAACTGCAGGACCTGCTCGAAGCCGGCGTGCATTTCGGTCACCAGACCCGCCGATGGAATCCCAAGATGCGGCGATTCATCTTCGCCGAGCGTTCGGGCATCTACATCATCGACCTCCAGAAGACCCTCCGCCAGATTCAGAAGGCGCAGGAGCTGCTCAAGAGCGTGGTGCTCAAGGGCGAAGGGGTCCTGTTCGTTTGTACCAAGAAGCAGCTCAAGGCGATCGTCCAGATCGAGGCCGCCGAGAGCGGCGCGTTCTATGTCACCGAGCGCTGGCTGGGCGGGATGCTCACCAACTTCCAGACGCTGAAGAAGCAGATCCGCCGGCTCCGGGAGCTGGAGCAGGGCGCCGCGGATGGCGACTTCGAGAACTACACCAAGAAGGAAAAGCTGCTCTTCGAGCGCGAGCGGGTGAAGCTGAGCCGCAACCTCGAGGGGATCAAGCTGATGGGGCGGCTGCCGGGGGCGCTGTTCATCGTGGACGCCAAGAAGGAGAAGATCGCGGTGGCCGAGGCCAACAAGCTCGGCATCCCGGTCGTTGCCATCGTGGACACCAACGCCGACCCCGACGTCATCACCGTGCCGGTGCCGGGCAACGACGACGCCATCCGGTCGGTCTCCCTCATCACGGCGGCGCTCTGCGACGTGATCAAGGAGGCCCGGGCCCAGATGCCGATGCGGGAGGTGTCCGAGGATCTCGACGCCGAGACCTACAGCACCGACGCGGGCAGCGAGGGCGACTCGGAAGCCGATCGCAAGCGGCGCCGGCCACGGCGCAAGCGCCGGCCGAAGCCCGAGGCCATCGCGGCCCGGCTCAAGACCGAGGGCGGCGCCGACGGCGCCTCCGAGAGCGGCGCCGACGGCACTTCCGAGGGCGTCGCCGAAGTGGCCGCCCCCGGACCGGCCGGCGAGGCGGGGGCGTAAGCCGGTACGCGGGACCATCGGAGCATCCGCCGCTCCTGGCCCGTGCGGGCCGTGAGCGGCGGTTTTACTATTCACCCCTGACTGCACCCGGTTGGAGACCATGACGAGCGTGACGATTTCCCCCAAGGACGTGAGTGAGCTGCGCGCGCGAACCGGCGCGGGCATGATGGATTGCAAGCGGGCCCTGGAAGAGGGCGGCGGGGACATGGAGAAGGCGTCGGACATCCTGCGGAAGAAGGGAATCGCCAAGGCCGAGAAGCGAACCGGCAAGAGCGCGTCCCAGGGGATCATCGTGAGCTATCTCCATCACAACGGGCAGGTGGGCGTGCTGGTGGAGCTCAATTGCGAGACCGACTTCGTGGCCCGCACCGAGGAGTTCCAGCAGCTCGCCCGGGACATCGCGCTCCACATCGCCTCGGCCGATCCGATCGGGGTGACCCCGGAGGACGTCCCGGCGGCGCTGCTCGAGCGCGAGCGCCGGATCGCCGAGGAGCAGGTGGCCCAGGAGGGGAAGCCCGAGAACATCCGCGCCAAGATCGTGGAGGGGAAGCTCAAGAAGTTCGTGGCGGAACGGACCCTGACCGAGCAGCTCTACGTGAAGGACGACAAGAAGACCGTCGGCCAGCTGGTGAAGGAGGCCTCCGGCAAGCTCGGCGAGACCATCGCGGTGCGGCGCTTCGCCCGGTTCAAGGTCGGGGAAGCCTGATGCCGGTCGCCTACACCCGCGCCCTGCTCAAGATTTCGGGCGAGGCGTTGGGCGGCGACAAAGGCTCCGGTCTCGATTTCCATGTGGTCGAGGCGTTTGCTGAAGAGATCAAGGCGGTGCACCGGCTGGGCGTGGGCCTGGCGCTGGTGGTGGGCGGGGGCAACATCATCCGGGGGGCCACCGCCAGCCGGGAAGGGCTGGACCGGGTCTCCGCGGACTACATGGGGATGCTGGCCACCGTGATCAACGCGCTGGCGCTGCAGGACGTCCTGGAGAAGGTCGGGGTGGACACCCGGGTGATGACCGCCATCCGGATGGAATCGCTCGCCGAGCCGTACATCCGGCGGCGGGCCATCCGCCATCTGGAGAAGGGCCGGCTCGTCATCTTCGCGGCCGGGACCGGCAATCCGTTCTTTTCCACCGACACCGCCGGCGTGCTGCGCGCGCTCGAGATCGAGGCCGAAGTGATCCTCAAGGCCACCAACGTCGACGGGGTGTTCACCGGCGATCCCCGGACCGATCCGGCGGCGACCTTCATTCCCGAGCTCACCTACCAGGAGGCGATCGTCAAGAACTACGCCGTCATGGACGCCAACGCGTTCGGGCTCTGCAAGGCCAACCAGCTGCCCATCGTCGTCTTCAACATCAACCAGCCCGGCGCCATCACCCGCGTGCTGCAAGGCGAACGGGTAGGGACCATCGTCCGATGAGCACCATTCCGGAACTCACCAAGCACGGTCGCGAGCTGATGCACAAGGCGGTCGAGAACACCAAGCGCGAGTTCAGCGGCATCCGGAGCGGCAAGGCCACCACCTCGCTGCTCGACATCGTGCGGGTCGACGCCTACGGCAGCTCGGTGCCGCTGAGCCAGGTGGCCATGGTGGGTGCCCCCGAGCCCCGCCTGCTCACCGTGCAGCCGTTCGACAAGTCGCTGAGCTCGGCCATCGAGAAGGCCATCCGGGAGGCCGATCTCGGGCTCAATCCCTCGAGCCAGGGTAACATCATCCGGGTCCCGCTGCCGGCGCTCTCGCAGGAGCGGCGGAAGGAGCTGGTCAAGGTGGTGCACAAGCTCGCCGAGGAGGGGCGGATCGCGGTCCGCCACGCCCGGACGGAGGCCCTCTCCAAGATCAAGAAGCTGGAGAAGGTCTCCGAGGACGACAAGGCGCGGGCGGAGAAGGACGTGCAGAAGGTCACCGATGAGCACATCAAGCAGATCGATGCGCTGATCCACGCCAAAGAAGCCGAGATCCTGGAAGTCTGACGGATGAGCGACGACCTCTTGCGCCGGATCACGATCCACGGTGCCGTCCCCGCCCACGTCGCGATCATCATGGATGGGAACGGACGCTGGGCCAAGGGGCGTTCCCTGCCGCGCCCGCTGGGCCATCACGCCGGCATGCGGGCGGTGCGGGAGGTCGTGGAAGGCTGCCTCAAGGCCGACGTCGGAGTGCTGACCCTCTTCGCCTTCAGCCAGGAGAACTGGCAGCGGCCGGCCCTCGAGATCGAAGCGCTGATGAGCCTGCTCGAGGAGTACATCTCGCGTGAGGTGGACAACCTGCGGGACAAGGGCGTCGTCGTCAGCATCCTGGGCGACCTCGAGCGGCTGGCGCCCGCCGCCCGCCGCGCCGTCGACCGGGTGGTCCAGGAGACCGCCGGCGGCACCGAGCTGGCTCTCAACCTGTGCATCTCCTACAGCTCCCGGGCGGAGCTCGCCCGGGCCGCCCGGATCCTCGCGGAGGAAGTCGCCGCCGGCCGGCTCGACCCGACCGAGATCGACGAGGAGGCCCTCGGCCGCCGGCTTTACACCGCGCCCTGGCCCGACCCCGATCTGCTGATCCGCACCTCCGGTGAGATGCGGATCTCCAACTTTCTGCTCTGGCAGCTCGCCTACGCCGAGCTGTACGTCACTCCGGTCCTCTGGCCTGATTTCACCCGGCGCCATCTCTTCGAAGCCATCCTGGAGTTTCAGCGGCGCGATCGCCGATTCGGGCGCGTCTCCGTCTGATGGATGCCGATCTGGTCCGTCGGGTCGGCGTCGCCGTCATCGCCATTCCGCTCGCGCTCGGCGTGGTCTATCTCGGCGGACTGCCGCTGGTGGGGCTCCTGGCGCTCGCCGCCGGACTCGGGGCCGGAGAGCTGTTCGGCCTGGCGGAGCGGCAAGGGGTTCGGCCGGCGCGCGTCCTCGGGGTCGCGAGCGCGGCGCTGATCGCGCCGCTGGCGTATGGCGCCAGCCTGATGCCGCGCTGGAGCGAAGCGATCGTCGGCGCGTGGCCCTATCTCGGCGCGCTCTGGCTGCTGGCGCTCCTCACCTGGGCCCTGGCGCAGCGCGCGCCGGGCGAGCGCCCGCTCGAGGCCGTCGGCACGACCCTGCTTGGCGTCGCCTACACCGGCGCGCTGCCCGTCTTCCTGCTGGCCATCAGGCATGGGCGGTACCCGGAGCGCTCCTGGGCCGGCACCTGGCTGGTGTTCTATCCACTCGTGGTCACCTGGGTCTGTGACACCGCCGCCATGTTCGGCGGACGGGCGTTCGGAGGGCCGAAGCTCGCGCCCACCGTGAGCCCGGGGAAGACCCGATCGGGGGCCGTCGCCGGGGTGGCGGGAAGCCTGCTGGTGGCGCCGCTCTTCGCCCTCGGCGTGTTCCCCATGGTGGGCGTCCGCATCCCGGTCTGGCAGCTGGTCGCGATGGCCGCGGCGCTCTCCGTCGTCGGGCAGGTGGGCGATCTGGCCGAATCCCTCTTCAAGCGGGAGGCCGGAGTCAAGGACTCGAGCCATCTGATACCCGGCCACGGCGGGGTGCTCGACCGGCTCGACTCGCTCTACTTCGTGGTGCCGACGGCGGCCGCGCTGTACCGGGCCTTCGGGGCGATCTGATGCCCGACTCCTCCCGGGTCACCCGCGGGGTGGCGATCCTCGGCTCCACCGGCTCCATCGGACGGAGCACGCTCGACGTCCTCCGCCGTCAGCGGGACCACTTCCGCGTCGTGTCGCTCACCGCCGGCAGCCAGGGCGCCGAGCTGGAGGCGCAGGTGGCGGAGTGGCGGCCGGCATTCGCCGGTCTCGCCGCCGTCGCCACGGACCACCGCTGGCCCTCGGGGCCCCAGGTGCTGGTCGAGGCGGCCACCCATCCCGACGCCGACATCGTGGTGAACGCCGTGGTCGGGGCCGCCGGGCTCGACGCGACGATCGCCGCGCTCAGGGCGGGGAAGCGGGTGGCGCTCGCCAACAAGGAAAGCCTGGTGATGGCGGGAAACCTGGTGGCCGAGGCGGCGGCCGCCGGCGGGGGCGAGCTGGTCCCCATCGACTCGGAGCACAGCGCCGTGCTCCAGTGCGTCACCGGTCGCGACAGCGGACTGAGCCGCCTGATTCTCACCTGTTCCGGCGGGCCGTTCCGCCGGTGGGCGGTCGAGGAGGTGCGTCACGCGACCGTGGCGGCGGCGCTGCGTCACCCCACCTGGCGTATGGGCAGCAAGATCACGGTGGACTGCGCCACGCTGGCGAACAAGGCGCTCGAGCTGATCGAGGCGCACCACCTCTTCGGTCTCCCCTATGATGCCCTGGAGGTCGTGGTGCATCCCCAGAGCATCGTCCACGCGTTCGTCGAGTTCTGTGACGGCAGCGTGATCGCGCAGCTCGGCTTCCCTTCGATGGAGCTTCCCATTCTCTACGCCCTCACCCACCCCGCCCGGCTTCCCGATCAGGGCATCCGGCGCTTCGATCCGGTCGCCGCGGGCCCGCTCACCTTCGAGCCGGTGCGGACCGACGTGTTCCGGGCGCTCGCCTCTGGGGTGGCGGCGGGGCGCGCCGGGGGCACCTCTCCGGCGGTGTTCAACGCCGCCAACGAGGTGGCGGTCGGCTCGTTCCTGCGGGGGGATGTTCCCTTCGGCTGCATCAGCGAGATCATCGAGCGCGTGCTCCAGGCGCACACCTCGGCCCCGGCCACCACGCTGGAGGTGGTGCGGGAGGCCGACCGCTGGGCGCGGGAGCGCGCCGCCGAGTACGCGAGCGGGTACGTGAGGGCACCGTGCTGACGACCGTCCTGTCCCTGATCGTGGTACTGGGGGTCCTCGTCTTCGTCCATGAGGCCGGGCACTTCGTCGCCGCCAAGTGGGCCGGGATCTACGTGCATCGCTTCTCCCTGGGGCTCGGCTCACCGATCCCCTGGCTCACCTTCCGGCGGGGCGAGACAGAATACTCGATCTCCTGGCTTCCGCTCGGCGGGTACGTGAAGATGGCGAGTCGGGAGGAGGAGGCCACCAGCAGCGCGCTGGAAGGCGGCCGGCCAGCCGCGGTGGTGCCGCCCGACCGGATGTTCGAGGCCAAGCCGATCTGGAAGCGGATGATCGTGATCCTCGCCGGGGTGACGATGAACGCCCTGTTCGCCTGGCTGCTCTTCACCTTCCTGGCCGCCAAGAACGGACGCCCGATCGACCCGGTCACCACCGTCGGCCGGGTGATACCGGAGCTGGTGCCGCCGGAGGCCGAGGTGCTGAAGACCATCCAGCCCGGTACCCGCATTCTCGCCATCAACGGCAAGCGGGTGCACGCCTGGGAGGACGTGGAGGACGGGATCGCCAATGCGCCGGAGCCCGACATCCGGCTCGACCTCTCCGACGGACGCACCGTGTCGCTGCCGATTCATCAGGACGCCCTGGAGCAGCGGCTCAAGGCATCCCAGGCGCTGCAGCCGTTCCGCTCGCCTATCGTGGGCCAGGTGCTGCCGGGCAAACCCGCGGCCAAGGCGGGGATTCAGCTCGGCGACACCATCGTGGCGGTGAACGGGCGCCGAATGGATCAGTGGTACGATGTGCTCGAGGTGCTGCAGGCGAGCGCGGGGCGGGAGCTCTCACTCGAGCTGGCCCATGGCCCGCGACATGTCGTCGTCCAGGTCCGGCCGTACGTCGATTCGATGCCCGGACCGGACGGCCGTCAAGTGGTGGTCGGACGGATCGGCGTGGCGGTCGGTGGCACCTATCACTTCGAGTCGCTGTCCCTGGGACAGGCGATGGTCGAGGGGTGGCGGTCGATGCTCGACAAGTCCACCCAGATCGTGCGTACCGTGCGGGGACTCTTCAGCGGACGGATCTCCAAGCGGGAGGTCGGGGGGCCCATCCTGATCGGCCAGCTCGCCGGTGAGCGCGCGCGCCTGGGCCTGGATGCGTTCCTCGATTTCATGGCGCTCATCTCGATCAACCTCGCGGTGCTCAACCTGCTGCCGGTGCCGGTGCTGGACGGCGGCCAGTTTGTCTTTCTCCTGGCCGAGGCGGTGATCCGACGACCGCTGCCGCTCCGACTGCGCGAGAGGCTCACCATGGTGGGGTTGGTGCTGATCGTCCTGCTGATGGGGCTGGCGTTCTCCAACGATCTTCGGCGACTGTTCGGGGGCTGAGCGAGGGGTTGCCCAGCCCCTCGATACCCGCTTATTCTTCCGTGCTACAACGGATTACGACGCCAATTCGCACAGAGGACACCGGCAGCATGAGTTTTGACAAGCAGGCGGTCACGGCCAAGCATCAGGCGCACGCCAGCGACACCGGGTCGACCAAGGTACAGGTGGCGCTGCTCACCGAGCGGATCAACTCCCTGACCGACCACTTCCGCACTCACGCGAAGGATCACCACGGCCGCCGGGGCCTTCTCAAGATGGTCGGCACCCGCCGCCGTCTCCTCACCTACCTCAAGCGCAGTGACCTCGAGACCTACCGAGCGCTGATCGAGCAGCTCGGTCTCCGGCACTAGGCGCCTGTGCCACGGGGGGCGTCCCGATCTGACGAATCGGGACGCCCTCTCTGTATTGATGTGTCCTGAGCAGCAAAGAAACCCCCGAGAAACCTCACAGAGAGAAGGTAGTGACCGTGCAACGGATCGAGACCCAGTTCGCCGGCCGTCCACTCATGTTGGAGACCGGACGCCTCGCGAAGCAGGCGGCAGGTTCAGCCGCCCTCCGATTTGGCGATACGATGGTGCTGGCCGCGGTAACAGTATCCCCCACGCTTTCCACCCTGCCGTTCTTCCCCCTGACCGTCGAGTACCGCGAGAAGACCTACGCCGCGGGCAAGATTCCCGGGGGCTTCCTCAAGCGCGAGGGTCGTCCTTCCGACAAGGAGATCCTGGCGAGCCGGCTGATCGATCGTTCGATCCGGCCGCTCTTTCCGGAAGGGTTCAAGAACGAAGTGCAGGTCTTCGTGACGGTGCTGTCCGCCGACCAGGAGAATGACGCCGACACGCTCGGCGCCATCGCGGCGTCGGCCGCGCTGAGCCTCTCCTCGGTGCCCTGGAACGGACCGCTCGCCGCGGTCCGGGTCGGGCGGGTGGACGGCAACTGGATTCTCAACCCCACCTTCCAGCAGCTCGAGTTCTCCTCCATCGACCTGGTGGTGAGCGGCTCCGCCGACTCGATCGTGATGGTCGAAGGTGGCTCGCTGGAGATCTCCGAAGCGGAGGTGCTCGAGGCCCTCAAGGTGGCGCAGAAGGGGATCCGGGAGCTGGTCGGCTTGGAGAAGCAGTTGATCGAGAAGGCCGGGAGCGCGCCGAAGATCGCCTGGATCAAGGCCGAGCCCGATGCGGCGCTGGTCGCGCGGGTGCGGACGGGGGCGGAGGCCACCATGGCCACCGCCATCAACGCCAAGGACAAGGCGGGACGGGCCCGGGGCGTCAAGGCCGTGAAGGAGCAGGTCCTCGCCGCGCTGCTGACCGAGTTCCCCGAGCGGGGACGTGAGCTGGCCAACGAGCTCGAGGAGATCGAGTACCGGGTCATGCGGAAACAGGTGCTGGATCGGGGCGAGCGGGTCGATGGTCGCGATCTGGACACCATCCGGCCGATCAGCATCGAGACCGGAGTGCTCCCGCGAACCCACGGTTCGGCGCTGTTCACCCGCGGCCAGACCCAGGCCCTGGTGTCCGTCACCCTGGGCACCGCGGAGGACGAGCAGCGGATCGACAGCATCGACGTGGCCGGTGAGACCACCAAGTCGTTCATGCTGCACTACAATTTCCCTCCGTACTCGACCGGCGAGGTCAAGATGATCCGCGGCACCAGCCGCCGCGAGATCGGGCACGGGGCACTGGCGGAGCGTGCTCTCCAGCCCCTCCTGCCGCACTACGAGGATTTCCCCTACACCCTGCGGGTCGTCTCCGAGGTGCTGGAGTCGAACGGCTCGTCCTCCATGGCCACCGTGTGCGGAGGCTCCCTGGCGCTGATGGATGCCGGCGTGCCGATGAAGGCCCCCTGCGCCGGCGTCGCCATGGGACTGGTCAAGGAGGGCGAGAAGGTGGCCATCCTCACCGACATTCTGGGGTCCGAGGACGCCCTCGGCGACATGGACTTCAAGGTGGCGGGCACCGAGCGGGGCATCACCTCGATCCAGATGGACATCAAGATCGAGGGGCTGGACCTCAAGCTCATGGAGCAGGCGCTGGAGCGGGCGCGGAAGGGCCGGCTGTTCATCCTGCAGGAGATGGCCAAGGTGCTGCCGGTGGCCCGTGAGGAGCTGTCCCAGTACGCGCCTCGCATCTTCACCATGCAGATCAAGCCGGACAAGATCGGCGACGTGATCGGACCCAAGGGCAAGACCATCCGCGGGATCCAGGATGCCACCGGGGCCAAGATCAGCATCGAGGACAGCGGACTGGTGACCATCTCCGCGGTCGGCGGCGATGCGGGCGAGAAGGCGCGCGCCATGGTGGCCGCCATCACCACCGAGCCCGAGGTCGGCCGGACCTACGAGGGGCCGGTGAAGAGCACCACGGCGTTCGGGGCGTTCGTCGAGATCCTGCCCGGGGTCGAGGGTCTGCTCCACATCAGCGAGCTGCAGCACGGGCGGACCGAGAAGACCGAGGACGTGGTCAAGAAGGGCGACATCGTCCAGGTCAAGCTGCTCGAGGTCGACGACCGCGGCCGCATGAAGCTGTCCCGGAAGGCGCTGCTGCCCAAGGAGTAGCCCGAACGTGGATACGGTTCGCCTCGACGAAGGGCTGCTCCGGACCACGGCGCCGAACGGGATGATCGTCCTCACCGAGAAGCTGCCGGGCGTCCGCTCGGCAGCCGTCGGCATCTACGTGCGCACCGCCAGCGCGCACGAGCGCCGGGAGCAGATGGGGATCTCCCATCTGCTCGAGCACATGGTCTTCAAGGGCACCGAGCGGCGCAGCGCCAAGCAGCTCGCGCTCGAGCTGGAGATCCGGGGCGGCGGGCTCGACGCCTTCACCGGTCGGGACTACACCAGCTACCAGGGTCACATCCTCGACGCCGATCTTCCCCTGGCGGTCGAGATCCTGACCGATCTGGTGCGGCACCCGCTGCTGCGCGAGAGTGACCTCGAGCCCGAGCGCAACGTCATCCTGGAGGAGATCAACGGCGTCGCCGACACGCCCGACGATCTCGTCTTCGAGCTCCACTCAACCGCGCTCTGGCCCGAGCACCCGTACGGCTATTCGATCCTCGGGACCCCCGACACCCTGAGCGATCTCTCGGCGGCGGATCTCCGCGCGCTGCATCAGGCCGGCTACAACCGGGGCAATTGCGTCATCGCGGCGGCCGGCAACCTCGAGCACGACCTGCTCCTCACCGTGCTCGAGCGGGAGGGCTGGTTCGAGGGGAGCCGGCTCGAGCGGGCGCGGCCTCCGGTGGCGGGCACGCCCGCCCGCCGCGGCTGCGGACACCGGGAGGAGCGGGACACGGCGCAGACGCACGTCGTCTTCGGAACCGACACCTTCCCGCTCAACGACCGGCGCCGCTTTCCCCTGGCCATCCTGACCAACACGTTCGGCGGCGGCATGTCCAGCCGGCTGTTCCAGCGCGTGCGTGAGGAGCTGGGCCTGGCCTACGCCATCTTCGCCTTCAAGCACTTCTACCAGGCGTCCGGTCAACTGGGCGTCTACGTGGGCACCCAGCCGGCCACCGCCGACCAGGCGGTGGAGGCGATCCGGGCGGAGTACGACCAGCTGGCGCGCGAGGGGCTCCCGCCGGAAGAGCTGGCCAACGGGAAGCAGCAGCTCAAGGGTCAGATCATGCTCTCGCTCGAAAGCCCCGCCGCGCGCATGGGGCGCCTGGCCGGCTTCGTCCTGCACGACGACCATTACCGCCCGCTGGACGCCATGCTCGCGGAGATCGACGCGGTCACCGGCGAGGAGGTGGCGGCGGTCGCGGCGGAGTTCTTCCCGGCCGATCGACAGACCGTCGTTCGGCTGGGACCACAGGGCTAGCTCGCCTCCATATCCGAGGATCATCGATGCTGATCGGGGTTCCCAAAGAGATCAAGACCAATGAGAACCGCGTCGCCCTGGTGCCGGCGGGCGCGGAGGCGCTGGTGGCGGCGGGGCACACCGTCATGGTCGAGACCGGCGCGGGGGTGGGAAGCGGGTTCCCCGACGGCCACTACCAGGCGGTCGGCGCGGTGATTCTCGCCACCGCCGACGAGGTCTGGCAGCGAGCCGAGATGATCATGAAGGTGAAGGAGCCGATCGCGCCGGAATGGCCCCGCATGCGCCGCGGCCAGGTGATCTATACCTATTTCCACTTCGCCGCGGCGGAGGAGCTCACCCGGGCGGTCATCGACTCGGGCGCCGTCGCCATCGCCTACGAGACGGTGCAGCTCCCCAGCGGCGAGCTGCCCTTGCTCACGCCGATGTCCGAGGTCGCCGGCCGGATGGCGGTGCAGGAAGGGGCCAAGTATCTGGAGAAGGTGTTCGGGGGCAGCGGCATCCTGCTGGGCGGGGTTCCCGGCGTGGCGCCGGGCGAGGTGGTCATCATCGGCGGGGGCGTGGTGGGGATCAACGCGGCCAAGATGGCGGCCGGCCTGGGCGCGCACGTCACCATCCTGGACATCTCGCTGGACCGGCTGCGGTATCTCGACGACGTGCTCCCGGCCAACGTGGACACGACCTACTCCAACCGGCACAACATTCTCGAGGCGATCCGCCGGGCCGATCTGGTCATCGGGGCGGTGCTCCTGCCCGGGGCCAAAGCGCCAAACCTGGTGAAGCGAGCCGACCTCAAGACCATGAAGCCGGGCACGGTCATCGTGGACGTGGCGGTCGACCAGGGGGGCTGCGTCGAGACCATCAAGCCGACCACCCACGAGAATCCCACCTACTTCGTCGACGGTATTCTGCACTACGCGGTTGCCAATATGCCCGGGGGCGTGCCCCGGACCTCCACCCTCGCCCTCACCAATGCCACGCTGCCGTATGGACTTAAGCTCGCCAAGCACGGTTGGCGTGCGGCGTGCAAGGCGGATCACGCGTTGGGGCTCGGCCTCAACGTGGTCGAGGGCAAGGTGGTGTATCCCGGGGTGGCCGAGGCGTTCCGGCTGCCCCTCGCAGACGTCGCCGGCATCCTGTGAGCGGGGCTCCGGCCCCGGGCACCATTGAAGTCCTGCTGAGCCGCCTGCCCCACGGCGAGGGCCTGCCGCTGCCGACCCTGGCCACGCCCGGCTCGGCCGGCTACGACGTGGCGAGCGCGGAGGACGGATCGCTGGCACCGATGGAGCGGAAGCTGTTCCGGACCGGCTTCGCCATCGCGGTCCCCGAGGGGTATGAGTGCCAGGTCCGCCCCCGATCCGGGTTGGCGCTCCGGCACGGCATCACCCTCCCCAACACGCCCGCGACGATCGACAGCGACTACCGCGGGGAACTCATGATCATGTTGCTGAACCTGGGTGCCGATACCTTCGAGGTCACCCGGGGCATGCGGATCGCGCAGATGGTCATCGCGCGGGTGGAGCGGGTGAGCTTCCGCCCGGTCGAGCGTCTGCCCGAATCGACTCGGGGGGGCGGCGGGTTCGGCAGCAGCGGACACTAGCGAAGTGCTCGACAGCGACGACACCCGCGGCTTCCCCAGATCGGAGCCCCCATTTACCTTGACAGCCATGCCCTCAGCGGCCACCGGATGAAATTTCCATCATGGAATGTGATGTCCTGGCTCCCCGCGAATGAAATCGCGGTGGATCTGGGCACGGCCAACACGCTCATCTACGTCAAGGGCGAGGGCATCGTTCTCAACGAGCCGAGCGTGGTCGCCATCGAGAAGGCCACCGGCAAGATCAAGGGCATCGGGCTCGAGGCCAAGCGGATGCTGGGGCGGACGCCCGATGGGATCCTCGCGGTGCGGCCGCTCAAGGACGGCGTGATCGCCGACTTCGACGTCACCGAGAAGATGCTGCGCTACTTCCTCAAGACGATCATCGACAAGCACGTCTTCCGGGTGAAGCCGAAGGTCATCGTCTGCGTACCGTCCGGGATCACCGAAGTCGAGCGCCGCGCGGTCCGCGACTCGGCCGAGACCGCGGGCGCCAAGCAGGTGCTCATGGTCGCCGAGCCGATGGCGGCCGCCATCGGGGTGGGGCTGCCGGTGGAGACCCCCACCGGAAACATGGTGATCGACATCGGCGGCGGCACCACCGAGATCGCGGTGATCGCGCTGTCCGGCATCGTCTCCGACACCTCCATCCGGACCGGCGGCGACGAGCTCGACCAGGCCATCGTGCAGTTCATGCGCAAGAACTACAATCTCCTGGTCGGCGAGCCCACGGCGGAAGCGATCAAGATCAAGATCGGCTCGGCCGCGCCCACCGGCGACGAGCGGGAGATGGAGGTCAAGGGGCGCGACCTGGTCTCCGGCATCCCCAAGACCGTGCGGGTGCACTCCACCGAGATCCGGGAGGCGGTGCAGGAGCCGATCCAGCAGATCGTGGACGCCGTCCGCCGGGCGCTGGAGATCACCCCGCCCGAGCTCGCCAGCGACATCGTCGATCGCGGTATCGTGATGACGGGCGGGGGCGCGCTGATCCGCGGTCTCGACATCCTGCTGGCCCAGGAGACGGGGCTGCCGATCCACGTGGACGAAGACCCGCTCACCTGCGTGGTGCGGGGCACGGGACGCATCCTCGACGACTACGAGAAATACCGCAGCGTTCTCTCCGTCTAAGCATGGCCAGCGCGTCGGAACGCTCGTACACCCGCCGGGACACGGTGTTGTTCCTCGCCTGTCTGTGCCTCTCCCTGGTCGCCCTGGTGTCGCCGAAGAGCTGGGGATTCGGCCTGGCCGACTCGCTGCGCGAGACCGTGCTCGGGCCGCTGGTCTGGCTCCAGGCCCGGGCCGAGGAGGGCCGGACCAGCCGGGTTCGCCTCCGCGCCATCACCGCCCAGCGTGACTCCACCAGCTACCTCGCCCAGGGAATCCCCTCGCTGCTCGCCGAGAACGAGCGCCTCCGCCAGCTCCTGCTGCTCAGCCATCGCCTGTCGAACCCCTATGTCGCCGCCGAAGTGCTGCACCAGGCCCAGGCCACCGACGGCCGCACGCTGCTGCTGAGCGTGGGGTCGCAGCAGGGCGTGTCGGTGTTCGATCCGGTCGTGGCGCCCGAGGGGCTGATCGGCGTCCTGCTCACCGTCGGCCGCCGGACCAGCGTGGTGATGACCTGGGCCCACCCGGAGTTCCGGGTCAGCGCCTTTACCGTGCGAGGGAACGCCGCCGGGGTGGTGGCCCCGGCGACGTCGGCCACGGACCCCGAGGGCGCACTGGAGTTTCGCGGCGTGGCCTACCGGGACTCGGTGCCGGTGGGGACGGTCGTGCTGTCTTCCGGTCTGGGCGGGGTGTACCCCAAGGGGATTCCGGTGGGCACGGTCACCGGCCTGGTGCGCGAGCAGGCCGGCTGGGAGCGGGTGTACCGGCTGCGGCCGATGGCGAATCCGGGCTCCGCCGCCCACGTCCTGGTGCTGGTGTCCTCGTCCGGCCGGGACCTCGCGGCCGCCTTCCCCAGCGACTCGGCCCTGGAGGCGCGGCGGCTGGACTCGATCGCGGGGGTGCGCCGCGCCGACTCCCTGGCGCAGGCAGCCCGGGAGGCCAAGTCGCGCCGGGCCGACTCGGTGGCCGCGGCCGCCCGCGACACCACCCGGCCGAAACTCCCGCGGCGGCCGGTCCACCCCGATTCCGCCGCGCGTCCCAAGCCTTCCCCCGCGCCGGCTGCGGCCGCGCCGGCTCCGGCCGCGCCGAAGGACTCGGCCCGATGATGCCCACCCGGGCCAGCCGCGTCCAGCTCGCGGTCGTGCTGCTGCTGCTCCTGGTGCTGCACTTCTACCTGCGCCCGCGGCTCTGGAGCTCGCGCGTCAGCCCTGACTTCATGTTCGTCGGCCTCATGCTGTTCGCCATGCGGAGCAGCCCCGGTGCGGGCGCGGTCGCGGGTTTCCTGGTGGGTCTGGCCACCGACGCGCTGACCCCGGCGCGCTTCGGCGCCGGGATGCTGGCGCACACCGTCGTCGGCTATCTCGGGTCCTGGGGCCGGTCGGTGTTCTTCGCCGAGAATGCGATCGTCAACGCCGCCTTCGTGGCGGCGGGGCTCTGGGTCCGCGATCTGCTCGTGCTGGTGGCGAGCGGCGGCGGCGAGCGGTCGTTCCTGGCGGAGCTCACTCTCTACAGCCCGCTGGAAGCGCTTACCACGGGGCTCTTCGCGCTGGTGTTCCTGGTGGTTTTCCGGGAGTGGTTCTCGATCCGGCTGGACGCATGAACGGGTTCGATTCCTATCGGGTGCGCGAGCGCGCCGAGGTGGCGCGCTGGATCCTGGTGGGCGCCTTCCTGGTGCTCTCGGGCGCGTTCTTCCGTACCCAGGTCCTCCAGCACGACAAGTTCCAGCTCAAGGCGGAGACCAACCGGCTGCGGCCGATCCCGCTGACCCCACCGCGCGGCGCGATCCTGGATCGCAGCGGCGAGATCATCGCGGAGAACGTTCCCGGGTACTCGGTGAAGCTGCTGGCGTCCTCGGTCGACTCTCTCCGGGCCGTGCTGGTGCGGGTCCGGCGCTACGTGCCGCTCGATACGGCGCAGATGACCGACATCGCCCGCCGGTTCACGCAGGCGCGCTACCAGCCCGCCCTGGTCTTCGGTGACGCCACCTTCGAGACCATCGCCCGGCTGGAGGAACACCGGGCCATGCTCCCCGGCCTGGTGATCCAGGCCGAGCCCAAGCGGCTCTATCCGGCCGGCAAGGCGGTGGCGCACCTGGTGGGGTACGTCGCCGAGGTCACCGAGCAGGACCTCACGGTGAACCGATATCCCGGCGCGGGTCTGGGCTCGATCGTGGGGAAGGCGGGGCTCGAACGGGAGTATGACGACACCCTGCGGGGGAACGAGGGGGTGCGCTACATCGAGGTGAACGCCCGTGGCCGCCTGGTCCGGGAGGAGGCGAGCACGGCCTCGCTGCTCCCGACCACCGGGAAGGCGATTCACACGACGATCGACCTCGACCTCCAGCGCTACATCGACAGCACCTGGCCCCCGGGGGTGCGTGGCGCCATGGTGGCCATGACCCCGGCCGGCGAGGTCCGGGCCCTCTATTCCGCGCCCACCTACGACCCCAACGTGTTCGTCGGCGGCATCACCGGCGCCGAGTGGCGCGCCCTCAACAACGACGAGGCGCGGCCGCTGCTCAACCGGGCCATCCAGACGCGGTACCCGCCGGCCTCGCCGTTCAAGCTGGCGATCGCGGCGATGGCGCTCAAGCGCGGACTCATCGGGCTCGACACCCACATGCCCGCCCCCTGCCGTGGCGGGCTCCGACTGGGCAACCGGGTCTTCCGCTGCTGGAAGAAGGAGGGGCATGGATCGCTGGACCTGGTGGGGGCCGTGGCGGCGAGCTGCGACGTGTACTTCTACCAGGTGGGCCTCCGACTGGGCCTCACCGCCATCATCCAGGACGGCGTGCTGATGGGGTTCCGGGACAAGAGCGGCATCGATCTCGAGAACGAAGTCGACCCCATCTTTCCCGCCTCCACCGCGTATTTCGACCGGCTGTACGGACCCCGCTACTGGAGTCCGCCGGCCACCACCCTGAACTTCTCCATCGGCCAGGGCGAGAACACCCAGACGCTGATCAACATGATGCGGTTCTACTCGGCCCTCTCCGGGAACGGGAACGCGGCCTCGCCCTATATCGTTCACCCGGTGCCGGCCAAGCCGCGCGCCCTGGGCTTGAGCCCGGAGCAGCTCGACGGCCTGCGACGCGCGCTCATCGCGGTCGTCGAGCGGGGGACCGCCGCACGCAGCCGCCACTCCGACCTGGCGGTGGCCGGAAAGACCGGCACCGCCCAGAACCCGCACGGGAAGGACCATGGCTGGTTCATCGGCTT
>JBBSHB010000025.1:0-28672 GCA_038253515.1 Gemmatimonadales bacterium | reverse complement strand
TCAGGACGACCCGCGCCGGAGCGCCCGGGCCGAGCGCGCGCAGCAGCGCCTCGAGGTTGCTGCCGCGCCCGGACACGGCCACGGCGACGCGCATTGTCATGGCCGAAGAAGGTAATGGGGCGGGGTGCGGGTCGCCTAGTGAGGTTCACCTAGCTCATGTACCACCCGATTCACCACGGAGACACGGAGAACCACGGAGGCAGCACGGAGAAAACAACAAGTAATGTGGTTCTCCGTGGCACCCACCGTGTTTCTCCGTGTCTCCGTGGTGAATCCCTGCATCGGAACCCCGCAGGGAAATGTCTGATGCTGTGAACCGGGATACATGGACCTCACGAGCCCCCAAGTACGTGCCGGACCGCTGCCTCCAGATCGGGAACGATGAGCCAGGATCGCGCCTCAGGAAGCAGCGCCTCCTCACGGCCGGATCCGGTGAGCAGCAACGCACCCCTTCCTCCGAACCCCCGGGCCGCAGTGAGGTCTCGCAGCCGGTCGCCGATCCACCAGCTTTCGGCGAGGTCGATGTCGAGATCCCGCGCGGCCTCGCGGTAGAGGCCGGGCCCCGGCTTTCGGCAGTCGCACGGTCCGGTGATCTCCGGCAGATGGGGACAGTGATAGTGCCCGTCGATCCGTGCGCCTTCCGACGCCAACAGCTCATCCAGCCGGTGCTGGGTGGCCCGATACTCCGCCTCGGTGAGCCGCCCGCGCGCGATGCCCGACTGGTTGGTTGCCACCACGGCCAGGATGCCGGCGTCGTTGAGGGTGCGGAGCGCCGGGGCGACACCCGGCAGCAGCCGCACCGCGGCGGGATCGCGGAGGTAATGGAGGTCGTCGATCAGGGTGCCGTCGCGGTCGAGGAACGCCGCGCGCCTCTGGCTCACGCGAGGAGGGCCTGCTCGAGCGCCCGGCCCACGAGAGGGAAGGCGGCTTCCGGCAGCGTGCGGGGGTCGAGCAGCACCCGGCCGCCGGCCACCCGGGCGACAACCGGCGGCTCCGCCATCCTGAGCCGAAGAGCCAGACCGTCCGGGCCCATCTCGCCGGGGTCGAGCACGACGACGGTGGTGGGCAGGACGGCGCCCGGAAACGAGCCGCCGCCGACCGCGGAGTGCCCCGGCTGGACCGCGGCGTGGAGCGAGGCCGGACAGAGTGCCGCGAGCCGGGCGGCGCTCGCCGCCAACTCCGCCGGTTCGAGAGTCAGCATCCTGAGCACAGGAATCGACCGGAGGGCAGTGTCCGGGTCTTCATAGAGCGTGAGGGTGGCCTCGAGCGCGGCCAGCGTCAGCTTGTCGGCCCGGAGCGCACGCGCGAATGGGTTCGAGCGGCACTGGGCCACCAGCGGCCCGCGACCCACCATGCATCCCGCCTGTGGTCCACCCAGCAGCTTGTCGCCGCTGAAGAGCACCAGCCCCGCTCCCGCCGCGAGCGCATCGATCACCCGCGGCTCCGAGGTGAGCCCCCAGCGCGAGAGGTCGGCCAGCAGCCCGCTGCCCACGTCGTAGAGGTAGGGGACGCCGGCGTCGTCCGCCAACCTGGCGAGCGCCTCCGGCTCGGGTGAGGCGACGAACCCACGCTGCTCGAAGTTCGAGCGGTGGACCGTGAGCACGGCGCCGACGTGCTGGTCCAGTGCCCCGCGATAATCGTCGAGATGGGTGCGGTTGGTGGTGCCGATCTCCTTGAGCCGCGCCCCGCTCCGCGCCAGGATGTCGGGAATGCGAAAGGAGCCACCGATCTCGATGAGCTCGCCGCGCGAGATGAGCACCTCGCGTCCGGCGGCGTGCGCGTTGAGCGCGAGCACCAGGGCACCGGCGGCATTGTTGACCACCAACGCGTCCTCCGCGCCGGTGACGCGGCGGAGCAGGTGACGACAATGATCGGTCCGACTGCCGCGGGTGCCGGAGGGGAGGTCGAACTCCAGGTTGCTGTATCCGCCGGCGACCGCGACCACCGCCTGGATGGCGGCTTCGGAAAGCGGTGCCCGGCCCAGGTTGGTATGGAGGACGACACCGGTGGCGTTGAGTGTCGGGCGAAGGCCCGGACGGGTGCGCTGCTGCAGCCGGTCCGCGATCTCGCTGCCCCAGTCCTCCGGCGGGCCGGCCCGCCGGGTCCGGGCCGCGTCGAGCGACTCCCGGACCGCCTCGACGACCGCGCTCCGGGGCGCTACCCGGAGCAGCGCTTCGACGGCCGGCTCTCGCAGCAGCCGGTCCACCGAGGGAAGCTGGCGCCGGGCGTCGGTCACTTGCGCTTCTTGGGCGGCGGCCCGCGCTTGGTGCTGTCGCCCGGTGGTCGGAGCGAGTCCGCCAGGGCGCGCTTGGCCACCGTGAGCGTGGCATGAGCCGAGCCGGCCACGCCGGTCACGTTCCGCAGATCGATGATCTCCAGGTCGTATTTGGCATCCGGTCTCCACGGCGGGGTGACCCGGATGACGAGGTTGTCGAACAGCGGCGGGCGAGTGGTGAGGGGAGCCGGGGTGGCCGCCTGGCCGCGGAGCCGCCCCGCGACCTGCTCGAGCTGACGCTGGCCGGCCCGGCCCCGCTCGGTGGTGTCGCCCGGTGGTCGCCTGGGCGCAGTGGTATCGGCCCGGAGGGTATCGCGTCGGGTGGTGTCGCGCCCGGTCGAGTCGCGCCCGGTGCGGGCAGGCGCGTGAAGCGAGTCGTCCAGCCGTTGGGGGAGCAGGGAGAGGACGCGCACTGGGGTCGAATCCGGAAGGAGTCGGACCCGGACCTTGCTGGTGTCGAACGGCTGCCGTGGATCCAGCATCTGGGTGAACTCGAGCAGCGCGGACACGCTGTCCCGGACGGTGCTGCCGCGGATGCGCGGGGGCGTCGTGTCGTGCACGAAGGTCCACAGCTCACCCACCTCGGAGGTGCCACGCTTCACCTCGACGCTGTCGAACGCCTCACGCCCGTCCGCCCGAAGATTGTGGTTCTCGTCCAGCACGCCGCGCACCAGGTACATCCCATCCGGTATCGGTCCGAGGGCGAATTTCCCGCCCGAGTCGGTGAGCTCCCGGTACGGCAGGCTGTCGGGCAACAGGATCGCCTCGACCAGGGCGGCGGGCGCGGGCCGCGCCGTGCTCCAGTCGACCACCATGCCGTCGAGCTTGGCGGTGGGAAGGGGCGCGCCCGTGCTGAAGGTGATGACGCGTCCCGTCACGCTCCGGTTGCGACGCAGGTCGGTGACGCCGGGGAGCAGCTCGACTCGATAGACCCGATCCCGCCGCCACCCCTCCGCGGCTCGCACGGTGATCCGGTCGCGGCGCCACTCCACCTTGGGCACCAGCTTCGTCGGCGAGAGAATGACCAGCCGCTCGAGGTCCCCGGTGCCGGTACCCAGATTGGGGGAGCCGCCCTCGGAGATCACCTCGTCGAAGCGAAACTCGACGCTTCCCTTGAAGTCCGGAATCAGGGCGAACGAATCGGGCCGGGTGGCCACCAGCTGCGGCGGTGTGGGGTCCGGCGGGCCGCCCGGCGGCGGCTCGATCTTGGCGCAGCCCACCAGCAGGACCGCGGCGCCCACCAGGCGCCTCACGAGCACCCCAGGAGCTCGCGCTTGCGGACCAGCACCTCGCACTGCTCCTTCCACGCCGCGAGCTTCTGCCGCTCCTTCTCCACCACGTCGGTGGGTGCCCGGGTCACGAACTGCGGGTTGCCCAGCTTGCCTTCCTGCGCGCGAAGCAGCTTGGAGAGCCGCTCCACCTCCGAGCCCAGCCTCCCGCACTCACGCCCGACGTCGATGGCGTCGCCCAGCGGGACGAAGACCGAGGTGCCATCCGAGAGCACCGCGTTCCCGCCTACTCGCTCGGTGCTTTCCCCGAACGCGAGCTCCGAGACCTTGGCCAGGCGAAGGATCGTCGCCCGCTCCCGCGAGAGTCCGGCGTGGGCTGCTCCGCCGTTCCGGCCGACGACGGCCCGCACCGCCTGTCCGGGCTGCACCCCGTACTCCGCCCGGATTCCGCGAATCGCGCCGACGACCTCCTGCACCAGGCCGAACTCGGCCAGTGCCTCCGGATCCTCCGCCCGCGCATCGGGCCGAGGCCACGGGCTCAGCGAGATGGACGCCTCGGCGGGGCGACCGGGGAACCGCCGCCAGAGCGTCTCGGTGATGAACGGCATCACGGGGTGCAGCAGCCGCAGCGCCACGTCGAAGGTCTGGGTGGCCACCGCCCGCGCCACGTCTCCCCCGGGCAGATCACCGTAGAGCCGCGGCTTGATCTGCTCGATGTACCAGTCGGCGAGATCGCTCCAGAGGAAGCGGTAGGCGGCGGCGGCGGCCTCGTTCAAGCGGAACCGCTCCAGCGCGTCGGTGGTCTCCCGGACGGCGGCGTCGCAGCGCGCGATGATCCAGCGGTCGGCCAGGGTCAGCTCGTCGCGCCGGACCACGGTGGGGCCCGAGCCCGCCAGAGGCCGCACCGGACCGTCCAGATTGGAAAGGATGAACCGGCCGGCGTTCCACAGCTTGTTGGCGAAGTTCCGGCCCGGGGCGAAGGAGGCCTCCAGGTCGTCGGGGTCGAGAATGACGTCGGTGCCGACCGACATGCCGGAGACGAGCGAGTAGCGCAGCGCGTCGGCGCCGTAGCGCTCCACCACCTCCAGCGGATCGATCCCGTTGCCCAGCGACTTCGACATCTTCCGGTGCTGCGTGTCCCGCACGGTGCCGTGCAGGTAGATGTGGGTGTACGGCACCTCGCTCATCACGTGGAGTCCGGACATGACCATCCGCGCCACCCAGAAGAAGAGGATGTCCGCGGCGGATACGAGCGTGTGGCCGGGATAGTAGGTGGCGAGGTCGGTGGTCCGCTCCGGCCAGCCCAGACCGGAGAACGGCACCAGCCAGGAGGAGAACCAGGTGTCGAGCACGTCCGGGTCCTGCCGGACCGGGCCGAGGCAGGCGGGACAGACCTCCAGATCGGTGCGGCTCACGCTGGTGCGCTCGCATCCCTCGCGCTGACAGTACCACACCGGAATGCGGTGGCCCCACCAGAGCTGGCGCGAGATGCACCAGTCCCGGATGCCCTCGAGCCACTGGACGTAGTCGTCGCCCCGGCGCTCGGGAATGAATCGGAGCGTGCCGTTCCGGTACGCCTCCAGCGCGGGCCGGGCGAGCGGCTCCATCCGAACGAACCACTGGTCCGAGAGCCGGGGCTCGACCACGGTGTCGCACCGGTAACAGTGCCCCACCGCGTGCCGGTGATCCTCGACCCGCTCGAGCAACCCTGCGGCCTCGAACTCGGCCACCACTCGCCGCCGGGCCTCGTATCGGTCGAGGCCCTGGAACCGCTCGGGCGCGGCCAGGCTGATGCGCGCCTCGGGCGTGAGCACGTCGATGGCCGGCAGGTGGTGGCGGCGGCCGATCTCGAAGTCGGCTGGGTCGTGGGCCGGCGTCACCTTGACCGCGCCGGAGCCGAAGGCGGGGTCCACCGCGGCATCGGCGACGATCGGGATCAGGCGATCCACCACGGGGAGCCGGAGCTCGCGGCCGATCAGGTGACGGTAGCGCTCGTCGTCCGGGTGTACCGCGACCCCGCTGTCGCCCACCATCGTCTCGGGACGGGTCGTGGCCACGGTGAGGTACCCGGTCCCGTCGGCCAGCGGATAGCGGAGATGCCAGAGCTTCCCGTCCACCTCCGCCTTCTCCGCCTCCTCGTTGGACAGCGCGGTGAGGCAGCGGGGGCACCAGTTGATGATGTAGTGGCCCCGGCAGACGAGTCCTTCCTCGTAGAGGCTCACGAACATCTCGCGCACCGCGCGCGAGAGCCCCTCGTCCAGGGTGAAGTAGGTTCGGGACCAGTCCGCCGAGCAGCCGATCGCCTTGAGCTGGTCGAGGATGGCGGCGCCGGTGTCGTGGACGTGGGCCCAGACGCGCTCCACGAAGGCCTCGCGCCCCAGGTCGAACCGGGTCAGCCCCTCCTTGGCGAGCAGTCGTTCCACCACGTTCTGGGTGGCGATGCCCGCGTGGTCGGTGCCGGGCAGCCAGAGCGCCCGCCGCCCGCGCATCCGCTCGAAGCGGATCAGCACGTCCTGCACGGTGTTGTTGAGCCCGTGACCCATGTGCAGCGCCGCCGTGACGTTGGGCGGCGGCATCATGACGACGTACGGCTCCCCGGCGGACCCGCGGGCCGCCGCTCCGTCGGGCGAGAACACCCCGCGCTCCTGCCACCAGGCGTAGAGCGCGGACTCGATGACGGACGGATTGTATTGGGGGGCGAGCGGCTCGGTCATGCGCTCTGGTCGGTGGCGCGACGGTTCGGGACCTCCCCCTGGTCGTCCTCGCCGCGTACCAAGACGCTGTTGATCACCCGCTCGATGCCCGGCGCGGAGAGCGCCACCCGGCCGGCGAGGGAGCGGGCGGCCCGATTCGGCACCCAGCCGCGGAGCTCCACCACGCCCCGAGCGACCGGAGCGGCCACCAGGCTCAGGCTCCCGAGCCGGGGCTCGGCGCGGAGGGCCGCTTCCACGGCCCGTACCGATGCGGAGGTCGTCAGGCCGGCGCCCGCTCCTTCCCGGAGCCGCCGGGCCGCGCCCCGCACCCGGCCGGTGCTCACGCCGCCCATCCACTCGCTCAGGGCGAAGCCGGCCACCAGGCCGGCACCCATGCCGAAAGTGGTCCACATGAAGATCTCGGTTCCGCTCAGGCGGTCGTCGTGGCGCACGCGCAGTCCTCCCGCTGTCCTCCTACGGGTGAAATCACCTCGCAGTTAAGTTAACATTTCCGCAATCCAGGCGCAGGAATCGGTCCCCTTCGAAGGTCTCCGAATGAGCGATCAGCGTGCAGTGATTCGCGGTCCCGACCTGGTCCGTTGGCTGGTGGTCGCGATCGTCATCGCGACCGGCATCGGGCTCTACTTCTGGTATGCGCCCAGCACTCAGCCGGCCGCGACCACCACGGTCCGCGAGGCTCCATGAGCGGGATCATGAGCGGAACCATCCGGGTCACCTTGCCTGACGGCACTCAGCGCGAGGTCCCACCCGGCACCACCGCCCGCCAGATCGCCGAGTCGATCGGGCCGGGGCTGGCCCGCGCGGCGCTCGCCGCCCGGGTCAACGGCGCGGTCTGGGACCTCGACCGCCCGCTCGAGGCCGACGCCACGCTGGCCATCCTCACCGAGCGCGATCCCCAGGCGCTCGAGGTCCTGCGCCACTCGTCGGCCCACATCCTGGCCACCGCGGTGCGCGAGCTGTTCCCCGGCGCGGGCATCGGCTTCGGTCCGCCGATCGAGGACGGGTTCTACTACGACTTTCAGGTGGACCGGCCCTTCACGCCGGAGGACCTCGAGCGGATCGAGGCCAAGATGGCCGAGGTGACGCAGCGCGACTACCCGTTCGTGCGCGAAGTGGTGGACCGCGCCGAAGCCAACCGGCGGTTCACCGACGATCCGCTCAAGCTGGAGCGGATCTCCGAGCTGGGCGACGACGAGACCATCACCATCTATACCGACGGCCCGTTCACCGATCTCTGTCGCGGACCCCACATCCCCCGGACCGGCCGGCTCAAGCACTTCAAGCTGCTCTCGGCCGCGGGCGCCTACTGGCGGGGTGACGAGCACCGGCAGATGCTGCAGCGGATCTACGGGACCGCCTGGTTCAAGAAGGACGAGCTCGACGGGTACCTGCACCGCCTGGAGGAGGCCCGGAAGCGCGACCACCGGCGGCTGGGCAAGGAGCTCGACCTCTTCATGTTCCACCCGTTTGCCCCGGGCGCGCCGTTCTGGACCGACCGGGGCACCACGATGGTGCGGGTGATCAACGACTACATCCGCGGCCTCAATGAGCGGTCCGGCTACCAGGAGATCAAGACGCCGCTGCTGTTCAACAAGGGGCTGTGGGAGATCTCGGGACACTGGGGCAAATACCGGGAGCACATGTTCCTCGTGCTCGACACCGAGACGGGCGAGCACGACTTCTCGCTCAAGCCGATGAACTGCCCGTCGCACCACCTCTACTTCGGCACCCGGAAGCACAGCTATCGAGAGCTGCCGCTGGGCTACGCGACCTTCGACGTGCTGCACCGGAACGAGGTCTCCGGCGCACTTGGCGGACTCACCCGCGTCCGCCAGTTCCAGCAGGACGACTGTCACGTCTACCTGATGGGGAGCCAGATCGCCGCCGAGGTGCGACGGATCACCGACACGATCCTGGAGGTCTACGCCACCTTCGGCCTGACGGCCACGCTCAAGTACGCCACCCGGCCCGAGCAGCGGATCGGTGACGACGCCATGTGGGACCGCGCCGAGGCCGATCTCCGCGCGGCGCTGGAGGCTACCGGCAAGCCGTACGAGCTCAAGCCCGGCGACGGCGCGTTCTACGGTCCTAAGATCGATTTCGACGTCGGCGACTCGATCGGCCGGAAGTGGCAGCTCGGCACCATCCAGCTCGACTACGCCGCGCCCGAGCGGTTCGACCTGACCTACGTCGGCGAGGACAACAGCGAGCACCGTCCCGTCGTCATTCACCGGGCGATGTGCGGGTCGTTCGAGCGCTTCATGGCCATCCTGATCGAGCACTTCGCGGGAGCGTTCCCGGTCTGGCTGGCGCCGGAGCAGGTGCGGGTCATTCCCATCTCCGATGGGCAGACGCCCGCGGCGCGCCAGGTGGCCGATCGGCTGGCCGCAGGGGGGATTCGGGTGCACGTTGACGATCGAAGCGAGACGCTCAACTACCGCATCCGCGAAGGCGAGGTGTGGAAGGTGCCGTACATGGCCGTCGTGGGGCAGCGTGAGGCGGAGAGCGACAGTCTCGCGCTCCGGGTTCGCGGGGCGGGGAAGAAGCAGGAGGTCATGATCACGGACGCCTTCCTCGGGCGCATTGTTGAGGAGGTGCGGACCCGGGCACTGGTGCCATAGCGCGCCTGTCATCCCGAGGAGGAAATTCACCACGGAGACACGGAGGACACGGAGCCCGCACGGAGACAACAACAATTTCTTGGTTTTCTCCGTGGCTGTCTCCGTGTCCTCCGTGCCTCCGTGGTGAATGCTGGTGCTCGGGCTCCACCGAAAGCTCGGGCGTCGGGCCGATCCCGAGGAGAGGATCCCTCGCTTCGCGCGGGATGACAGTGCCGCTTCGACTGGAGCAACGCCCAGGGGTAGGGTTATCTTGCCGTCCGTGACCCCAACCGGAGCGGTTTGCCGTGCCCGATAGCACCACCCCCGTCATCGTCTCCGCCGTCCGCACACCGATCGGTCGATATCTCGGCGGTCTCTCGTCGTTGACCGCCCCTCAGCTCGGCGCACTGACCATCCGGGAGGCCGTGTCGCGGGCGCGAGTCGATCCCGCCGCCGTCGAGGAAGTGATCATGGGCCAGGTGGTCCAGGGCGGCAGCGGGCAGGCGCCGGCCCGCCAGGCGCTCATCCACTCCGGCCTGCCGGCCGCCGTCCCCGCGCTGACGATCAACAAGGTCTGCGGGTCGGGACTCAAGGCGGTGATGCTCGCCGCCCAGGCCATCAAGGCCGGCGACGCCGAGTGCATCGTGGCCGGTGGGCAGGAGTCGATGTCCAGCGCGCCCCACTATGTCTACGGGATGCGGACCGGGATCAAGGCTGGCAACCAGACCATGGTCGACGGGATGATCCACGACGGCCTGTGGGACTCCTTCGGATGCTGCCACATGGGCGAGTACGCCGAGTACACCGCGGACAGGGCCGGCGTCACCCGGAAGGAGCAGGACCTGTACTCCTACGAAAGCCATCGGAAGGCCGTGGCCGCCATCGAGGCGGGCAAGTTCACGGCGGAGATCGTGCCGGTCACCGTGCCTGGGAAGGCCGGCCCGACTACGGTCTCGATCGACGAGGCGCCGCGGAAGGACACGACCGCCGAGACGCTCGCCAAGCTCAAGCCCGCCTTCCGGAAGGACGGCGGCACGGTGACGGCCGGCAACGCGCCGGGTCTCAACGACGGCGCCAGCGCGCTGGTGGTCACCTCGCTCGCCTTCGCCCGCTCCAATGGCGTCACGCCGCTGGGGCGGATCACCGGGTACGCCACCGGCGGCGGCGAGCCGCGCGATCTCTTCTTCGCCCCGGTCCTCGCCGTGCGCAATCTGATGAACAAGTCCGGTGCCCGGATCGGAGACTACGACCTGATCGAGGCCAACGAGGCGTTCGCCGTGCAGGCGATCGCCGACGGCCGCGAGCTCGGCTGGGACTGGGACCGGGTGAACGTGCACGGCGGGGCGGTCGCGCTGGGTCATCCGATCGGCGCCAGCGGGGCTCGCGTGCTCACCACGCTGCTCCACGCCCTGCGCGACCGCGGCGGGCGCACCGGCCTCGCCACCCTCTGCCTCGGCGGCGGCAACGCCGTGGCCCTCAGCGTGGAGCTGATCTGATGACTATCGAATCGCGGCGTGTGATGGCGACCGAGGCGCAGCCTGCACGGAGCATGGCCCTGCGCCGGGCCGTCGCCATCGGACTCGGGGCGCTCTCAGTGGCGCTGGCGGCACAGGTGGCCGTGCCGATCCCGATGAATCCGGTGCCGATGACCCTGCAGCCGCTCGCGGTGCTGGTGGTGGGTGGCCTCCTCGGCGCGCCCGCCGGCCTGGCGGCGCTGGTCACCTATCTCCTGCTCGGGATCCTGGGCCTGCCGGTCTTCGCGGGCGGGTCGGCGGGCAGCGTTCACCTGATCGGGCCGACCGGCGGATACCTGCTCGCGTTTCCGCTCGCGGCCGGCCTGGTCGGCGCGCTGGTGGGCCGGCGGTTCGGCGTGTTCCGGCTGCTCGCCGCGTGCGCGCTCGGCATGGTGGTCATCCACATCGGCGGCGTGGCGCAGCTCGCGCTCCTCGGGGGGGACCCGGCGCTCGCGTTCCGGATCGGCTTCGTTCCCTTCCTCACCGGTGATCTGCTCAAGGTCGGACTCGCGGCGGCAGTGATCCTCGGGGCAGGCCCGACGGTACGCGCGCGGCTTTGACCATCCCGCCGACGCCCCGACGGCAACGACCTGTCCTTTGGGCCCTCCTCGGCGTCGTCTGCTTCTTCCTGCTCGGGTTCCTGCTGTTCCTGCTGGGCTTCCTGCCGTTCGCCGATCGTCTCACCCACGGCATCTCGCCCGCGGAGCTGGCGCGGCATCCCTCGCCCACCTTCGCGCTGGTGCAGGGACTGGGGCTGGTGGCCGCCTTCGGTGCTTCCACCTGGGTGGTGGGTTCCAAGGCGTTCCATCTCAGCCCGGCCGATCTGCGCTGGCGCTCGCGGCTGGGATGGGCCGCGGGGATCGGCGCGGGCCTGGTGCTGGGCATCCTTCCCGCCGCCGTCGCGATGACCCTCGGGGTGTTCACCGGCGGGGCCTCCTGGGTGCGGGATTCGGGCTCCCTGATGGACTACGCCGCCGGCGTGGGCAAGACGCTGCTCCTGCTGGCCCCGGCCGCGCTCAGTGAGGAGCTGATGTTCCGGGGGCTGCCGCTGGTCCTGGTGGCGCGCGCCTTCGGCCGGCCGGCCGCCATCGTGGTGCTCTCCGTGCTCTTCGCGCTTGCCCACGTGGACAATCCCGACGTATCGGTGCGTGCCCTCGGCAACATCGCGCTGGCGGGCATCCTGCTGTCGGTGGCCTTCTATTCGCCGGGCGGCATGTGGACGGCGTTCGGCGCGCACCTCGGCTGGAACGGGACTCTGGCCGCGCTGGGCGCGCCGGTGAGCGGCTTGCCGTTCCAGATCCCGCTGGTCGACTACACCATGGGCGGACCCACCTGGCTCACCGGGGGCAGCTTCGGCCCCGAGGGCGGACTTCTCAGCACGGTGGCCATCACCGCCACCATCGTGCTCGCCGCACGGTGGATACGAAAGGACCCGACATGAGCAGCGCCGCCGTCGTCGGGGCGGGCACCATGGGAAACGGCATCGCCCACGTGCTCGCCCAGCACGGGTGGAGCGTTGCCCTGATCGACACCGTCCCCGACGCGCTGGAGCGGGCCACGGCCACGATCCGGGGCAACCTCGACCGGCAGGTGAAGAAGGGGACCATCGCGGCCGACGCGCCGGCCCAGATCCTGGACCGGATCAGCACCGGAACGGCGCTGGATGGCGCGGCCGGCGCCACCCTGGTCATCGAGGCCGCCAGCGAGAATCCCACGGTCAAGTTCGGGTTGTTCGAGCGGCTCGACCGGATCTGCGCGCCGGAGACGATCCTCGCCACCAACACCAGCTCCATCTCGGTCACCGAGATCGGGGCCCATACCACCCGGCCCCAGCAGGTGATCGGCATGCACTTCATGAATCCGGTGCCGGTCATGCAGCTGGTCGAGGTCATCCGGGGGCACGCCACCAGCGACGAGACCACCCGGACGGTCATGGCCACCGCCGCCGCGCTGGGCAAGACCCCGGTCGAGGTGAACGACTACCCGGGCTTCGTCTCCAACCGGGTGCTGGTGCCGATGATCAACGAGGCGATCTTCTGCGTCATGGAAGGCGTCGCCACTCCGGAGGCGATCGATACCGTCATGAAGCTCGGCATGGCGCACCCCATGGGGCCGCTCGCGCTGGCGGACTTCATCGGACTGGACGTGTGCCTCGCCATCCTGGAGGTGCTGCACCGGGGCCTGGGCGACGACAAGTACCGCGCCTGCCCGCTGCTTCGGAAGATGGTGGCCGCGGGCCACCTCGGCCGAAAGAGCGGGCGCGGCTTCTACCCCTATCCCAAGAGCTGATGGACATCCTCGCCCAGATGCACGCCCTGGGGCACGAGCGGATCGCGGCGGTCGGCGGCCTGGACCGGATGTGGATGGCCGGGCGGCGGTAGCGACCCCGCACGCTGGCCCTCTCTCCCTGGCGCCTGATTTCTTGTACATTAGATCCAATGCCCGAAGTGATTCCCATCCGATCGGACCACGCCGGCTTCCCCTTGAAGCAGCGTCTGGTCGTTGAGCTTCGGGCACTCGGCTACGAGCCGCTCGATCTCGGGACCAATAGCACCGAATCGGTCGACTACCCGGACTTCGCGCACCGGGTGGCCGCGCGAGTGGAGCACCAGGAGGCGCGCCGTCCCCGACGTGGCGCGGCTGGCGCGAGAGCACAACGATGCCAACGTGCTGATTCTTCCCGCGCGCTACGTGAGTGAGCCGCAGGGAATCGAGATCCTGAGAACCTGGCTGGAGACCGAGTTCGCGAGCGGACGCCACAGCCGGCGGGTGGCCAAAATCGATCAGGAGCACGACGGATGAGCCTCGATCACAACGCATCGCTTCGCCAGGCCGATCCCACGGTGGCGCGGCTCATCGACCGGGAGCTCCGCCGCCAGCAGAACGGGCTCGAGCTCATCGCCAGCGAGAACTTCGCCAGCCGCGCGGTCATCGACGCCATGGGCACGCCGCTCACCAACAAGTACGCCGAGGGCTATCCCGGCCGCCGGTACTACGGCGGGTGTGAGGTGGTGGACGAGGTCGAGCAGCTCGCCATCGACCGGCTCAAGGAGCTGTTCGGCTCGGAGCACGCCAACGTCCAGCCCCATTCGGGCGCGCAGGCCAACTTCGCGGCGTTCATGGCGCTCATCAAGCCGGGCGAGACCCTCATGGGGATGTCGCTCCCCCACGGCGGCCATCTCTCGCACGGCGCGCCGGTCAACCACAGCGGGATGGTCTGGCGCGCGGTCCACTACGGGGTGAACCCCGCCACCGGCCGGATCGACGCCGACGCGGTGCGCGACCTCGCGCTCCGGGAGCAGCCCCGGCTCATCATCGCGGGCGGCAGCGCCTACGCGCGGATCATCGACTTCGCCGCCTTCCGTGCCATCGCCGACGAGATCGGCGCGTTCTTCCTGGTGGACATGGCCCACTTCGCGGGGCTGGTGGCCGGCGGCGTCTATCCCTCGCCGGTGCCCCACGCCCACGTGGTCACCAGCACCACCCACAAGACGCTGCGCGGCCCCCGCGCCGGGCTCATCCTCTGTCGCGCGGAGCACGCCAAGGCCATCGACAAGTCGGTCTTCCCCGGCCACCAGGGCGGGCCGCTGCAGCACGTGATCGCCGCCAAGGCGGTGGCGTTCGGCGAGGCGCTCACGCCCGACTTCAAGGTCTACGCCCGCCGGGTGGTCGAGAACGCGCAGACCCTGGCGCAGTCCATGGTCGACCGGGGATACGACATCGTCTCCGGAGGCACCGACACCCACCTCATGCTGGTGGATCTCCGTCCCAAGGGGCTGACCGGCAAGGTGGCGGAGAAGACGCTGGACGAGGCCGGCATCACGGTCAACAAGAACACGGTGCCCGACGACCCGCAGTCGCCCTTCGTCACCAGCGGCATCCGGCTCGGCACGCCGGCCCTGACCACGCGCGGCATGGGGCCGGCCGAGATGGTCCGGGTGGCCGAGCTGATCGACCGCGCGCTTGCCCGACCCGACGAGGCCACGCTCGCCCGCGTCCGGGGCGAGGTGGAGGAGCTGACCTCCGCCTTCCCGCTGTACCAGCCGGCGAAAGCCGCCGGCCGGGTGCGGCGCACCGCCTGAGCGGCGGAGACACCAGGGCTTCCCGTGAACCAGCTGCAGTTCGCCGACGATGTCCTCGCGCGCATCCGCGCGCGAGGGGGGCAGTACCACGAGCGCGGCTATCTGTTCGTGCTCGCCACCATCGAGTACCTCCAATCGCGCCTGGATGCCCGGCGCCACGTGAGCGGTGCCGAGCTCGCCTGGGCCTGTCGCGACTTCGCCCGCGAGCAGTTCGGCCTGCTCGCCCCCCACGTGCTGGCGCACTGGAGGATCACCCGGACCGAGGACTTCGGCCGGATCGTGTTCACCCTGGTGGAGGTCGGCCTGCTGGTCACCCAGCCCGGGGATCAGGAAGAGGACTTCGAGAAGGTCTACGATTTCGCGGATGCGTTCGGCGACGTCTACGAGTGGTCGGGTCTCCGCGGCGCCTGACGGCCGGGCTCGACAATCGGAGGGAGCATGGAGAAGACCGAGTGGCCGGCGTGTCAGAAGTGCACCCAGGGGACCTTGATCCCGCTCTCCGACTATGGCCGCGAAGGCGCGCCGATCACCTATAAGGCGTGGGTCTGCACCAATCCCGAGTGCGGCTTCAATCTCCGGATCGACAACGGGGAAATCTCCTTCGGCAGAACGATCGGGCAGAGCTACAAGTAGGCGGGCGGCCCTGACTCACGCGCCAGGGGCCGAGCTCCGCCACCCGCTATGCCTCCCCTTCCGGTCGTCTCACCCGAGCAATCCGCCACCTGGGACCAGCGGGCCGTCGCGGCCGGCATCGACCTCGCCACGCTGATGGAGAGTGCCGGGCGGGCGGTCGTGGTGGTGCTGGCGGAGCGCTACGCCCACCGGCTGCGGGATGGCGTCCTGGTGGCGACCGGCCCGGGCAACAACGGGGGCGACGGCTGGGTGGTCGCCCGCGCGCTGCACCGTCTGGACGTCCCGGTCTGGGTCGCGCCGACGGCGGCCGGTGGCTCGACGCTCTGCCGGAGGATGGCGGCGCTCGCCAGAAGCGAGGGCGTGCGCGAGGTTGCTCCCGACGGACCGTGGCCGGGCATCGGACTCGGGGTGGACGCCCTGCTGGGGACCGGCGCATCCGGAGCGCCGCGTCCGGCCGTCGCGGCGCTGCTCGACCGGCTGCTCGATCTCGAGGTGCCGCTGGTCGCGATCGACGGTCCCACCGGCGTCGATCTCCTGTCGGGAAACGTTCACGGCGCCACCCGCGCCGACCTGACGGTTACCTTCGGAGGGCTCCGGCGCGGACATCTCCTCGCCCGGGACGAGATCGGTGCCCTCGTGGTGGTCGACATCGGCCACCCACCCGCCGACCCCGACTGGCCCACGCTCGTCACCGATCTCCAGGCAGCCGAGTGGATGCGCCAGCTCCGCAGCCGGGACCACAAGGGTCAGCGCGGGCGCGTCGTCGTGGTGGGCGGCGACGCCGGCATGACGGGCGCGTTGCGGATGGCCGGGCGCTCCGCCTTCGGCGCCGGCGCGGGGCTGGTCCACGCCGTCGCGCCACCGGAGACCGTGGCGGCGCTGGTCCAGGCCGAGCCCGATCTGCAGACCTTCCCGCACCGATTCGATCAGGAACCGTCGGCGGCGCTCCTCGATCTCGTCGCCCGGGCCGACGCCGTCGTGATCGGTCCCGGTCTCGGCCGGGAGTCCGGGCGCCGCGAGCTGGTCACCGCGCTGGGCCGAGCGGCACGCGCCCTGGTGCTGGATGCGGACGCGCTCGTGGCCTTTCAGGACGCTCCCGACGCGTTGCGCGAGCTCGCTACGGGACGGCCGCTGGTGCTCACGCCCCACCCGGGAGAGTTCCGCACCTTGTTTCCGGCGCTGGCGCCGGTGCGGGAGCTGGATCCCTGGGCCGCGGCCACAAGCGCCGCGCGGCAATCGGGCGCCACCCTGCTGCTCAAGGGTGTCCCGACCGTCGTGGCGGGTGCCGGCCGCTCGACGTTTACTCTCGCGGCGGGCAATCCGGGCCTGGCCACCGGCGGCAGCGGCGATGTGCTGAGCGGGCTGGTCGGTACCGCCCTGGCGCACGGGCTCGCGGCCGATACGGCGGCCGCCTTCGGGGCGCAAGCGCTCGGCCGCGCCGCGGATCTCGCGGCCCGACGGGTCTCCGCGCGGTCGCTGCGCCCGATGGATGTCGTGGCCGCACTGCCCGATCTCTGGCGCGAATGGGAGGTGCTTCGGCTGGCTCCGCCCGCCGCGCGGCCGCCCATTCTGCTGGAGCTCGGTCGCCCTCAGACCGTATAGATTGGGTGATGCGCCACCTCATCAGCGCTCTCGCCCTGGTCGGGCTCGCGCATCCGGCGGCGGCCCAGTCCCCCAGCCGTGACTGGCGGCCGGCCGACCGGACGGTCATCGGGGACTTCACCCGCATCACCACCGTCGCCTGCGCGCTCGATCGAGTCTACGTCACCTCGCCGACATCGCTGCTCATCTGGCATCCCCAGCTCCAACAGTGGGAAGGCCCCTTCGATCCGCCCGACGCCGGGCTGCTCGCCCGGGTATTCGCCTCGCTGGTCGATCCGCTGGACAACTCGCTCTGGCTGGCCCGCCCCGACGGGTGGGTTCACTTCCAGCCCGAGCTCCAGCTCTGGGACCGCGGGCTGGCGTCCGGCGTCGTCGCCATCGCCTTCGATGCCGCAGATCCGGTGGCGGGGCTCTACCTGCGCACCCGCAGCGAATGGCTGCTGGTGCCGCACGGCGGGCTCGCCGCGTCGCCCAGCCGGGCTCCCAGCCGGCCGGTGACGCCCGCCCGGGTCGACGATGTGATCCGGAGTAACCCGACGCTCCAGGCCAATGCTGCCCAGATTCTGGTGGACCCCCGGCTCGGCGTGGTGCGGTACACCGCGGCGGCGCGGGGGTTCGAGAATCAGGGCTGGTACCTGGGCACGTCGGGGGTGGGACTGCTGTACCTGCAGGATGGCGCCGCGCTCCCCGATCGGCTGCCGTTCGGGCTGCCGTCGAGCGTGGTCGGAGCGGTGTTCGACGCGGCGGACGGCGTCTGGGCGGCGACCGACCGGACCACCCAGGCGGGCGCCGCTCTCACCTTCGTCGATCCGGAGCTAAAGCGGTTTCGCAGCCTCCACGGCCTCCCGGCGTCCGGCGCTCCGTTCACCCAGACGCGTCGCCTCGTCGGCCAGGAGAAATCGCTCTGGCTGGCGACCGATTTGGGGCTGGCGCGGGTCGGAATGGCGGATGGACGGATCGATCTGGTGGACGCGGCCCGAGGCCTGCCCGACAGCCGGGTGTACGCCGTCGTCTCGCGGCAGGGGCGCATCACGGTCGGCACGGCCCGCGGGGTCGCCCGGGTGGACGACTCGCTCCGGGTCGATCGGGTGGCGCCGCTCTTCGGCGAGGCCGCCCGCGCCGTCTTCCCGGCCGGCGACTCGGTGTGGGTCGGCACCTCGCGCGGCGTGCTGCTCGCGCTGCCCGGTGCGCGCGACCTGGTGCGGCCGGCGGCGCTGGCCACCGCCAGCCTGCAGGCGCCGGTCGTGGCGTTCGCGTCGCTGGCCGACACCGTCGTCGCGCTCACTCGCGATCAGCTCCTCTGGCTCGACCCCCGCACCGGCGCCTGGACGCTCGGTCCCAACCTGTCCGGGCTTCTGGGAGGGCTCAGGAGCTTCGCCGCCGACGGCGAGGGCTTCTGGGTCGCCGGGGAACACGGCGTCGGGTTCGCCCGGCTGGCGACACCGGCCATCGTGTCGCTCCGCGAGGGCGATCTGCCCAGTACCAGCAACGATCTCGCCGTCGACCGCGGATACCTCTGGATCGCCACCGATGGCGGACTGGTGCGGTTCCGTCTCTCCGCCATCCGTCCATGACCCACACCGCGCTGGGCGAGGGTCGCGAGTTCGACCGCGTCCGCGCCATTGCCCGAGCCCTGGGTCATCGAGCCGTCGGTCTGGGAGATGACTGCGGGCTGCTGCCGCCGGCCGAAGGCCGGCTGGCGGTGAGCACCGACGTGAGCGTCGAAGGGGTGCACTTTCGCCTGGCATGGATGGGACACCACGAGGTCGGCTGGCGTGCGGCGGCGGCGGCATTGTCGGATCTCGCCGCCGAAGGTGCGACGCCGGCGGGCCTCCTCGCCGCCGTCGTAGTGCCCGACTCCGCCACCGACGAGCAGGTGACCGCGCTCATGTCGGGCGTGGGGGACGCCGCGGAATCGGTCGAGGCGCCGGTGATCGGCGGCGATCTCTCGTCCGGCCCGTCCTGGAGCGTCGCGGTCACGGTGCTCGGCTGGACCATCCGGCCGGTGGGGCGGAACGGTGCCCGCCCGGGTGACCTGCTCTGGGTCACCGGCGCCCTGGGCGGCGCACGCGCGGCGCTCGCCGCATGGCGCCGCGGAGACGAGCCATCCCCCGAGGCGCGCGCCGCCTTCGCCCGGCCGGAGCCCCGCATCGATGCGGGTCGCTGGCTGGCCGCGCACGGCGCCCACGCGATGATCGACCTGAGCGACGGGCTGGGCGGCGACGCGGCGCACCTGGCCGCGGGCTCCGCCGTCTCCCTCGAGCTCACGCTCGATGCCCTGCCGATCGCGCCCGCCGCCGCCGCCGAAGCACGCCAGGCCAATATCGCGGTGGAGACCTTCGCGGCCGAAGGCGGCGAGGACTACGAGCTGCTGGCCGCGCTGCCCCCGGCGTTCGGCGAGGCGGAGCGGCTCGAGTTCGAGCGCGACTGCGGGCTTTCGCTCAGCCGGATCGGTACGGTCGGCACCGGTCGCGGTGTGCATGCGCGACTGCGGGGAACGCCGGTCTCGCTTGCCGGATATCGCCACTTCGCCTAGCGCTCCGACGCTCGCGCTCGGCTTGTTGACGCGCTTTCCGGGTGCCGCTAGGTTGCCCCGCGTTCCCTCTCTTCGAGTCCTCATGAGCACCATCATCGAAGTTCACGGCCGCGAGATCCTGGACAGCCGGGGGAATCCCACCGTGGAAGCCGAGGTGGTGCTCTCCAGCGGTGCCCAGGGGCGGGCGGCCGTGCCGAGTGGCGCCTCCACCGGCGAGCACGAGGCGGTGGAGCTCAGGGACGGTGACTCGCGCCGCTACGCCGGCAAGGGCGTGGTCGAAGCGGTGCGAAACGTGAACGAGGTGCTGGGACCCCGGCTGGAAGGAATGACCGCGTCCGATCAGATCGCGGTCGACGCCGAGATGATGGACGCCGACGGCACCCCGAACAAGAGCAAGCTCGGCGCCAATGCCCTGCTGAGCGTCTCCCTCGCCGTGGCGCGCGCCGCGGCGCAGGACTGCGGCCTGCCGCTCTACCGCTATCTCGGCGGACCGATGGCGCGGGTCCTGCCGGTGCCGATGATGAACATCCTGAACGGCGGCGCGCACTCGTCGAACAACGTGGACGTGCAGGAGTTCATGGTGGTGCCGATCGGGGCGGAGACCTTCCCGGAAGGTCTGCGATGCGGAGTCGAGGTCTTTCACGCGCTCAAGAAAGTGCTCACCAAGATGGGCCTCTCGACCGCCGTGGGCGACGAGGGCGGCTTCGCCCCGATGCTGCCGTCCAACGAGGCGGCGCTCGACGTCGTCATGCAGGCGATCACCGCCGCCGGCTACGAGCCCGGACGAGACGTGGCGATCGCCCTCGACCCCGCGGCATCGGAGTTCTACCAGGACGGCGAGTACGTCTTCAAGAAGGGGGACGGCAGCCGCCGCTCGGCCGAAGGGATGGTGGATCTCTACGCCGCTTGGGTGGACCGGTACCCCATCGTGTCGATCGAGGACGGGCTGGCGGAGAACGACTGGACTGGGTGGGCCCTGCTCACCGAGCGGCTGCACGATCGGGTCCAGCTGGTGGGCGACGACATCTTCGTCACCAATGTGGACCGGCTCGGTCGGGGCATCGAGGAGGGGGTGGGGAACGCCATCCTGATCAAGGTGAATCAGATCGGCACCCTGACCGAGACGCTCCAGTGCATCGAGCTGGCCAAGGGAAGCGCCTACGGCGTGGTCATCTCGCACCGCTCGGGAGAGACGGAGGATACCTTCATCGCCGACCTGGCCGTGGCCACGGGGGCCGGCCAGATCAAGACCGGCAGCGCCAGCCGCACCGACCGAACCGCCAAGTACAACCAGTTGCTCCGCATCGCCGAGGAGCTGGGAGACCTGGCCCACTATCCCGGGCGGGACCTTTACCCCTTGTGACTCCCGCGCGCCTTGCGATGCTCGCGGCGCTCGGTTTCGCGCTCTATTTCGCCATTCAGGGCGGTGAGTACGGAACGCTCGACCTGTTGAAGCTCCGGCGGCAGGTGGCCGCTGAGCAGGAGACGGTCGCCCTCCTCAAGCATGCCCTGGACTCGCTCGGCCGCGAGGCGATGGCCATCGAGCACGATCCCCGGGTGCAGGAGCACGTCGCCCGGGAGCAGTTCGGCATGATCCGACGGGGCGAGCTGCTCTACAAGCTGGTCCCCGCCGACAGCGCGGGCCGCTGACCTCCAGCAGCCACCTCGACGTGACCCACCCACCCGCATCCTCGCCTGACTCACCCGGGCTGCCGGGCCAACGACGGCTGCCGTACCTCTGGGCGGCTGCCGCCGTCAGCGTCGCTCTCGCGCTGCGGATCCTGCTATCACCGGTGCTGGGCACGGAATTTCCTTTCATTACCATGTTTCCGGCGGTGTTCATCGTGGCCTTCATCGGCGGGTTCGGCCCCGCCGTTCTGGCGACGCTCCTCAGCACCGTGGCCGCGGTGTATCTCGTGCTCGGCCTCGGGTGGACCCCCTCTCTCGATCGCGCGGACCAGCTCGGCCTCGCGTTCTACGTCGGTACCGGACTGGCAACCGGAATGCTCGGCGAATCGCGGCTCCGGGCCCACCGGCGGGCCGCGGCCGCGGCTCGGACAGCCGAGGTGGAAGCCGCACGGGCCGAGGAGCAAACCATCCGGGCCGAGGACGAGGCCGCCCGATCGCAGGCGGCGGCGCTGACGGCCGCCCGCGAATCGGAGCGAGTCGACCGCATCCTCGCGAGCATCACGGACGCCTTTCTCGTGCTGGACGGCGGCTGGACCATCACCTATATGAATCCGCGCGCCGCGGCCCTCTCGGGCCGGATGCCCGCCGACTACATCGGACGGAACTACTGGGAGGCGTTCCCCCAGGCCGTCGGCGGGCCGGTGGAGGAGGCGCTCCGCCGGGCGATGGCCCACCACGTGGTCGTCCGGCTGGAGACCTACTTCGCACCCGCGGACAAGTGGCTCTCCATCACGGTCTATCCCTCTCCCGAAGGGCTCTCGGTCGTGGCCCAGGACGTGACCGAACGGGTTCGCGCCTGGGAAGCCACCGCCAGTCTGGCGGCCATCGTCGCCTCCTCCGAAGACGCGATCATCGGGAAGCGGCTCGATGGCACCATCACCAGCTGGAACGCCTCCGCCGAGCGCATCTTCGGCTACTCGGCGGCCGAGATCATCGGCCGAACCGTCTATACGTTGATTCCGCCCGACCTCCACGGGGAGGAGCGCGACGCGCTCGAGCGCGTCGCTCGTGGCGGGCCGGTCGAGTTCTCCGAGACGGAGCGGATCAGGAAGGACGGCGCCCACATCACCATCGCGCTCAGCGTCTCACCCATCCGGAACCCCTTGGGAGAGGTGATTGGCGTCGCGTCGATCACGCGCGACATCACCGCGTTCAAGCGCCACCAGGCGGAGCTCACGGCGGAAAGTGGCCGGAGCCGTGACCTGGCGAAGGCGCTCGACGCCGCGCAGGCCCTGGTGCGTGATCTCGAGGGGCGGATCGCCTACTGGAGCAGCGGATCCGCCCGGCTCTTCGGATGGTCGGCGTCGGAAGCGCTGGGCCGGGTGTCCCACGAGCTGCTGCGGACCGAATTTCCCGCACCGCTCGCGGAGATCGGGGAGATGCTGATCGATCACGGACAATGGGAAGGGGAGCTGGTGCACGTGGCGAAGGATGGCCGCCGTCTCAACATCGCCACCCAGTGGATCATCCGACGGGGCGCACCGGACCAGCCGCTCGCGGTCATCGAAGTGAATACCGATGTGACGGCTCGGCGCAAGGCGGAGGAACGGGCCCGGGTAGGGGAGCGGATGGAGGTGGTGGGACAGCTTGCCGGCGGGGTGGCTCACGAGGCGAACAATCAGATGACCGTGGTCCTGGGCGCAGCGGATTTTCTCCTGCGGCGGGCCGATCTGCCCGAGGTGGCGCGGAAAGACATCGAGCATATCCGGGAGGCTGCCGAGCGCACCGCCGCGATCACCGCGCAGCTCCTGGCGTTCAGCCGGCGCCAGGTGCTCCAGCCGCGGGTGCTCGAGCTGGACGAGGTCGTCCAGGGACTCGAGGGGGTGCTCGCCCGGGCGCTGGGTGAACGATCGACGCTGACCTTGCGGCTCGGAGCGCCGTCCGGCCGGGTAAGGGCTGATCCCGGCCAACTGGCGCAGGTCCTGCTCAACCTGGTGCTCAACGCCCGCGATGCGATGCCTATCGGTGGCCGGCTAGCGATCGAGAGCAGCGTGACGGAGTTGACCGAGCGGTACGCCCGGATCCACCCGGGCGTCGCGATCCGGCCAGGTCCCTATGCGCTGCTCGCCGTGAGCGACACCGGCCACGGCATGAGTCCGGACGCGCTGAGGCACATCTTCGAGCCGTTCTATACCACCAAGCCCGTGGGGCAGGGCACCGGTCTGGGCCTCGCGACCGTGTATGGAATCATCAAGCAGAGTGAGGGGTACGTGTGGGCGTACAGCGAGCTGGGGCAGGGGACCACGTTCAAGGTCTATCTGCCCCTGGAGACGGAAGCGATATCCCGGAAGCCCACCGCCTCGCTGCCGGCCCGCGCCTCGGGAGAGGTGGTCCTGGTGGTGGAGGACGAGGCCACGGTGCGCGACATGACCTCGCGGGCGCTCGAGGAGTATGGCTACCGGGTGGTGTCGGCGAGCAGTGGACCGGAGGCGCTCACGCTCATGCGGCAGGGTGATGGACCGGTCAGGCTGCTCATCACCGACGTGATCATGCCGGGGATGGACGGGCCGGAACTGGCCCGGCGAATGCTCGCGCTGCGGCCGGGACTCCCGGTGCTGTTCATGAGTGGGTACACCGACGACGAGATCGTTCGGCGGGGGCTGCTGGAGGCGGGGCAGCCGTTCCTGCAGAAGCCGTTCACGCCGGAGAGGCTGGGCCGGGAAGTGGCGGAGCTGCTGAAGCTGCGCCAGTCGTAGGCTCGGCTTGCGTTTGGGGTCTCGGGAATTACGTTCCCGGCGTGCGACGGCAGGGTAGCTCAGCTGGTTAGAGCACGGCACTCATAATGCCGGGGTCGCGGGTTCGAGTCCCGCCCCTGCTATCTGCTACTCCAGCCACTTGGGCGCTCGCGTTCAAGTGGTTTCTCACGTTCGGAACAAGGCCTGGCACTTTCGCGGGTGACCCGCCGAGCAACCCGAGGCGCGCCAGCACAGATTTCAGATTCGAGAGGCCAACATCCTCGAGCTTCTCAAGAGCGCCGCCACATCCCAGACGCGTGTTGACGTCGTTGCTGCGACGGCTGGAGGAGTGAGGCGCGACCCGCCGCCGTTGTACGGTTACCGCACCCTCTGACGAAGCGGGTATCACAAGCGCGCTGCACCTCTCGTTAACGCTCTTGACACCTTCCGTACCGCGCCCGAGGTCTTGTCAAGAAGTGTGTAAACGGCATCAGGCGGCGACCCGGTCTCGAGTTGGGGTGACGACGCGGGCACCGTCGCGGCCGGTCCGGGGGGAGCAGACCTGACTCGAAGGGCACTCGTAAGGAGAGAATGATATGTATGCCGCATACTTATATATCCTCCGAGCCTTCGATAGCGCCGCCGGCTCTCGCCTTGGGAGGAGTTCAGATCCGGAGCGAGAGATCGCCGATGGTCGGTGGCCGAGTGCTGCAGTCAGCCGGCGCGACTCGCCTTCAACAGTCTCGCCTCGACCCAAGAGGAACCAGCAGTCGGCGGATGGACGGAGCGAACTCTGCCGTGAAGTACCGTAGGAACGGCGCGGTCGATCGGCGTCATCCTGATGATGGATTTCATGTGTCGAGCGGCGCACTGCCACCCCTTTCTATGGACCGCGACGGCGACTCGATCCTCGCGAAGCTCGAGCGAATTTGTAAGCTGTCGCTGGGACAGCATGCTAGTTTGACTGAGCGAAAGGGGACGTCGTGAAAACCCCAGCATTCGTGTTCGGCCTTTGCACTTCGTCACGTCCGGCGCGTTCTACGTCATCGCTACGGTCCGAGTCGCCTTTGGTCTCGTCCTGATCTCGGTGGCATCGGCATCCCGCGCGCCAAAGGCGCTCCGCGTCTTGGGCTACGTCATCTTGATTGCTGGGATAACGACGGCTCTGACCGGTCTGCTGGGAATCGGGCGCGCTCGGGCCATCATCGAATGGTGGTTGCAGCAGGGATCCGGCGTTGTCCGTTTCACGGGTGTCCTTGTTCTGGCCCTCGGAGCTTTCGTTGCATACGCGTGCGCTCCCGCTCGCCGCGCCGCCTGACCAGCGCTGGGAGCTGACCAGCGTGCCCAGTAAGGAAGTCATTGTGGTTGAGTGCCTGGCAGGTTCCCCGTGGCTCGCGCGCACCCCTCCTTGCGCCTGGCGGGGAGTCGCTCGCAGCTTAAGCACGATCCGTTAGGCGGAGCGCAAAACAAACATTTTAGAGCCATCACGATCTCATGCCCGAGATTCATGCCACATCGTCCGCTGTGATCGCGGCACCCCCGCCGATCGTCTACGGCATCATCGCCGATTACTGCCAAGGTCACCCGAGCATCTTGCCGCCGAAGTACTTTCAGAACCTTCAGCTGGAGGAAGGCGGTGTCGGAGCTGGGACCCGCATCAGCTTCCAAATGCGACGCTTTGGGAGTGTCCGGCGTTTTCACGCTCAGGTGACGGAGCCGGAGCCGGGCCGGCAGCTCCGCGAGATCTACCCAGACACAGGCATGGCCACCACGTTCACGGTGGATCCGGAGGATGCTGGCCAAAGCTCGCGCGTCACGATTGCGACGCGGTACACCAAGGCAGGGCTGGCCGGCTGGGTCGAGCGGTGGTTGGCGCCCGGATTCTTGCGCGGCGTTTACGCCGCGGAGCTGCGCGAGTTGGGCGTGCAGGCGAGGGCGAGAACATCGCGCTCAGCGCCCGCCTAACCCGCGCGCATGCAGCCGACGGGCCGGACGAGCGCGAGGTTCCGTGCGGGCCGCGCCCTCCTCGTGTCAACGCCGATCTGAATTGCACACTTCGGCAGCGCGTGATCTGGAACGAGCGGTTATCGGGGCTTGAGGACGGCGGACTTGACCTGGGGCACTGCCGGGCGCGTCGCGCTGCGAGTCAGTCTCCGGCCGGCTGGGGAGCCGCCACCGGTGCCAACGCACCCTCAACCGTGCGCAGGAGCTCCTCGCCCGTGAACGGTTTCCGGATGACCTGCCAGGCGCCGAACATCTTCGCGGTGCGCAGCAGATCGTCTACCCGCAGACTGCCGGTGCCTCCCGACATCAGGATCAGCGGCGTTCCGGGGGCCAGGGCACGGATCGCCCAGAGCAGCTCGAAGCCGTCCATCTCCGGCATCACGACGTCGCTGATGACCAGATCAGGAGGGGTGCGGCGAAAGAGCGCAAGAGCATGCTTCCCGTCGGCCGCCTCGTCCACTTCGTGCCCTGCTTCCCTCAAGACCTCGCGAACGATCCTGAGGCACACGGTGCTGTCATCGACCACCAGTACTCGAGCCATAGCTCAGTGCTTGTCCCTTCTGTCCACGCCCGCAGGGGGTATTCGGGCAGTACCGACAGTATCGTCACCAGCGCCCCCGGGCTTGAGGAATGCATCGCCGCGGCCGCTGGATGACGTATCGAAGCCGTCACGGCCACCACGGGCAGGACGTCATCCGTCTAGATTCACCTGCTCGTCGTCCATTCCAGCGTGGTTCGATTCCGGACGGAGGAGCACGATGACCACCACGAGCGCACACGATCTGAGAAGCTACATCACCGTCGGTCAGGAGAATTCCACCCCCATCGATCTCTACTACGAGGACCACGGCTCGGGAAAGCCGGTCGTCCTGATTCACGGCTTTCCCCTGAACGGCGCGTCCTGGGAGAAGCAGACCAGGGCCCTGCTGGCCGCCGGCCACCGGGTCATCACCTACGACCGCCGAGGGTTCGGCAAGTCCAGCCAGCCGACCACCGGCTACAACTACGACACCTTCGCCGAGGACCTGCACAAGCTGATGACCGACCTCGACCTGCGCGACGCGGCCCTGGTCGGCTTCTCGATGGGAGGCGGCGAGGTGGCTCGCTACCTGGGCAGCTACGGGTCGGAGCGCGTCAGGAAGGCGGTGTTCATCTCGCCGATCGTTCCCCTCGTGCTCAAGACGCCCGACAACCCGGGCGGGGTCGAGGCCAAGGTCTTCGAAGGGATCGCGGCGGCCGTCGAGGCCGATCGGCCGGCGTTTCTCACCGGCTTTCTCAAGGATTTCTACAACCTGGATCTGCTGGGCGGCAAGCTGATCAGCGACCAGGCGGTCCAGAACAGCTGGACCGTTGCGGTCGGGGCGTCCGCCACCGCCACCCACGATTGCGTCGCGACCTGGATGACCGATTTCCGCAAGGACGTGACTCGGGTCGACGTGCCCACGCTGGTGATTCAAGGGGATGCCGATCGGATCCTGCCGTTCGCCGCCACCGGCCTCGCGCTCGCCAAGGCGATCAAGGGAGCCCGCCTGGTGACGATCGAGGGCGGGCCGCACGGCATTCTCTGGACTCACGGGAACCAGGTGAGCGCCGAGCTGGTCAAGTTTCTCGAGTAGCAGTGCTCGCCAGCCACCGATCGGGTCGGCTGGCTCAGATGACGCTCTCGGGGCTGCTGGCCCCGGGACCATTCAGACAAGGAGAGTGTCCCTATGGCCCGCACCATCACTCCGCGCAGGGAGCCGGCGGCCGTGTCCCGCAGCGCCTCGGAAACCCGCTTCGCCGCGACCCGGCTCTATCCCACCAAGAACGATCTGCCGGAGGCGAGTCGCCGGGAGGCCGTGGGACTGCTCAATCAGCGGCTCGCCGACGCCATCGACCTCCAGAGCCAATGCAAGCAGGCCCACTGGAACGTGAAGGGGCCCAGCTTCATTGCCCTGCACAAACTGTTCGACGAGGTCAACGAGGCGGTCGAGGAGTACGTGGATCTGCTCGCCGAGCGCGTAGTGCAGCTCGGCGGCATCGCCGAGGGCACGGTGGGAGCGATCGCGGAGCGCTCCACGCTGGCGGACTATCCCCTGACCCTCACGACCGGCGCGGAGCACGTGGCTGCCCTGGCGGAAGCGCTGGCCGGGTTCGGCCGAACGGTCCGGGTAGGGATCGAGGAGATGAACGAGCTCGAGGACGCCGACAGCGCGGACATCCTGACCGAGATCTCTCGCGGCGTGGACCAGTGGCTCTGGTTCGTCGAGGCGCACCAGCAGGCGTAGACAGGGCAAGGCGATGGCTGGCCTCACCTCATGTGATTTCGCAGGTTGTGGCCCTCAACCCCCGACCTCGAGCGGCGGCGCCGACTCGGCGCGGCCGTTTCCGCGACCGATCTGCGACAGGCGATCTCCAGGCATGACCCGGATCACAGCGGCCCCGGATTGCCCGGCTTACGCTACCGCGGAAGAGCTTGGAGTAGATGGCGTGTTTGGTCAGCCACTCCAGCAACTCAGATCGGGAGATCACAAAGGGAGGCACAAACCAAGATGGGTATCTACTCTCGCTCCACCCCGTACATGGCGCTGGTTGGCATGCTCGTGCTGAGCGCGCCCTCGGCGCTCCGGGCACAAGCGTCCACCAATGACACCAGCGCCGCGGCCCCATCGGACACCGGCGCCTACCAGAGTTATCAGCGGACCGATTCGGCCTCCGATACCACGGGTCAAGCAGGACAGGGCGGCTACCAGTACAACGGCCCGCCCAGTGACACCGCACTCAAGGCCAAGCCGGGCGTTCAGACCGGGCCCACCTCAAGTGAGACCAACGGCGCGACCGGCGCGGCGGGAGCCGAGGCGGTGGCGGACACCGTGGTCTGCAAGGATGGCTCGAACGCGTCTAAGAAGGCTGAAAAGGCCTGCGCCAGCCATGGCGGCGTCGACTGGGCCGCGACCAAGGCGGCCTTGAAGGCGCGCGGCACGATGCAAGGCGGGGACAGCACAGGGGCTGCGGCGGACACCAGCAGCTCGAGTCAGACACAGAAGCCGTAGGTCGAGTATCCAGCGACTCTCGGGACACGGCACCCCGGCTGCAGCTTGGGGTGCCGTGTCTTTGCCGGTCCGTCGGCATGGCTTTAT
>JBBSHB010000024.1:0-29613 GCA_038253515.1 Gemmatimonadales bacterium | reverse complement strand
GTGGGCGCCTCGCTCGTCGGGGTGGGCACCGCCGCCCTGGCCGATCCACGGCTGCCGGAACGGATCCTCCGAGAGCTGGAGCGTGATGATGGCTGAAGTGATCATCGCCCTGGACCTGCCGAGCGGGGCCGACGCCCTGCACCTGCTCGATCGGGTGCCGGAGGCCCGGTGGGTCAAGGTCGGCTCCATCCTCATGACCCGCGAGGGGCCCGAGCTGGTCCGCACGCTGGTGCGGCGTGGGCTTCGCGTCTTTCTGGATCTCAAGTGGCACGACATCCCCCACACCGTCGCCGGGGCCGTCGGCGCGGCGGGGGAGCTCGGTGTGGCCCTGGCAACGGTGCATACCCTCGGCGGCGCCAGGATGATGGCGGCGGCGGTGGCCAGCGCTGGACCCGAGCTCAAGCTGGTGGGTGTCACGGTGCTCACCTCACATGACGCCGCATCGTACGCGCGGGCTGTCGGCCGGCCGGAGGTGGATCTCGTGCGGGAAGTGGAGCGACACTCGATGGAAGCGGTCGAGGCCGGCCTTGCGGGCGTCGTGTGCTCGGCCCGCGAAGTGGCGGTGGTCCGGCGCCGGCTGGGGCTTGAGGCCTGGATCGTGGTGCCGGGCATCCGGCGAGGCTCGGACCCTGAGGGGGATCAGATTCGCGTGGCCACGGCCGCGGAGGCCGTCGCCTCCGGCGCCACCCACCTGGTGGTTGGCCGGCCGGTGCTCCAGGCCAGCGATGCGGGCGCCGCGTTCCGCGGCTTCCTGGAGGAGGCGCAGTGCGTCGGCTCCTGATCCTCCTGGCGGTGCTCCTCCCGCTGGCGCTCCACGCGCAACAGCGCGGGCTGACCGAGGCGGCGGACCAGGCCCGCAAGGCGTGGCTGGCCCACGATGCCGCGGGCCTGGTGGCCCAGAGTCCCGGACTGGTGCTGCAGCTCCCCGGCGCCGACCCTTCGACGGCGTTGGGTCCGGCCCAGTCCGCGGCGCTGATCTCGGACTTTCTGGCTCAGGCGCAGGAAGTGGAGATCGTGGTCCGGGCGGCGCGTGAGGTGGAGCCGGGGCAGGGCTACGTGGAGCTGCAACGGCGCTACCGAGTGGCCGGCACCCAGGATGTGCGGGTGCAGAGTCTGCTTCTGGGCTACCGGTTAGGGCCATCGGGGTGGAGCCTGGTGGAGCTGCGAGTGGTGGGGTGACGGCGATATAGGCGGTCGAGAGTGCCTTCGGGGCAGCGGTGGACTACGCCATGCTGGTCAAGATTTACGGCGGCAGTAACCAGGTCCACGACGCCGCCACCCGGTACAGCCCCCCTGTCGTGGTCGGTGCCGAAAAGATCCCTCAGTGGGGCGACCCCGACCCCGACTTCATCTCGACCTCCTATGTCGAGCGGTCGAACCTCACGATGCGGATGGGGATGCGGCGGTTTACCCGGCTGACCAATGCCTTCTCCAAAAAGGTCGAGAACCACGCCGCCGCCGTGGAAGTCCACATGATGCACTACAACTTCTGTCGGCCGCACACGACGCTGACAAAGGCCCACCCCCGGCATTATCCAACCACCCCGGCGATGGCGGCGGGCCTGACAGACCACGTCTGGACGGTGGAGGAAGTTTGCGCCCTGCTGGATCCTAGCCGGTTGTTACGTTGAGAATGATACACTACCTATAACGGGGGTAGTGTCCGGTTATGACTTGGTACAGAGGCCGATTGGCTGTCCGGGGGCGGGGCCGTAGATTCCAGCCATGCCCAAGAAGCCCGCGAAGCTGCGCCCCGATGTGGCCGAGATCGCTTACCGGACGATGCTGGAGGCCACCGGACAGGCCCCTAAGACTCGCCCTGGGGAGGAGCCGAAGAATCCCGAAGCCGTTGAGCGCGGGCGGAGGGGCGGTAAGAAGGGCGGGAAGTCCCGCGCCGAGAAGCTGACCCCGGACCAGCTGGCCGAGAGGGCGCGGACCGCTGCGGGCGCTCGGTGGAAGAAGGTGTCGGAGTAACCAGGGTCAATTTGGCCGCCTTCTGCTTGACCGGCTGATCCATTTCCCGCACATCGCTGGCGAAGTCGAGAACCAACTCGATTTGATCCTCGGGGCCACGGTGTTCGTTGGAGTAACGCGCCATGTTATTGAGGTGGTAACATTGCGCGACAATCCCATTTCTCGTCTGCGCTACGCCAATTCGCACATGATCGATTGGCGCGGTGCGTAGGTCATCCCAAAACGTCCCCTGCTCGCCATCTCGCGTTGTCTTGGCCGGAAGCATGCGGCGCACTTCGCGCCCAGCCTCGTCCGTAAAGCTTGCCTCTCGCATGGCGTCGGCCACAGAATCCGCGCACATCCGGCGAATGTCCGCGTGAGAGGGCTTCCAGCGGTCGTGCGCCAGCGCCCACTCCGCCACCTCGCCCTTCTTGAATGGCCACGGCCCACCGGCCGCCCGATAATCTTCAACGATCTGTTCCCATGTATAGGCAGACACGTGTCCATTCCTCCGTTTATTGGGCAATCTGTGGAGAGCTTCCAAAGCCATCCACAAGCGCGGTACTGACTACGGCATGCCTGATCCTTGCCAGGTGTGACGCAAACCTCCTCCACGCCTCTTTGCCGAGCGGTCCCTTGCTCAAGCGCATGCGGAGCTGTCCGGCCACGAGTCCCGAGTGAAGCCCGTTGTCGTGAGCAAACTGCCGGATATTGGTGTCGGTAAAGAGTGGACCCTTCCGTTTAACAAAGCTGTCCATTTTCTCCTGCGGGACGCAAAAGTCACTTGCCGCCGCGTTGGCGCGGCGCTCTTGCTCGGAAATCTCGGGGGCTTGGTCCAGATCGTTGTCGAGCACAAAGTCACCGTCTTTACCGTCACCGTTCAGCACATGCTCTATCTCGTGACGCAAGACAAACCAGAAGTTGTCGATGCGGTCACGGGTCAGGGACATAGCGATGACCGGCTGTCCACCCTTTAGCCAGAAGCACACCCCGTCAATCTTGAGGCCGGCAAGTCTCTCGACCACGACGAATCGCACCCCCGCGTTGGCCAGCAGCTTCGGCACCTGATAGGCGTCATCCGGCGACCGCAGCAAGTCGCGCATCTGGTCAACGGCTTGCAGGAGCTTTGCCCGTGAGTACGACGGCACTTGTAGGGTCTCAGCTAGGCGCTTTGCCCTCAGTAGCCACACCTCTTGCTCAGTAGTGAGCGGCTCGTCATACGACGACTGCTTTGCGGCCATCGTGAATGCGACGGGCTTGTGGATCGGTCCCCCTAAGAACGCCTCGACGCGGCGCTTCATTTCGTCGGGATCGTCGGTAGGGGTGATCCAGCCCCGAAGCGCCATCTGCCGCAGCGGAACGCGCTGCCTGATCTCCGCCCGCTGCGCAATGGCCTTTGACGCGGGGGTAGTGACCTTGTGCAAGCGATAGAACGCCTCTGTCCTCAGCCAGAAGTCCGCATCGATTCCCAAGGCAAGCTCAAGCTCCTTCGCGGTCTCCTCCGTCACGCGCACCTTCGCGTTTACCAGCCCGCTGATCGTCTTGAGGGGCCTTCCCATCACCTCTGCAAGATCGATCTGTGTCCAGCCCCGTACCTCCAACTCTTCTTGAATCAGAGTACCAGGGGGGAACACCTCCGCTGGTACGAATCCGGCCATACGGTCCCCCTCTCGGTTAGTCGTCATAGTGGTTCGAGATTCTCAGGATTGTCACCTTCTCGTCCGGCGGCTCACCCGAGAACACCATCTCCAATCGATACTTGTCGTTCAGCCACATCCTCTCGTCATTCCCCGGCCGTTCCAGCTTCTTGAGCCTCAAGCTTCCGATCTGGTAGAGCTGGTTCTTTCGTACCGCCAACCTGATCTGCTGCATCACCCAACGGAATTTCTTGCCGATGCCTTGGGGGTAGTTGGCATCGAGCAGAAGGTTGGTCTCAAGTGCAGCCAGGTCCGGGTCGGCATGCTCGACGTCCATGATGACCTTGAATCTAACGCCAGGGCGGCTATTGTCAATTAACCCATTCACCCCTTAACACTAAGGGTTAATTTAGGTACTTGACATGCCAGAGCAATTGGCTATATTGCCTGTTACAATGAACAGGCTTTCTGCTGACCGCCGCGCCGCCATCATCAACGCCCTGTGTGAAGGCAACAGCATCCGGGCAACCGCCCGGCTGACGGGTGCCAACAAAGAGACCGTCATGAAGCTGCTGGTCGAGGCCGGCGAGTTCGCCTCCGCCTATCAGGACATCGCCCACCGCAGCCTAAAAACGGAGCGGGCGGAAGCGGACGAAATCTGGGGCTACGTTGGCGCGAAGCAGCGGCGGGCGGTGCGGCCAGGCGATGGCGACATTTGGACCTTCACCGCTATTGATGCGGACACCAAACTCATCATGTCGTGGCTGGTCGGTCCCCGGAGCCAAGAGAATTTCGACGCCTTCATGGTGGACCTGAGGTCCCGCCTGACCCGGCGGATTCAGTTGACGACGGACGGCCACGGCTCGTACCTCACCGCCGTCCGTCGGGCCTTCAAGGTGGGGGAGATTGATTACGCGCAACTGGTGAAGCAGTACGGGCAGCTTGAAACGGGCGTAGATGCCTCACGGCGCTACAGCCCGCCCGTCTGCACCGGAGCGGAGAAGATTCGCCTGATCGGGCGACCCGACCCCGACCTGGTGTCTACGTCCTACATCGAGCGGTCCAACCTCACGCTCCGGATGCAGAACCGCCGGTTTACCCGCCTGACCAACGCCTTCTCCAAGAAGGCGGAGAATCACGCGCACGCGGCCAGCCTGTTCTTCCTGCACTACAACTACTGCCGTCCCCACCAGACGCTCACCAAGGCCGCCCAGGGCGTCAAGACGACCCCGGCTATGGCGTCGGGTCTGACGGACACGGTTTGGACCGTCAAGGACGTCGTGGCCCTGATGGACCCGCAACGGCTCCTGCCGTCGCGCTAACTCTTGAGGCGCGGCGGCGGCCTTGGTATGCTCCCCGACATGCCCCCCACAGAAAACCTACTGTTCTACGGCGATAACCTCGACGTGCTCCGCCGCCACATCGCGGACGAGTCGGTGGATCTCGTCTACCTCGACCCGCCCTTCAAGTCGGACCAAAACTACAACGTTCTGTTCGCCGAAAAGGATGGCACGCGTGCGGCCGCCCAAATCCAGGCGTTTGAGGATACCTGGGAATGGAACCAGGAGGCGTCGGCGGCATTCAATGACGCGCTTCAGAGCCCCGGTAAAGTCCCCGACGTGATGCGAGCCTTTGAGACATTCTTAGGCGGTAGCGACATGCTCGCCTACCTGTCTATGATGGCCCCTCGGCTGGTAGAGCTTCACCGGAAGCTCCGACCCACCGGCGCGCTCTACCTGCACTGTGACCCCACCGCCAGTCACTATCTCAAGCTACTGCTCGACGCCGTGTTCGGGCCGGAAAACTTCAAGAACGAGCTTATTTGGAAGCGCACGGTGCCGAAATCAGATTTCCGCCAAGGTGCGACCAACTGGCCGCGCGTCCACGATGCCCTTCTCTACTACGTGAAAGACGACGAGCAGGCCACTTTCCGCCAGCCATTCGCGCCGTACTCAGCGCAATACGTCCAGGAGAAATACAACCTCCGCGACCCCGATGGCCGGCGGTATCAACTCACGAGCTTGATAGCGCCGGGCGCCGGATCGCGCGGACATCCGAAGTATGAGCTGATGGGCATAACGCGCTACTGGCGCTACAACGCCGAGAAGATGAATGCCCTCGTCGCCGCAGGGCGCGTCGTTCAGCCATCGCCCGGCGCCGTGCCTCGGTACAAACGCTACCTTGATGAAATGTCTGGAATCCCGATAGGCGACATGTGGGATGACGTGGCGCCAATCAACTCCCAAGCGCAGGAGCGCCTTGGTTATCCTACGCAAAAACCTGTTGCGCTTTTAGAGCGCATTCTTGCCGCCAGCAGCGCCGAGGGTGGAGTGGTGCTTGACCCGTTCTGCGGATGCGGCACCACGATCGAGGCGGCGCAGAAGCTTGGCCGGAAGTGGATCGGCATTGACGTGACCCACCTTGCGATTGGTCTTATCAAGATCCGGCTCCGCGATGCGTTCGGCGATGCGCCCAGCTATCGGGTGATTGGCGAGCCCACGACGGTAGAGGGCGCGGAGCGGCTCGCGCATGATGAGCCCTATCAGTTTCAGGCGTGGGCGCTCGGACTGGTGGGCGCTCGTCAGAGCACGACAGTTAAGAAGGGGGCGGACAAAGGCATTGACGGGCAACTGAATTTCTACGACGGGTCCGACAAGAGCCGGCAGATAGTAATTTCGGTGAAAGCAGGAAAACTGCACGCCGCTTACGTCCGCGACCTTGCGGGCGTAATCGCCCGCGAGAAGGCCGACATAGGAGTTATGCTGAGCTTCGAACAGCCGACGAGACAGATGCGGGCCGAGGCGGCATCGGCGGGCTTCTACACGTCCCCCTGGGGCTCCCACCCCCGCCTCCAGCTCCTTACCGTGGGCGAGCTGCTGGACGGGAAGCGGATTGACTACCCGCAGACCGCGGGCGTCAATCAGACCTACAAGCAGGCGCCGAAGGCCCGGAAGGTCGCTGAGCCGCTCCGGGGCCTGTTCGACAAGGACGCCCCCGCCGAGTAGTCACCGAAAAACCGTTACAGTCAAAACCGGACACTACCCCTATAACGTGCCCTCCTTGCATCACTTCCCCGGCGCTTCTATATTGGGCAGCTAGTCCCTAAACAGCCCGGAGAAACTGTGAAGGTTCGTTCGAGCGTGAAGCCGATTTGCGAGCACTGCAAGGTCGTCAAGCGACAGGGCGTGGTCCGCGTCATCTGCAAGCGCAATCCCAAGCACAAGCAGCGGCAAGGCTGATCATGGCGCGTATCGCAGGCGTGGATCTTCCGCGCGAGAAGCGTGTCGAAATCGCCCTGACCTACATCTATGGGATCGGCCGCCCCACCAGCAGCCGGCTCCTCAGCGAGACCGGCGTGAGCCCCGATACCCGGGTCCGGGATCTCTCGGACAACGAGGTGGCCCGGCTGCGCCAGATCATCGAGCGCTCGGTCAAGGTCGAAGGCGCGCTTCGCACCGAAATAGCGATGAACATCAAACGCCTGATGGACATCGGCAGCTATCGGGGCATCCGCCACCGCCGGGGCCTCCCGGTCCGCGGCCAGCGGACCCACACCAACGCGCGCACCAAGAAGGGTCCGCGCCGGGCCATCGCCGGCAAGAAGAAAGTGACCAAGAAGTAAGATGACCACTCCCGCCCCAGCGAAGACGCCCAGCGCCAAACGCGCCAAGAAGGTGGTCGAGTCCGAAGGCATCGCGCACATCGCGGCCAGCTTCAACAATCTGCTGATCACGATCACCGACCTGCGGGGAAACACGCTGGCCTGGGGATCGGCGGGTAAGGCCGGCTTCAAGGGCTCCAAGAAGTCCACCCCGTTCGCCGCCACCGTCGCCGCCGAAAACTGCGGGCGCGAGGCGATGAACCTCGGCGTGCGCCGGGTGCACGTCCGGGTCCAGGGGCCGGGGAGCGGGCGCGAGTCCGCCATCCAGGCGCTGGCGTCGGTCGGGCTGCGCGTCGTGTCCATCCGGGACGTCACGCCGATTCCTCACAACGGGTGCCGTCCCCCGAAGAAGCGGCGGGTCTGAGCCATGTCGAGATACGTCGGACCGAGCTGCCGCCTCTGCCGCCGCGAGGCCACCAAGCTGTTCCTCAAGGGCACCAAGTGTCTCACCGAGAAGTGCCCGGTCGAGCGCCGCGCCTACGCGCCGGGCCAGCACGGCCAGACCGGCGGGCGCCAGCGTAAGGCGTCGGAGTACGCCAAGCAGATGCGCGAGAAGCAGAAGGTCAAGCGGATGTACGGCCTCACGGAGCGCCAGTTCCGCAACACCTTCGAAGCCGTGACCCGGGAGCCCGGCGTGAAGGGCACCAATCTGCTCATCGCGCTCGAGAGCCGCTTGGACAACGTGGTCTACCGGCTGGGCTTCGCGTCCAGCCGCAAGGCCGCGCGCCAGCTGATCACCCACGGGCACATGGAGGTGAACGGCCACCGGGTCGACATCCCCTCCTACCGGGTCGTCCCGGGCGAGGAAGTCCGGGTGTCCGCGTCCAGCCGGGAGAATCTCTCGGTGAAGCTAGCCCAGGAGAGCGCCTCCCGGGGTCAGCCGGTCTCGTGGCTCTCGGTGGACACCGACAAGGCCAGTGGCCGGCTGCTGGAGCGGCCGACCCGCGATGCAATCCCGATCAATGCGCAAGAACAGCTCATCGTCGAGCTCTACTCGAAGTGACCATGACCATTGACCTGACCGGGTTGGTCCGTCCCCACCTCGTCGAGATGACGAAGCGGGACGACAACCCCAATGCCGCCGAGTTCCGCCTGCAGCCGCTGGAGCGAGGTTTCGGCTACACGCTGGGCAATTCGTTGCGCCGGCTCCTCCTCTCCAGCCTGCGCGGCAGCGCCGTCTGGGGCTTCCGGCTGGACGGCGTGGTGCACGAGCACCAGACCGTGCAGGGCGTGCTGGAGGACGTGCACCAGGTGGTTCAGCGGCTCAAGGCCCTGACGCTGGTGCTCGCCGAGGAGGTCGACGAGGCCGTGCTCCACGTCCGCCGCGAAGGCGCCGGCCCGGTCTACGCGCGCGATATCCAGGAGCACGGCTCGGTGACCGTCAAGAATCCCGACCACCTGCTGTTCACGCTCCAGGACGACCGTGAGGTCAGCATGGAGCTGTATGTGAACAAGGGGCGGGGCTACGTGGAGGCGGAGATGCACCCCGCCGACCGCTCGCTCCCGGTCGACCTGGTCCGCATCGACGCCATCTACAATCCGGTTCGTCGGGCCAACTTCGCGGTCGCCGAAACCCGTGTCGGTCAGCGCACCGACTACGATCGGCTCACCGTGTCGGTCGAGACCAACGGGACCATCACCCCGGAAGACGCGATCGCCTACGCGGCGGCGCTCGCTCAGGTCCACTTCCAGTACTTCGTGGACTTCGGCAAGGTGCCCACCATGCGTGATGGCGGGGCCGGCGCGGCGGTGGTCGGCGGGGCCAACCTGCGGCAGCGCCTGAGCCGGCCGATCGACGACTTCGGTCTCTCGGTGCGGTCGCTCAACTCGCTCAAGAACTCGAACATCCGCACCCTCAAAGACCTGGTCGAGTTCTCCGAGGACGACCTGCTCAAGGTCAAGAACGTGGGGGAAAAGGCGCTGGGCGAGATCGCCGAGCTGCTGCAGCGGGAAAGTCTCAACTTCGGCATGGCCTTCGAGGAGACCGACGGTGAGCTGCGGGTGCTGCGGCCCGGCGTACCTCCGATGGCCCAGCCGTCGGCCGGGGCGGGAGAGGCGTTCTAATGCGTCACCGGGCCAAGGGTCGCCAGCTCTCCCGCACCTCGACCCATCGGCGGGCCATGCTGAACAACATGGCTACCAGCCTGTTCGACCACGGGCGGGTGATCACCACCGAGGCCAAGGCCAAGGAGCTGCGCCCCTTCGCCGAGAAGCTGATCACACTGGCCCGGCGGGGCGATCTGCACGCCCGGCGACTGGTCCAGCGGCGGATCAAGGATCGCGAGACCCTGTCCCGGCTCTTCGCCGAGATCGGCCCGCGCTTCGCCGCGCGGCCGGGCGGCTACACCCGGATCCTCAAGCTCGGTCACCGCTCCGGCGACGGCGCGGACATCGCGCGGATCGAGCTGCTGTCCGAGTGACCGGTCCGGCGAACCGCTGGAACGACGAAGGGGACCCTCGGGTCCCCTTTTTTTCAGGCGCATCGCGAGGCCGCGGTCACTGCGGCGAGCGGGATCAGCTGGCCTTCTTGATCCGGTTACTCTTCAGGCACTGCGTACACACCCGGACCCGCCTGGGTGCGCCGTCGACCAATACCCGGACCGTCTGGAGGTTGGGATACCAGCGCCGCTTGGTGCGGTTGTTCGCGTGACTCACGTTGTTGCCGGTGATCGGCCCCTTGGCGCACACGGTACAGACCCGTGCCATAATCCACCCTCGGAAGTCGCTGACGAGAAAGCGCTGACCAGCTCGCTGGAAGCCGCTAAACATAGTGAGCCCAACCTCATGACACAACCTCCCCCAGGATGCGTCGCATGCCGAAGGCGCTGATCACCGGAGTGACCGGGCAGGACGGATCCTACCTGGCCGAGCTGCTGCTGCAGAAGGGATACGAGGTGGTCGGGGTGGTCCGCCGGACCAGCCATCACAGCTACGAACGGATCGAGCACCTGCTCGACCGGATCGAGGTGGTCGCGGCCGATCTGCTGGACCAGCACTCCCTGACCGTCGTTCTGCAGGAGTCCCGGCCGGACGAAGTCTACAACCTCGCCGCGCAGTCGTACGTGCCCACCTCCTGGACTCAGCCGGTGCTCACCGGCGAGTTCACCGCGCTCGGCGTCACCCGCATCCTGGAGGCGATCCGTCTGGCCCACCCGGTGGCGCGGTTCTATCAGGCGAGCTCGTCCGAGATGTTCGGCAAAGTGACCCAGACGCCGCAGCGGGAGGACACGCCGTTTTATCCGCGCTCCCCCTACGGCGTCGCCAAGGTGTACGGGCACTGGATCACCGTGAACTACCGCGAGTCGTACGGGCTCTACGCCGTGAGCGGGATCCTCTTCAACCACGAGTCGCCCCGGCGCGGGATCGAGTTCGTCAGCCGGAAGGTGACCGACGGCGTGGCCCGCATCAAGCTGGGGATGGCGCGCGAGATTCGTCTGGGCAACCTGGACGCGCGTCGCGACTGGGGCTTCGCCGGGGACTACGTCGAGGCGATGTGGCGGATGTTGCAGCGCGAGGGACCCCAGGACTACGTGGTCGGCACCGGCGAGGCCCACAGCGTCCGGGAGCTGGTGGAGGTGGCCTTCGCGCACGTCGGGCTCGACTGGCGCACGCACGTCGTCAGCGATCCCAAATACTACCGCCCGGCGGAAGTGGACGTGCTGATCGCGGATCCCTCGAAGGCCTGCCGCGAGCTCGGGTGGGCCCCCCGGATCGGCTTCGCCGAGCTGGTGCGGATGATGGTCGACGCCGATCTCGAGCGGCTCGCCCGGAGCCGCCCAGCGTGAGGGTACTGGTCACCGGAGCCGACGGCTTCGTTGGCCGACACCTCGTGCGGCGGCTGCTGCTGGCGGGGGACGAGGTTGCCGCGGCGTGCCGCCCCGGCGGACCGGTGGTCGAGTGGGCCGGTGCCGGCGCCGCCCACCCGTCTCCGGAGACGCTCCGGTTCGAGATCACCGACGACGAGTCGGTTCGCTCCGCCCTGGCCTGGCGGCCGGACGCGATCGCCCACCTGGCCGCGGTGGCGTCGAATCGCGAGGCGAGTCACGATCCGGGCACCGCCTGGACGGTAAACGCCGCGGGCACGGCCCGCGTCGCGGCGGGCGCGGCCGCGCTTCGCGAGGGGGGCCTGGCCGATCCACTGCTGCTGGTCGTCTCCACCGGGGAGGTGTACGGCGTGGCCGGGCCCGTGCCGCGGGTGGAGACCGATGCCCTCCTGCCGCTCACCCCCTATGCCGCCAGCAAGGTCGGCGCCGAAGTGGCAGCGCTGACGGAGTGGCGGCGCAGCGGGCTCCGCGTGGTGATCGCGCGTCCCTTCCCCCACACCGGAGCGGGGCAGAGCGCCCAATACGTCACGCCCGCCCTGGTGCAACGGCTCCGCGAGGCCCGGCGCACCGGCGCCGCCACCGTCCCCACCGGGAACCTCGACCCGGTGCGCGACCTGCTCGACGTGCGAGACGTGGTCGAGGCATACTGCGCGCTGCTCCGGCAAGGGGTGCCGGGAGCGGCCTACAATATCGCCCGGGGGGAGGGGCTCTCGGTGGCCGAGCTCTTCGAGCGGCTGGCCGAGCTCATCGGCGTGCGCGTCCGGCCCGAGCCTGATCCCGCGCTCCGCCGGGCCGGCGACATCCCCCACCTGGTAGGTGATTCGACTAAACTCCGGCGCGCCACGGGATGGGCGCCGTCGATCTCACTGGAGCAGACTCTCAGGGAACTGGTGGATGCCGAAGCGGACTGACCTGGAAACCATTCTCCTCATCGGCTCTGGGCCCATCGTCATCGGGCAGGGGGCCGAGTTCGACTATTCGGGCACCCAGGCGGTTCGGGCGCTCAAGGAAGAGGGGTACCGGGTCATCCTGGTCAATTCCAATCCAGCGACCATCATGACCGATCCGGAGCTGGCCGACCGGACCTACATCGAGCCGGTGACGCCGGAGTGGGTCGCCAAGGTCATCGCGCGGGAGCGTCCGGAGGCGCTGCTTCCCACCATGGGCGGACAGACGGCGCTCAACGTGGCCATGGCCCTGCAGCGCGACGGCACCCTGGAGAAGTACGGGGTCGAGCTCATCGGAGCGAACGAGCGGGCCATCCGGCTGGCCGAAGATCGCCAGGAGTTCGCCGAGGCGATGCGCCGGATCGGGCTCGCCACGCCCGAGGGACGCACCATCCGGAGCCTGGAGGAGGCGGTGGACGCGGTCGAGGTGACCGGCTACCCGGCCATTCTCCGCCCCTCCTTCACCCTGGGCGGCACCGGCGGCGGCATCGCCTACAACCTGGAGGAGTTCGAGACGCTGATCCGGCGCGGGCTGGATCTCTCGCCGGTGGGCTCCGTGCTGGTGGAGCGCAGCGTCATCGGCTGGAAGGAGTTCGAGCTCGAAGTGATGCGGGACGGCGCGGACAACGTGGTGATCGTCTGCTCCATCGAGAACCTCGACCCGATGGGCGTCCACACCGGCGACTCCATCACCGTGGCGCCGGCGATGACGCTGACCGACCGGGAGTATCAGGTCATGCGCGACGCGTCGATCCGGATCATCCGGGAGATCGGCGTGGCCGCCGGGGGCTGCAACATCCAGTTCGCCGTCGATCCCGCGACCGGCGAGCAACTGGTCATCGAGATGAATCCGCGGGTCTCCCGCTCCTCCGCGCTGGCCTCCAAGGCGACCGGCTTTCCCATCGCGCGCATCGGGGCCAAGCTGGCGGTGGGGTACCGGCTCGACGAGCTGCCGAACGACATCACCCGCACCACGCCCGCCTCGTTCGAGCCGGTGCTTGACTACGTCGTGGTGAAGATCCCCCGCTTCGCCTTCGAGAAGTTCCCCACGGCCGATCCGACGCTCACCACCCAGATGAAGTCGGTGGGCGAGGCGATGGCGATCGGACGCACGTTCAAGGAGGCCTTCCAGAAGGGACTCCGCGGTCTCGAGACCGACCGGATCGGCTGGGTGACGGGTGCCGTGCCGGCCGACGACCGGCTCCAGGACGGGAGCCTGGAGACCGTGCTCGCCGCGCTCCGGACGCCGACCCCCGAGCGCATCTACCAGGTGAAGCGGGCGCTCCAGCTCGGCGGCTCGGTCGAGGCGGTGGCGGAACGGACCCGGATCGACCCCTGGTTCCTCCACCAGCTCGCCGAGCTGCTGGAGGCGGAGCGCGAGTGGGCGGTGTCGACCCCGGCCGACGAGGAGGAGGCCCGGTCCGCGCTCCGCCGGATGAAGCGGCTGGGCTTTGCCGACCGCCAGCTCGCCGAGCTCCGCGGGATCAGCGAAGAGGCGGTCCGCACGGAACGGCACCGCCTCGGCGTACGCCCGGCCTACAAGACCGTGGACACCTGCGCCGGCGAGTTTCCCTCCTCGACGCCGTATCTCTACAGCTCCTACGACGAGGAAAACGAGGCCCGCGCGAGCGGCGAGCCGACGGTCGTCATCCTCGGCAGCGGGCCCAACCGGATCGGCCAGGGGGTCGAGTTCGACTACTGCTGCGTCCGTGCGGCGATCGCCTTTCGGGAGCTGGGCTACCGCACCGTCATGGTGAACTCCAACCCGGAGACGGTCTCCACCGACTTCGACATCTCCGACGCGCTCTACTTCGAGCCGCTCGCGCTGGAGGACGTGCTGGAGATCGTGGCGGTCGAGCAGCCGATCGGGGTGGTCGTCCAGTTCGGCGGGCAGACCCCGCTCCGGCTGGCCCGCGGGCTCGAGCGTGAGCGGATCGCCATCCTCGGCACCTCGCCCGAGGCAATCGACTTGGCGGAGGACCGCGGGCGCTTCGAGGCGATCACCCGCGAGCTCGGCGTGGCCCAGCCGCCGAGCGGGGTGGCGTTCTCGGTCGAGGAGGCGGTGGGCGTAGCCGCCCGGGTGGGCTATCCGGTGCTGGTGCGGCCGTCCTACGTCCTCGGCGGCCGCGCCATGGAGATCGTGTACGACGATGCCTCGCTCCGGGACTACTTCGAGCGGGCCGTGCGGGTCGCCCCCGAGCACCCGGTGCTGATCGACAGCTTCCTGGAAGACGCCTTCGAGGCCGACGTCGACGCCATCGCCGACGGGACCCGGTGCGTCATTGGCGGCGTGATGCAGCACATCGAGGATGCCGGCATCCACTCGGGCGACTCGGCCTGCGTGCTGCCGCCCTATCTCATCACCGAGACCCAGGTGGAGGAGATGCGGCGCCACACCCGCGCCTTCGCGGAGCGGTTGGGCGTGGTGGGCCTCCTCAACGTGCAATTCGCCATCCAGCACGGGGTGGTCTACGTGCTGGAGGTGAACCCGCGCGGATCGCGAACGGTACCGTTCGTCTCCAAGACCACCGGGGTGCAACTGGCGAGCCTGGCGGCCGCGATCATGACCGGGAAGACGCTGGACGACCTGGGACTGGTGGACGACGTCCTGCAACCGTACGTGGCCGTGAAGGAGGCGGTCTTCCCCTTCAGCAAGCTCCCGGGAGTGGACCTGATCCTCGGTCCCGAGATGCGCTCGACCGGCGAGGTGATGGGCATCGCCGACTCCTTCGGCATGGCGTTCGCCAAGGCCCAGATCTCCGCCGACGGCGCGCTTCCGCTGGAGGGCGCCGTCTTCGTGACGGTCAACGACCACGACAAGACCAACGTCGTCCCCATCGCCCGGCGCTTTCACGCCCTCGGATTCCGGGTGCTCGGCACCGAAGGGACGGCCCGGTACCTGCGCGCTCGCGGGATCCCCACCGAGCGGGTGCTGAAGGTGCACGAGGGCCGGCCCAACGCCATCGATCTGCTGGTGTCGGGGCAGATCCAGCTCCTGATCAACACGCCGCTGGGCAAGCTCAGTCAGAAGGACGACTACGCCATCCGGCGGGCCGCCCTGCAGCACCGGGTGCCCTACACGACGACCCTCTCCGGTGCCTCCGCCGCGTGCGACGCGATCATCGCCCTCCGCAGCCGGGCGGGGGAGGTGCGCTCGCTGCAGGAGTGGCACGCGATGGCGCGCGAGATGTCGCCTGAATGGACCGGATAACCGCCCGGGATCCGGCCTTCGCCGGGGCGCTGCGGGCGCGGCTCCGGGGCGAGGTGCGGGAGGCGGAGCCGTTGGCGCGGTACTCGACCTACCGGATCGGCGGCCCGGCCACCGTCGTCCTTCCGGCGGGCCCGGAGGACGTCGCGACGGCGCTGGGGATGGCGCACGCGGCGGGCGTGCCCTGGTTCGCCGTCGGTCTCGGCTCCAACATCCTGCTCCCCGACGAGGGACTGGACGCGCTGGTGATCCGGCTGGGAAAAGGCCTCGATCAGCTGCGCCAGGACGGAGAACGCTGGGTGGTCGGCGCGGGCCTTCCGGCGCCGCTCGCCGCCCGGCGCACGACCTCCGCCGGATTCGCGGGGCTCCACATCTTCGTGGGCGTGCCCGGCACGGCGGGCGGCGGGGTGTACATGAACGCCGGGTGCCACGGCGGCGACTGGGCCGCGGTGGTGGAGCGGGTCACGGTGGTGGACGAGACGGGGCGGGACAGCGTCCTGGAGCGAGCCGAGGTGCCGTTCACCTATCGGCGAAGCGGGCTCGACGGTCGGATCGTGCTGGAGGCGGTCGTCCGGCTCCGCCCCGAGTCGCAGCCCGTGCTCGACGAGCAGATCGCCGAGATGTTCGAGTGGCGACAACGGGGCACCCCATTCACCCAGCCGTGCTGCGGCAGCGTGTTCAAGAATCCGTCCGGACCGAGCTGGGAACAGCGGGACGGCCCGCGCACGGCGGGGCAACTGGTCGAAGCCGCCGGGCTCAAGGGCACCCGGGTGGGAGGGGCGCAGGTGTCGCCGATGCACGCCAACTACTTCGTCAACACCGGCAACGCCACCGCGGCCGACGTGCGGGCGCTCATCCAGCGCGCGCAGCGGGAAGTAGAGCAGACCTTCGGCGCCCGGCTCGAGCCGGAGGTGAAGCTGATCGGGCCCTGGGGTGAGTATCTGAACCCCGGGTAAGACCGTGCCGTCCCGACTGGAGTCCGTCACCCACAGGGTCCACATGCCCGACTACTTCGTCCACCAGTCCTCGTATGTCGATGACGGCGCCGTGATCGGCCGGGGAACCAAGATCTGGCACTTCTGCCACATCCTCCCCGGGGCCGTGATCGGGGAGCGCTGCAACCTGGGTCAGAACGTCGTGGTGATGGGCGGCACCCGGCTGGGCGACAACGTGAAGGTGCAGAACAACGTGTCGATCTATGAGGGAGTCACGCTGGAGGACGACGTCTTCTGCGGACCGAGCTGCGTGTTCACCAACGTGGTGAATCCTCGGAGTCACGTCTCCCGCAAGTCCGAGTACCGATCGACGCTGGTCCGCCGGGGGAGCTCGATCGGCGCCAACGCGACCATCATCTGCGGGGTCGCCCTCGGGGAGTACAGCTTCATCGGGGCAGGCGCCGTCGTCCGGAGCGATGTGCCGGCCTACGCCGTGATGGTCGGGGTGCCGGCCCGAAGAGTCGGCTGGATCTGTCGGTGTGGGCTCACGTTGACGCTCCGGGACGGCACGGCCTCGTGTCCGGCCTGCGGCGCCGGCTACCGCGAGGAGGGCGGCCTTCTGCGCCAGATTGACCCGCCTGGCGTACGAGGCTAAGTTACGCGGCTATCGAGGGTTCCGCTTTCTGCTGCGCCCGGCTCGACCGGCTTCGGCCGCCGCGCGGGCGCTTTCCACATGGATCGCTCCGGATCTGCCCGGCGCGGCGTCAACCTGGACCGAAACGTGAACGTCCCCCTGCTGGACCTTGTGGCTCAGTACCGCACCATCAAAGACGAAGTGGTCCCGGCCGTCATGGCCGTGATCGAGCGCCAGGTCTTCATCATGGGTCCCGAGGTGGGCCAGCTCGAAGCGGCGGTCGCCAGGCTCTCCCATGTCAGCCACGCCATCGGCTGTGCCAGCGGCACCGACGCCCTGCTGCTGCCGCTCAAGGCCCTGGACCTGGCGCCGGGCGACGAGATCATCACCACCCCCTTCACCTTCTTCGCCACGGCGGGCGCCATCCACAACGCGGGCGGCACGCCGGTCTTCGCGGACATCGACTCCGCCACCTTCAACCTGTCGCCCCGCGCGATCGAAGCCGCGATCACTCCGCGCACCCGGGGCATCGTCGTCGTGCACCTCTTCGGCCAGATGGCGGCGATGGAGGAGATCCTCCCCCTGGCCCAGCGCCACGGGCTGGCCGTGATCGAGGATGCGGCCCAGTCGATCGGGGCCCGGCGGCGGGTCGAGGGCACCTGGCGGATGGCCGGGGAGCTCGGCACCGTCGGCACCTTCTCGTTCTTCCCGAGCAAGAATCTCGGCGCGTTCGGCGACGGCGGCATGATGGTGACCCAGGACGAGGCCATGGCGACCCGGCTCCGCCGCCTCCGTCTGCACGGCGGCGCGCGGGAGTACTACCACGACGAGGTGGGGTTCAACAGCCGGCTCGATACGCTGCACGCAGCCGTGCTCCTGGCCAAGCTGCCCCACCTGGCCGAGTGGAGCGCGGGCCGGGCACGGCATGCCGCACGGTACAACGAGGCCTTCGCCGGACATCCCGAGGTGTGTCCGCCCCGAACCGACCCGGCCAACGAGCACATCTTCAATCAGTACACCTTGCGGGTACCCCGCCGGGACGAGCTGAGGGCGCACCTCAAGGCCCGCGGCATCGGTCACTCGGTCTACTACCCGTTGGCGCTGCACCTGCAGCCCTGTTTTGCTTCCCTGGGCTACCAGCCCGGCAGCGTCCCGCAGGCCGAGGCCGCGACCGCGGAGGTGGTCTCGCTCCCGGTGTTCCCCGAGCTGACCCCCTCACAGCAGGACGCCGTGATCGAGGCCGTGCTCGAGTTCTACGCATGAATGCGGCACCACGGGCGGTGGGGCCGATGGAAGAGGATCGGATGAGTGTCGCGCAGGATTTGATCGCAAAAGCCGAGCGCCGGGATGTCCTGTTCGGCATCGTCGGTCTGGGGTACGTGGGACTGCCGCTCGCGATGGAGCTGGCCCACGCAGGCTACCGGGTGCTCGGCTTCGATGTGCAGCAGAGGGTGGTGGATGGCCTCAACGACTGCCACTCGCACGTGAAGGATGTGATCGACGCGCAGCTCAAGGCGGCGGTGAGCGCGGGGCGCTTCAGCGCGTCCAGCGACATGTCGCGCATGGGTGAGCCCGACGCGGTGTCGATCTGCGTTCCGACGCCGCTCTCCAAGTTCAAGGACCCGGACGTCAGCTACATCGTCGCGGCCACCGAGGCGGTCAAGCGGTCCCTCCGCCGGGGGCAGGCGATCATCCTGGAGAGCACCACCTATCCCGGCACCACCCGGGAGATCCTGCTGCCGGCGCTGGAGAGCACCGGGCTCAACGTGGGTGAGGACTTCTTCCTGGCCTTCAGCCCCGAGCGGGTCGACCCGGGAAACCCGGTGTACCTCACCCGCAACACGCCCAAGGTGGTCGGCGGGATCACGGAGGCGTGCCGCCGGGTGGCGGTGGCACTCTACCAGCCCGCGATCGACGTGCTGGTCCCGGTCTCGACCACCGAGGCGGCGGAGCTGGTGAAGCTGCTGGAGAACACCTTTCGGAGCGTGAACATCGGGCTGGTGAACGAGATGGCCATCGTCTGCGACAAGCTCGGGGTGGACGTGTGGGAGGTGATCGACGCGGCGGCCACCAAGCCGTTCGGCTTCATGAAATTCCTGCCCGGGCCGGGGCTCGGCGGCCACTGCATTCCGGTCGATCCCCACTACCTCGCCTGGAAGATGCGGGGGCTCAACTACAAGACCCGGTTCATCGACCTCGCCGGTGAGCTCAACACCGAGATGCCGCTCTTCTGGGTGCGGAAGCTGGCCGAGACCCTGAACGGCCAGGGGAAGGCGGTGCGGGGGGCTTCCATCCTGGTGCTCGGGGTCGCCTACAAGGCGGACATCGACGATATCCGGGAGAGCCCCGCCCTGGACATCATCCGGCTGCTGGAGGACCAGGGCGCGCGAGTCTCCTACGCCGACCCGCATGTGCCGGTGTTCTCGGAGGACGGTCGCGAGTTCCGCGCCGTCGCCCTGACGCCGGAATCGGTGGCGGCGGCGGACTGCGTGATGGTCGTGACCAACCATTCGGGCGTGGATTACCGGATGATCAAACGGAACGCGAAGCTGGTGGTGGATACCCGCAACGCTCTGCCCAAAGAGGCCTGACATGCATGTGGCGGTGATCGGCAGCGGGTACGTGGGTCTGGTGGCCGGCGCCTGTCTGGCGGAGACCGGGAACGACGTGGTGTGCGTGGACAAGGACGCGGAGAAGATCGCGCGCCTGCAACGCAACGAGATTCCCATCTACGAGCCCGGCCTCGAGCCGATGGTCCAGCGCAATCAGGCGGAGGGACGGCTCACCTTCACCACCGACCTCGCCGCCGCGGTGAAGCCGGCCCGGGTGATCTTCATCGCGGTCGGCACCCCCCCGGGCGATGACGGGTCGGCCGACCTCCAGCACGTGCTCGGCGTCGCGCGGGAGATCGGCTGCCACATGAACGGGCCCAAGGTCATCGTGACCAAGTCCACCGTGCCGGTGGGGACGGCGGAAAAGGTGCGGGCGGCGGTGCGGTCGGAGACCTCGCTGCCGTTCGCCGTCTGCTCCAACCCCGAGTTCCTCAAGGAGGGCGCCGCGATCGAGGACTTCATGAAGCCCGACCGGGTGGTGATCGGGGTGGACGACGAGGAGGCCAGGGAGCTCATGGGCGAGCTCTACGCGCCGTTCACCCGGCAGGGTGGGAACCGGGTCTTCTTCATGGACATCGCCTCCGCCGAGGTGACCAAGTACGCCGCCAACGCCATGCTGGCCACCCGGATCTCCTTCATGAACCAGATGGCCCGCTTCTGCGAGCTGGTGGGGGCCGACGTCCACAACGTGCGCCTGGGCATCGGCTCGGACCAGCGGATCGGCCGAGCCTTCCTCTACCCCGGCCCGGGCTACGGTGGCTCCTGCTTTCCCAAGGACGTGAAGGCGATCATCCACACCGCGGATTCGATGGGACTCTCCCTCGACGTGCTCAAGGCCGTCGAGGAAGTCAACGAGCAGCAGAAGCTGGTGGTGCTGAACAAGACGCTCAAGTATCTCGGCCGCGACCTCACCGGCAAGGTGATCGGCCTCTGGGGGCTGGCGTTCAAGGCCGAGACCGACGACATGCGCGAGAGCCCCACCATCCCGCTCATCGACGGGCTGCTGAAAGCCGGAGCGCGGGTGCAGGCTCATGATCCCAAGGCCACCGACTCGGCGCGGACCATCTTCGGCGATCGGCTGATGTACGCCGCCGATCCCTACAGCGCGACGCACGGCGCCGACGCGCTGCTGGTCATGACCGAGTGGCTGGTCTATCGGAATCCCGATTTCGATCGGGTGCGGAAGCTGCTGCGCCGCCCGCTCCTCATCGACGGCCGGAACCTGTACGAGCCCGAGCGGATGACCGCGCTCGGGTTCGAGTATCACGGGATCGGCCGGGGCGGGCGGTGACCCGGGTTCTGGTCACCGGGGCGGCCGGATTCATCGGCTCACACCTGGTGGAGGCGCTGATCCGCCGGGGCGACGACGTCATCGGGATCGACAACTTCGATCCGTTCTACCCCCGGACAGCCAAGGAGCGGAACCTGTCCGAGGTCGGGCCGCACCCCGGCTTCTGCTTCCGCGAGCAGGACATGCTGGACGTCGAGGCGCTGGGACGAGAGCTCACCGCCGAGACGGTGCTGGTGCATCTGGCGGCCAAGGCCGGGGTGCGACCCTCGCTCGCCGACCCGGTGGGCTACGCCCGGGCCAACCTGACCGGCACCGCGGCAGTGCTCGAGGCCGCCCGGCAGGCCGGCGTGTCCCGGATCGTCTACGGCTCGTCCTCCTCGGTGTACGGGGACGACACGCCGGTGCCGTTCCGGGAGGATGCGGTGGCGGTCCGGCCGGTCTCTCCCTACGCCGCCACCAAGCGCGCGGGTGAGCTGCTCTTGAGCTCGGTCGCGGGGATCTACGGCTTCCGGGTGGCCTCACTGCGATTCTTCACGGTCTATGGTCCGCGGCAGCGGCCCGATCTCGCCATCCACGCGTTCACCAGGAAGATGGTGGAGGGCGAGACGATCACGCTCTTCGGTGACGGCACGCAGGCCCGCGATTACACCTACTGTGACGACATCGTCGCGGGGGTCACGGCCGCGATCGACTGGACCGAAGCCGCGCCGTTGGGGCTGGAGCAGTTCAATCTCGGCGGCAACCGCTCCGTCCCCACGGAGGCGATGGTCGCCGAGATCGCGCAAGCGCTCGGGGTCGAGCCCCGGATCGAATGGGCGCCGATGCAGCCGGGCGATGTGCAGCGGACCGCGGCCGACCTGACCAAGTCCGGCGCCATTTTGGGCTACGCCCCCCATACCTCCTTTCCCGAAGGGGTCCGGCGATTCGTCGCCTGGTTCCACAGAGTCCATGGCCGGACAGACTGAGCGGCTGCTCGCGCGAGCCCGCGAACGCTTCGGACTGCAGGACTACTACGGCGCGCTCTACCTCCTCGAGGAGATCATCGCCTCGGGACGCGCCTTCGCCGACGTGCACCACCTGGCCGGCGTGTCGCTCTCCCTGCTCGGCCGGCAGCAGGACGCGCTGCGTGAGTTCGGCCGCGCGCTGGAGCTCAACCCACGCTACCTCGAGGCGCTGATCCACCAGGGCCTGGTGCTGACCGAGCTGGGCCGGGAGGCCGAGGCCGAGGAGTCGTTCCGGCACGCGTCCGCGAGCCTGGTGCCCCCTTCCGACGGGCTCCCGGCTCCGGTCGCCGCGCGGCTGGCGAATCAGCACGCCGAGCTGGCCGATGCCTACGCCGAGGCCGGTGCGCTGTTCCGGGCCATCGAGCAATACGAGCGCGCCCTGGAGCTGGGTCCGGACTATCATGACCTGCGCTATCGCATGGCCAGGCTGATGCTGGAAGCCAGCCGCCCGCTGGAGGCGCGCGAGGCGCTGGAGCGGGTGGTGAGTGCCCGGCCGAACTTCGTCGATGCCGAGGCGGCGCTGGGGCTCGCCCACTACCTGTCGGGCGATGGCGCCGGGGCGCGCGAGGTGTGGAAGTCGTGTCTCGCGCGCCGGCCGGAGAACGCCCGGGTCGAGGCGTATCTGGCCATGCTGGGTCGGACCGGCCCGTGACCCGCCGTCTGGTCCTCGCGGCAGTCACGCTCGCGGCGTGCACCGGTGCGGGCGATCACGAGCGGCTCGGCGATCAGGCCTACGGGCAGGCGCGCTACGACGAGGCGCTGACCGACTATCGCGCCCTGCTGGGCAGCCATCCCGACGCGCGGGTGTGGGCCAAGACCGGGGCCGCGGCGCTCCGCGCCGGCAATCTCCGGGAAGCCTCCGCCGCCTACGTCCGACTCGCCGCGGCGGATCCGACCCGGGCCGACGAAGCGGCCGAAGGGCTCGAGACGGTGGCGCGCGCGGCGGAGCAGGCGGCCGACTCCGCCTCGCTGGGACCGGCGCTCGCCGGTCTCCGGGCCATCGCGCCGGACCGGATGACCGGCCACTACGCCGTCCTCCTCGCGGAGCGGTCGGGGGCGGACAGCGCCGACCTCGCGGCGCTGCTGCCCGGCGCGATGGCGGTCGCCGGCGACCCGACCGCCGTGGACTCGCTGCTGACGCTGTACGCCGCGGCGCTCAAGGCGACCGCGGGATGCGGGCAGGCGCTGCTTCAGTTCCGGACCATCCTCCGGCGCACTCAGGACGGCGGAGTCAGGGCGCGGGCCAAGGCCGGCGCGGCCGCGTGCGGCTACACCCTGGGCCTCCGGGCCGAATCGGCCGGGCGTATCGAGGAGGCCGCGCTCTGGTTCGCCGAGGCGGCGCGGATGGACTCGTCCACCGTGACGGGGCGCCGCTCGCTCCTGCGCTACGGCGAGGCCCGGCTGGTCCAGGGCGACACGCTCATGGCCGCGCTCGCCTTTCAGGCCGCGGCGCCAGCGGGAGGCACGGATTCGATCGGCGAGGCCGCCACGGCACGTCTCCACGGATTGGGGATGACACGATCGTCGGGTGATTCGACCCGGACGGATGGACGATGAGACGACGTTGGACTTGCTTCGGTCTGCTGCTCCTGGGCGGGTGGCTCCCCGGCTGCGGGAAGGGCCCGGCGGCGGCACCGCGGGTGACCCCGACGCCGGTCTCCCGGGTGGCGGAGTCCGCCAGCAGCGCGGAGCTCGACTCGCTCTGGACCAAGGCGAAATACGCCGTCCGGCACGGCAAATGGGGCGACGCGATCAAGCATCTCGGCCGCGCCATCCTCGAGTTCCCCCCGGGCGACCCGCGGACCGCGCAGGCGCACTTCTTTCTCGGCGAAGCCCAGCTCGCGCTGGGCAGTAACCTCGAGGCCGCCCGCGAGTTCCGGAAGGTGTCGGACGACACCCCGGACGACCCCCTGGCTCCCGAGGCGCTGCTCCGGGTCGGTGACGCCTATGCCGATCTCTGGCGGCGGCCCGAGCTCGATCCGTCGTACGGGCAAACGGCGCTGTCCACCTACCAGGAGCTGCTCAACCGCTATCCCGGAGGCACACCCGCCCAGCGGGCCCAGGCCCGGATCGCCGATCTGCAGGAGCGATTCGCCTACAAGGAATACAAGGCGGCGCTGTACTACATCCGGCTCAAGGCCTACGACTCGGCCATCCTCTATCTCAAGGACCTGGTCGCCACGTATCCCCGCGCCAAGGTGGCGCCCGATGCGCTCATCCATCTGGTGCAGGCGTACCGGAATCTGGGTTACAAGGAGGACGTGCAGGAGACCTGCGGCTACCTCCGCCGGTTCCACCCGGGCACCGCAGGCATCCGGGAGGCCTGTCCCACCCAACCGGCCGAGGCATCCTGAGGGGATGATCGGGCTCCTCGGCGGATCGTTCGATCCGGTCCATCACGGACATTTGATCGTCGCCCAAGTCGCCGCGGAGGCGCTCGGTCTCGAGTGCCTTCGCTTCGTCCCCGCGCGCGAGCAGCCCTTCAAACGCGGCCGCCACTCGGCGCCGGCGGCCGACCGAGCGGCCATGCTGGCGGTGGCGGTGGCCGGCATGCCGGGGTTCGCGGTGGAGCGGGCCGAGCTCGATCGGCCGGCGCCGTCCTATACCGTCGACACCCTGCGCGCGCTCCGTGAGCGCGAGCCGGGGGCGGAGTTCACCCTGCTCCTGGGTGCGGACGCGGCGGCCGAGCTGCCGGCGTGGCATGCGGCGCCGGAGCTTCCACAGTTGGCGCGGATCGTGGTGTTCGCCCGGCCGGGGTCGACGGTGCCGGCGGCTCCGTGGATTGCCCGGACCATCGAGGTTCCCGCCATCGATATCTCGGCGACCGAGATCCGGCGCCGGGTGCGGGAGGGCCGGTCGATACGCTACTGGGTCCCCGACGCCGTCGCCGAGTACGTCGCCGGTCACCGGTTATATTTGGACCAAGAATGATCAAGACACTCATGACCGCGGTCTTCGGGACCCGCTTCGACCGCGAGCGCAAACGGATCCAGCCCACCGTCGACGCGATCCACGCGCACGAGGAGCGGCTCAAGGACCTGAGCGAAGAGGGGCTCAAGGCCCAGACCGTCCGCTTCCGCGAGCGTCTGGCCGAGCGCACCAGCGCGATCAAGACGGAGCTGGACCAGGTACGCGAGGCCAAGCACGCCTGCGCCGATCCGGTCGAGCGGGACGCGCTCGAGCAGCGGTTTCACGCGCTGGAGGCCCGCTACAAGAAGGAGCTCGCCGCCGTGCTGGCCGACCTCCTGCCCGAGGTCTTCGCGACGGTGCGCGAGGCGTGTCGGCGGCTGCTGGGCACCACCGTGATGGTCACCGGTCACGAGCTGCCCTGGGACATGGTGCCCTACGACGTGCAGCTCATCGGTGGCGTGGTCCTGCACGAGGGCCGGATCGCGGAGATGGCCACCGGCGAGGGCAAGACCCTCGTGGCCACCCTGCCGCTCTACCTCAACGCCCTCACCGGGCGCGGCGTCCACCTGGTCACCGTCAACAATTACCTGGCCCGGCGCGACTCCCAGTGGATGGGGCACGTCTTCAAGTACCTCGGCCTCACCGTGGCGTGCCTGGACGATACCGAGCCCTCCTCGCCCGAGCGCCGGGCGGCCTACCTGGCCGACATCACCTACGGCACCAACAACGAGTTCGGCTTCGACTACCTGCGCGACAACATGGTGTTCTCGCTGGAGCAGCGGGTCCAGCGGGAGCACGCGTTCGCCATCATCGACGAGGTGGACTCGATCCTGATCGACGAGGCCCGGACCCCGCTCATCATCTCGGGTCCGGTAGGAAACGAAACCGACGACAAGTACCAGCAGTCCAGCCGCCAGGTGGCCGACCTGGTGCGGAAGCAGACCGGTGTGGTGAACACGCTGCTGGCGGAGGCCGAACGGCTGCTGCAGGACGAGAAGACCCGCCAGGACGCGGCGCTCAAGCTCTATCAGGCTCAGCTCGGCATGCCGAAGAACAAGCGGCTGCTCAAGATGCTGAACGAGACCGGGATCAAGCAGCTGGTCCAGCGGATGGAGCTCGACGCCATCGCCGACCGCAAGCTGCCGATGAAGCAGCAGCGGATGCGCGACCTGGAGGACACGCTCTACTTCGTGCTAGACGAGAAGGGCCACTCGGTCCACCTGACCGACCGGGGTGCCGAGGCGATGTCGCCCAACGAGCCGGAGCTCTTCCTGGTGCCCGACATCTCGGAGGAGATCCACCGGATCGACAAGGACCCCGAGCTCTCACCCCACGACCGGATCGAGCGCCGCCGCCAGGTGGAGTCCGACTACGCCATCAAGAGCGAGAAGCTCCACATCATCCACAAGCTGCTCCAGGCCCACGTGCTCTACGAGAAGGAAGTGGACTACCTGGTGCAGGATGGTCAGGTGCTGATCGTGGACGAGTTCACTGGCCGGATCATGACCGGCCGGCGCTGGGCCGACGGCCTCCACCAGGCCGTCGAGGCCAAGGAGGGGGTTCAGGTCAAGGGCGAGACCCAGACGTTCGCGACGATCACCATCCAGAATTACTTCCGGATGTACGACAAGCTGGCCGGCATGACCGGCACCGCGGAGACCGAGGAGACCGAGTTCTACTCGATCTACGGGCTCGAGGTGAGCGTCATCCCGACCCACCGTCCCATCTGCCGGCTGGACCAGCAGGACCGGATCTACAAGACCCGGAAGGAAAAGCACGACGCCATCATCGCGGAGGTGGAGCGGCTCCACGGGCTGGAGTGGCCGATCCTGATCGGCACCGTGAACGTCGACATCTCGGAGACCCTGTCGCGCCAGCTCAAGCGGCGGGGGCTCAAGCACGAAGTGCTGAACGCGAAGTACCACCAGCGGGAGGCGGAGATCGTGGCCGGGGCGGGGCAGCGGGGCGCGATCACGATCGCCACCAACATGGCCGGCCGCGGCACCGACATCAAGCTGGACAAGTCCCTCGATCTCACCCAGCCGGAGGCGGGGCTGCAGATCATCGGCACCGAGCGCCACGAGTCGCGCCGCATCGACCGCCAGCTCCGCGGCCGCTCCGGCCGCCAGGGCGATCCGGGACAGTCGATCTTCTTCCTCTCCCTGGAAGACGACCTGATGCGGCTGTTCGGGTCCGACCGGATCGCGCGGTGGATGGACAAGAGCGGGGCCGAGGAGGGCGAGGTCATCACCGGCGGCCTGGTGACCCGCGCCATCGAGCAGGCGCAGAAGCGGGTCGAGTTGCAGAACTTCCAGCAGCGGAAGCGGCTGCTGGAGTACGACGACGTGATGAACCAGCAGCGCGAGGTGGTCTATTCGCTGCGGCTGTTCGCGCTGGAGCGGGGAGAGGAGCTCAAGGCCGAGGCCCGGCGGATGATCGAGGCCGCGCTGGGTCGCAGCGTGACGATGTTTCTGGTGGGCACCGAGCGACCGGAAGAATACGATCGCGGCGGGCTCAGGGAGGCGCTGACCCTCCAGTATCTGGTGACCGCGGATGCGCTCACCGACGCGGAGGCGACACCGTCGATCGACCGGATGATCGCGGCTGCCCAGGCGGAAGGAGAGGAGTCGTTCCGGCGGAAGATCGCGTATCTCGCCGATTTCGGCCGCACCATCGGGATTCCGGACGTCGACAGCCAGGTGCTGTCCCAGGTGATGCTGGCGGTGCTCGACGAGCGGTGGAAGGATCACCTGTACGACCTGGACCAGCTCAGGAACGCGATTCAATACCGCGCCTGGGGCCAGAAGGACCCGCTGGTCGAGTACAAGCGCGAGGCGTTCGAGATGTTCGAAGACCTCATGCACGACATCCAGTCGACGTTTACCGAGCGGTTCCTCAAGATTCAGGTGAGCGCGGAGCGGCCGGAGCCGCCCCCGCGGCCTGCGCCACCGCCGCCGACCGCGGTGAGCCATCCCGCCGCGGCGACGAGCGGGGCGGACGATCTGTTCATGGGGCCGGCGCCGAGGGTACCGCCCGTGGCCGCCACCCCCGGTTCGCGCGGGCCGGCTCCGGCGGTGAACAGCACCCTCGGCCCCGTCGGCCGGGCCACGGCGGCGGTGCCGGAGGTGGGGCGAAACGACCCGTGCCCCTGCGGGTCGGGGAAGAAGTACAAGAAGTGCCATGGACAGGGGCGCTGATCGAGGCATACCTTCCGGCCAGGGCTCCGAACGTCTTGGTCCCAGGCGCGTGGATCACTTGTACCCGGCGGAGTAGCCCTCCAGATTTCTGCCTCTTCCGTCTGGACAATCACGAGCCATGACCGGGCCCGATTCTCACGCCCCCGCCCCCGCGGACCTCGTCTCATCCACCGAGGCGCCGGCGCTAGCCGTACCCGGACCGTCGACGTTTGGAGGCCGATATCGCGTCGAGCGGGAGCTGGGCCACGGGGGCATGGCGACGGTCTACTTGGCGCACGATCTTCGACACGACCGGCTCGTGGCGATCAAGGTGTTGCGTCCCGAGCTAGCCGCCGTGCTCGGGCCCGAGCGCTTCCTCCGCGAAATCCAGCTCACCGCACGGCTCGACCACCCGTCCATTCTGTCCCTGATCGATTCCGGCGTCGACGGAGGCCGCCTCTGGTACGTCATGCCTTACGTCGAAGGCGGATCGCTGCGGGATCGGCTGCGGCGCGAGGTCCAACTCGGAGTGGAGGAGGCAGTACGAATCGCTCGTGAGATCGCCGGCGCACTGCACCATGCACATGCTTCCGGTATCGTGCATCGGGACGTCAAGCCCGAGAACGTGCTGTTGAGCGGTGAGCGCGTATTAGTGGCGGACTTCGGCCTCGCCAAGGCGCTGCTCACGGCCGACTCCGGAAAGCTCACCGAGACCGGTCTCGCGCTGGGCACGCCGGCCTACATGAGCCCGGAACAGGCGGCTGGCGATGGGCACCTCGACGGACGTGCCGACACCTATGCCCTGGGCTGCGTTTTGTACGAGCTGCTGATAGGGCAGCCGCCGTTCACCGGGCCCACCGCGCAGGTCATTCTCGCGCGCCAGGCGGTAGACCCGGTGCCGTCCCTCCGCACCGTGCGCAGCACCGTCCCGCCCTCGGTCGAGGCTGCGATCGTCCGGGCGCTGGCCAAGGTGCCCGCCGACCGGTTCGCTACGGCCGGCGAATTTGCGCAGGCTCTCGCCGCCGCCGCACGCCCGGTGCCGGTGATGGCCGCGGCCACCGTAACCCGTCGTGCGCGCCTGTCACGGCTGCTCCCCGCGGTGATGATGATGGTAGCCGCCTCGGGAGTCGCGGGATGGGCGCTCCTCCGGACACGCGGCCCGCTGGTGATGCCGTCGGCCTCGGTGATGGCGGTCTTGCCGTTCGAGCCTGCCGGCGAGGACACCGCGCTGGTACGCCTGGGCCGGGATCTGGCCGCGACGCTGAGTGCCAACCTCGACGGGGTCGGGGATATCCGGATGGTGGACCGGCTCACGATCCTCGCTCAGACCCACGGACGCACCGAGCCGCTTTCATTGCGCGACGCCGCCGCACTCGGCCGCAAGTACGGCGCCACCAGCGTCGTCGCAGGAAGTCTGTCGCGCGACGGCCAGCGAGTGCGAGTGGATGTCGGCCTGTATTCCAGCGACAGCCTGAGGCCGCTGGCCCGGACGGTCGTGGTCGGACCCTCGGATAGTCTGAGCGCGTTGACCGACTCGGTGACCTGGCGGGTGCTCGCCGAAGTGTGGCGGCACGGTACGCCGCCGACGCCCACCCTCGGCGCCATCACGACCCGCTCGGTCGAGGCGCTGCGTGCGTACCTCGACGGGGAGGAGGCCTCGATCGCCGGGAAGCACGACGAGCGGGGGTGAATGCGATCGACTCACTCACCGGCTACACCGGGTTCACCGATGTCAACGGCGATGGTCGCGTAGACCAGGGCGAGTTCAAGGTGGTTCCCGGGTCGCTTCTGGGGAAGGCCCTGGTGGCCCAGGCGCTGTTC
>JBBSHB010000023.1:0-29942 GCA_038253515.1 Gemmatimonadales bacterium | reverse complement strand
GCTCGCGCGGTTCGATCGCTGGATCGGCCGTGAGCAGGTGGCAGTGGAGGCAGATCGGCGGCTCGCCAGGGATAGGAGGACAATGGCCGGATGAAGGAGCCGCCGAGACCACTCTGGAACCGAGGATGACATGACACCCACGACCGCGAAGAGTGTCTCCGGGCGGGCATGCGGTGGGTTCACCTGCGGCTCTGTCTCGAGTGCGGCCACGTGGGGTGTTGCGATCAGTCGCAGGGCAAGCATGCAACGAAGCACTTTCTCCAGACTCAACACGCCGTCATGCGCAGTTTCGAGTCCGGCGAAGACTGGGGCTGGTGCTTCGTGGACGACGTCATGATCGAGCCGGCTCCCACGCCGCAGTGATCTCGGGGAGGATGCCACCGGGTCTGCCGGGCCCGGCTGGCGGGCTGCGGCGGCCGGTGCTCGGCGCAGCCGCTCCGGCTCCCCCACGAGGTTATTGTTCCTTGACCCCCTTCCAGTCCAGAGTGCCCTATGTCGCACGATCCGGAGGAACCGTCTTACGCCGCCGCGCTTCGCCGTCGGCAGGAGTCCCTGGCCGCCGCGCGGAAGGCCGACAAGGCCGCCGCCCGCACGACCCCCACCCGCACGGCCGCGGGGCCGGCGGACGCCCCCCTCCTGCAGTGGGCGCACGCGCTGGCCGGCGCGACCGTCCGCGTCCAGCCGTCGGCGCTCGCCCACCGGCTCGTCCTCTGCTACCGGCTAGCGCCACGGGACGGCGCGCCGGCCACAGGGGTACCTGCGTTGGTCGAGGGGGCCGACACCCGCGAGGCATTCGTCCGCCGCTGTCTCGAGCTCCAGGGCCAGGGGGCCGAGCTGCTGGGTGGCTACGACCGCGCGAGCCGCCGGCCCCAGGTGCTGGTCCTCCAGCACGGTGACGTCACGCTGACCGCCCAGCCCGCGATCGCGCCGGCCCCTACCGCATCGCTCACCCCGGCGCAAATGCTCCGGAAAGCGGAGCAGGACGCGCTCGTGCGCGCCAAGTCCGGGGGCAACAAGGACGCGTTCGGTCAGGGGCGACAGGGAGGCGGGAAGCGGCGGTAGCCGCCGGCATTTCGCCTTGCGGGGTGAAGATTTTCTGTCCCGTGGTACCGCTGGTGGTCCATCGGAACCACCCCGCTTCAGGCGTCGGTCGGTTCCCCCGCTGGCAGGAGCGCGCGCACGGCCTCGAGGAGCTGGTCGGCGGTGAAGGATTCGGCGAGCGTCGGGATGTCGGCAGGCATCCCCGCGAGGACCGAGTTCCCGATATGCAGCACGGGCATGCCGGGCCTGATCGCGCGGACCGAACGAATGAGGGTCGGGGTGTCGGTGTCCGTTCCCACAGTATTGAGCACCAGGAGCTCGACGTCGGGCAGCGCGGAGCATAGTTCGGCGGCGGCCTGCCCATTGAAGGCCTGGAAGACGGCGTACCCACTCAAACGAAGCAGGCCGGTGATCGACTGGAGCAAGAGGGTATAATCGCAAATGACAATGCGCCGACCAAGAGCCGGAGGCGCGGGGGGCAGCATGTGCGACCTTGAGCCGGGCAGAGACGGCCGGCGATGGCGGGCGGTGCAAGGGAGAGCTGAAAGAAACTTACCACCTTTGGCATGATCTGGATAGCCCATGTGAGTAGCCAGTTCGGCCCATGGCCCGGTGGCTGGCCGGCTCCTACCCTCAAATCGCCGCAGCAACACCCCTTATCATGCTTACGGCCTCCCTCGTGGCCGGAGATGAACGGGACCGAGCTCGCCGACCGGATCCTGGCCGACAGTCCCGGCCAGTGCATCATCCTCATGTCGGGAGAGGGGTCTGGGGCTTCCCAACCAGTCCCAGCCATCGTCCACTAGCGGCGAGACGGCGCCTTCGGGTAGAATCAGCGCCGGTGAGTGGTCGTCGGCGGTCGCCTCTGCCCTCACATGCGCGAGGTCGGGGTTCGCGTCCCTCCTCGCCCATGGCCCCGACCAATCACCACGCCGGCACTTTGCCTCGCGGGGCGACGTCGTTTCCAGTGCGGCGGTGGAAGTCTTCAGGCAACCGAGGCAAAGGTGCGTCGAGTAAACCAAGCGGGTCATCGGAGCAGCATGTTCGACGCCTGGAAGACCGTGGACGTCGCCTGATGCCGCCCTGTCCCCACTGTGGCGTCACCCAGGCCGCCGGCGTCGGACGGTGCCAGTTCTGCGGCGCCTCGCTCCTGGCCGTCAATCTGCGACGGATCCTCCTGTGGATCGCCATCGTCGGTGTCGCTCTCGCGGTGGGGCTCTGGTTTCTGCGGCTATCACGTGGGTGATACCCCCTGGCGCCGGACCGGCCACATTGCCTAAGATCAGGTTAGCGAGCCTTGCTCGTTCGCCGGAGGCGCGGTCCACCTGCAGCACTGAAGGACCCCGGTACCCTCTCCGATCGGCACGTGGTGCGGAACGTCCTCTTCATTACCGGCCTGGGGCACCTCTACGAGCCCAAGCGGAAGGACGTCGTCGTCCCGGAAAAGCCCTTCCCCACGGCGGCGCTGTTCGCCAGGGTGCGGGAGCTGCTCGACCCCGCTGGCGGGAAAGGACATCATGGACTAGTATGAGGCCCGGCGTCGGGCAGTCCAGCCGCTGGCCATCCGGTCCAGGCCTGGTCCCCCGCCGGTCTCCCAACCTCGATCGCCTCCCCGGGTCTTGCCGATTCGCTGATCCGGCGGAAAATTGTCGGAGCTCCGCGCCGGGCGTCGAGGCATCCTCCAGAGCGAGGCATGCAGATGACCGAGACTCTCGAGCAGACCATGGCGCTGACGCTTCCGGACCTAGCGGTGGCGGATCTGATCCGTTTCGCCGGGGGGCAAGGGCATGCCACCTTCCCCTGCCTGTCCCGGACCCATAGCCCATCGAGTTGCGTGCCCTGCGTCGACTTCTCGCCTTGGCTCGGGGAGCGAGTCGGATTCAGCGACGCGGAGGGTGTCGGCGAGTACCTCTGGCATGTCCGCCAGGCCAATCCGGGCGTCGGCGAGACGCCCGAATGTCTCCGCGCCCGCTATCTCGCCCTGGGCAGTGCGCTGGTCGCCGCGGAGCTCGATACCCATCTCACCGGCGGCACGCCCGAAGCGTACCAGGACCTCAAGGTGGCGCTGATCCTCCTCGCCGTGCATGAAACCTTCTCCGGTTTCATCATGACGGGCGAGGGCGCGGACTTTCTCGCGTCGGTCATGGCGCCGCACGCGCTCACGCTCAGCTCGGCCGATGCGCTGGTGGAGCGGCGGAACGCCTTCGTGTCGGAGGTGGGCCGTGACATGAGCTTCTGGTCGGGCTGGCTGCCGATCGACCCGGAGTCCCTCGTCTCACCGGTTGCCCCGGACACTGCGCCGCTCGGCGAGATCCTCGCCGCGCTGTTCCCGCTGCCGCTCGGTGCCCGAGCCCACGCGGTGGACGCGCTGCGCCACCTCAGTGCCGAGGCGCGGGTCCCCCGGACACTGGCGAGTCTCAGCCGCTACGACACCCGGAAGCGCGGGCTCGACGTCGCCGATTCGAGCAATCGGATCCTCGCCACCGGCGTCGTGGTCCCCGCCACCGATCTGGAGGCGTGGCTCGGCGGCTGGACTCGCCGGGACCTGCTCGGGTTTCTGCGGCACGCGGGGGTCGGGGCCCGGAACTCGTGGACCAAGGAGCGGCTGGCGGAAGTGGCGCGGAGCGATCATGCGGACGTACTTCGGGGACGGATGGCGGAGTCCGGGGCCGTGGAGCTGGCGCCGGATCATGCCGAGGGCGCGCGCCAGCTCCGGCAGCATATCGAGGCGGTGCGGGACACCTGGAGCGTGTGGCTCGGATTCGGCACTGGAGTGAGCCCGGTCTAGATCAGCCCACCGCGGCGGAGCCGGCCGATCTGGTCGTAGCGCTCCTCGTGCACCGCCAGCACCTCCTCGGGTGAGACCGTGGCCACGCCCGGCTTGCCCACCTCCACTCCCGCCGCGTAGTTGGCCAGCTGGGCCGACTCGCGGATCGAGCCACCCGCCGCCAGCGCGGCCCCCATCCATGCCGTCACCGTGTCACCGGCGCCGGAAACGTCGTAGATCTCTCGCGCGATGCTCGGAATGTGGGTCGAGCTCCCGTCCTTCATCACCAGCACCATGCCTTCCGCTCCCAGCGTCACCAGCAGATTGTCTACCTGGAGCCGGGCGAGTATCTCGGGCAACGCGTTGCCGTTCTGCAGGTCGACCGAGGCGCCCAGGGCGGACTCCAGCTCCCGGCGATTGGGCTTGAACACCGTGGCCCCGGCATACTCGAAGAACTGGCGGAACTTGGGATCGACCACGATGGGGATGCCGCGCCGCTTGGCGAGCTCCATCGCCGCCGCGATGAGCGGCGGCGCCAGCGCGCCCTTGTTGTAGTCCTCCAGCAGCAGCGCGTCCGCGTCGGCCAGCGCGTCGCGGGTCACCCGGATGAGACGCGCCAGGTCCGGCCCGTCCAGGAGCGAGTCCACCTCGTCGTCGATCCGCACGATCTGCTGGGCGCGGGCGATGATGCGGGTCTTCGAGGTGGTCGGCCGCCCCGCCACCGTGACCACGTGGCGGTCCTCCAGCCGGGCCACGGCCAGCTCCTGCCGAATGGCGGCGCCGTCCACGTCGTCCCCCACCGCGCCGACTAACTGGCAGGCCGCGCCGAGCGCGGCCACGTTGGCGGCCACGTTGGCCGCGCCGCCCAGCGCGACGTGGCGCTCGCGTACCGTGACGACCGGCACCGGTGCCTCGGGCGAGAGCCGATCGGTCTCGCCGACCAGGTAGCGGTCCAGCATGATGTCGCCGACGACGACCACGCGACTGCTCCTCATCCGCGCGATCAACTGGAGGATCCGATCGCGCGTGAGCGGGGTGAGGCCCGATCTCATTGCAGCACTCCCCGGCGGCTCAAACCCAGCGTGGCCTGCAGCCGCCCCTCGAAGCGGTCGACCGTCCGGCCCTCCTGGTGATCCGCGTTGACCACGTGATGGAACCCCGCGTTGGCGCTCAGCTCGAGCGGCCCCTGCCGGCCGGTCACGCCGAGCGCCGCGCGCCAGGTGCGCTCGACCACGCCGATGAAGATCTGCGGGATCGCCCCCGCCTCTTCGGCGCTGCTGGGAAACGGCAGGTTGATGGCGCCCTCACCTTGCCGGAGCAGGGTGAGCTCGGGGGTGAAGAGCCATCCCGTGCCCCGGGGCAGGGTGACGGTCGCCGAGAGCTGATCCTGATCGTCGAAGTTGCGGCCCAGGCCGACCCCCGCCTCGGTAAAGTTCTCGAATGGATTGAGCGTGCGGAAGGCCAGGCTCGATGCCTGGGTGTAGAGGACGCGCCATCCCAGCGTCCGGCCCAACGGGCCGAATGCGGAGAGGGTGAAGGCCCAGCGGTTCGGGTAACGGTTCGAGCCCGCGGTGTTCTGGTACTGCAGATCGTCGATCCCGAGCTGCGCCTCGATGGTGGTCCGGCCGGCCACCCGCCACCCGGCGTCGAGTCCGAGGAGGATGTTGCCGTTGTCGCCCAGGCCGTACTGATCGGCGAGGGTGAGCAGGCTCACCGGGTTCCGGAACCGGGCGTCGAACTGCCGGTCTTCGCCGGCGACGATGACCGTTTCCCACAGGCCGACCCGCACCCGCCGGGACAGCCGGACACCGAGACGGTGCGCGAAGAAATAGCGGTGAATGATGTTGCCCGAGGTATCGGTGGTGTCCTTCAGCGAGCGCGCCACCGCGTCGAGCCGAAGGGTTCGGGTTCCCAGTGTGAAGGCCGCCTCGACCCCGGAATACGCGTAGTTGCTGAGCCCGATCCCCGCGATGCCAACCGGCCCCCAGTTGCGGTCCATCTGGCCGTAAAACACACTGCCGTACTTGAACTGGGCGCTCAGGTAGGCGTCGATCATCCTCCAGGCAAGCTCGAGGTCCTTGCGGCCGGGCCACTCCGGGTCGTGCACGATGCGGGGCTCCGCCGCCGGACGGGCGACGAGGGCGAAGCCGCCGATCGTCGCCTCGCCGGTGAACTCCGCGTACGGCCGGGCCCCGTCGGGGCCGAGCGGGTGCAGGACATCCCGCCGAAGGTGGCTGTACGCCTGCCCGCCTGCCCGACCGGCGATTCGCCAGGTGTTCTCTCCCGGCGGATCGGCGAGACTCTGCCGCAGTGAATGCATCAGCGTCGCGGGACAGCCACAGCGGGCGGCCGCATCCTCGGCCAGGGTGTCGGCCGCCGACAGGACCCGCACCGCGTCGCTCCGCCGGAACGGCCGGATCATGGGCGACGGGTCGTCGATGTCGCCCCGCGCGATCAGGTGCTCCAGCAGCGGGAGTCGCGGATCATCGAGCGGCAGATAGGGTGAGGCCTGAGCGTTCATGCGGGTGGGTGCCAGCGCGCCGGCCAGTGTGGCGGCGGCGAGGAAACGGCGCATGATAGCGAGCATGGGCGCGAAAGGTACGAAGAGGCAGGGACAGAAGTAAGCCGCTATCTTCCCGGTCGGCGCGAGCGGATCCGGACAAGAGCCTGCGTGGTCCGGGTGCGGGCAGGCGGGGATCCGATGCGGGATATCCCCTCATTCGAGGTACGATGGGATGGCGAAACAAGACAGTCTCGATCCACAGAGTCGCGACCTCGTGCGCTTCGCCGCGGCCATCGCTCAGGGATACGAGCCGGAGCTACGCGAGCGCGTCGGGCCGCTGCGCTCCTCGCAGGTGCCTCCGGCGTGGGTCGAGGAGCTGATCCTCCAGTCGGTGCTGATGGTGGGCTATCCGCGGGCCCTCATCGCCTTCGGGGTCTGGCGCAAGTTCAGCGGAGTGCCGGCCGCCGACACCGACGAGGGCCAGGACTACGGCCAGGTTCCCGAGTGGACCCGCCGGGGCGAGGAGGTGTGCAGCGTCATCTATGGCGAGAATTACCGGAAGCTGCGCGAGAGTGTCCGAACCCTCCACCCGGCCATCGATTCGTGGATGATCACCGAGGGCTATGGTCGCACGCTGGGCCGTCCCGGCCTCGATCTCTTGCGGCGCGAGCTCTGCACCGTGGCGCAGACCGCCGTGCTCGAGGCACCCAAGCAGCTCCACTCGCATCTGCGCGGGGCGCTCAACGCCGGCGCGTCGTTCGGCCAGATCGAAGGGGTACTCTCCATCGTGAACCCGCTGCTCTCGTTCGATCAGTGGAAGAAGATCAAGGAGCTCTGGCGCAGCGTGCGCGAAGGCTGGTCGCCGGGCAACTGATGTTCATCGATCGCGCGGTGGTGCGGGTCGCGGCGGGCACCGGTGGCTCCGGGGCCTGCTCCTTCGCCCGCTTCAAGTACAAGCCCAAGGGCGGCCCCGACGGGGGCGACGGCGGTCATGGCGGCAGCGTCTACGTCCGGGGCGACGCCAATCTGGCCACCCTGCTCGACTACCGCTATCGCACCATGTGGAAGGCTGAACGGGCGGAGCATGGCAAGGGCAAGACCAAGACCGGTGCCTCATCCCCCGACGTCTTCCTGCCGGTGCCTCCCGGTACGGTGGTGCGGGACCCGGACACCAGCCAGCTGATCGGCGAGGTGCTTGCCGCCGGCGACACGCTCCTCGTAGCCCGCGGCGGCCGCGGGGGGCGGGGCAACGCTCGTTTCGCCACCTCGACTCACCAGGCACCGCGCGAGTGGGAGCCTGGCGAGGAGGGCCAGGAGCGGCAGATCGAGCTGGTGCTCAAGCTCATCGCCGACGTCGGCCTGGTCGGCGAGCCCAATGCCGGCAAGAGCACGCTGCTCTCCGTGCTCTCCGCCGCCCGACCCAAGATCGCCGACTACCCGTTCACCACGCTCGAGCCCAACCTCGGCGTCGTACAGCTCTCCGGCCATCGCACCTTCGTGCTCGCCGACATCCCTGGCATCATCGAAGGCGCCCACCAGGGGAAGGGCCTCGGCCTGCGCTTTCTCCAGCACGTGGAGCGGACGCGGGTGCTGGCCTTCCTGGTGCCGCTCGACAGCCCCGAGCCGGAGGCCGCCTACCATCGTCTTCGCCAGGAGGTCCAGCTCTACAGCGAGGCGCTCGCGGCCCAGCCCCACGTGGTGCTCCTCACCAAACGCGATCTCCTGCCCGAGGCTGATCCGCTGCCGGCGATTCTGGCCCCGCAGGCGGCGGGCGTGCTCGCCGTGTCCAGCGCTGCCGGCGTGGGACTCGAGGAGGCGAAGGAGTACTTCTGGAAGTTCGTCGAGGAGGCCAAGTCGGCTGAGAGCCCCGATGCCGATGCCACCCCGGACGACCTCTCCCAGGTGTCCGGCTACTGGGACTTCATGGACGACGAGTAGATGGACGACCAACGACTCGCCTACCTGGCGCTGGCCCAGGTCCCGGGGATCGGGCCCGCCAGACTGGAAACCCTTCTCGCCGCGTGCGAGACCCCAATCGGCGCCCTTTCGGCGCCGTTCGAGTTTTTGGGTGCCTTGACCGGGTTTTCCCGCGCCGCCGCGACGGCGGTCAAGAGCGCCTCACTGGAGGACGGGAGACGACTGGTCCAGGCGACCGAGCGGTTGGGCGGGAGAGTGCTCCTCATCATGGACGCCGAGTTCCCGGCGCTCCTGCGCACCATTCCCGATCCGCCGCCGGTCCTCTTCGCCCTGGGCGAGCTCCGCCTGCTGGACCCCCCGGCCGTCGCGATCGTCGGCAGCCGGGATCACACGCCTTACGGCGCCGAGGTGTGTCGCCTGCTCGCGGCAGAAGCCGCGGCTATGGGGGTGGTGGTGGTGAGCGGCATGGCGCGCGGCCTCGACGCGGTGGCGCACGGGGGTGCGCTCGACGTCGGCGGTGGCACCATCGGCGTGCTGGGCAACGGCCTCGGCGTCGTCTACCCCGCGGCCAACCGGGAGCTGTATGAGCGGGTCGCGGCCCGCGGTCTCCTGCTGAGCGAGTTCTCCCCGGGCGAGAAACCCCACGCCGGCAGCTTCCCCCGGCGGAACCGGCTGATCAGCGGGCTCGCCCGGGTCACGGTCGTGGTGGAGGCCGCCGCCGGCTCCGGTGCACTGATCACAGCGGGGACCGCGCTCGACCAGGGACGTGACGTCCTCGCGGTGCCAGGACCGGTCACCAGTGCGGTCTCCGTCGGATGCAATCGACTGATCCGCGACGGCGCCGCCCCGTTCCTCGAGCCGGTCGATCTGCTGCAGCACTTCCCGGAATGCGAGCGGATCGTCATCGCCCCACCCGCGGCGGCTCCCGTCCAGATCACCCCGCTGCCGGAATCGCTCACCGACGAGGAGCGCGGGCTGGCCCTGCTCCTCGGCGCCGAGCCGCTGCACCTGGACGATCTCGTCACCCGGTCCTCCCGACCCGCCGGTGATCTCCTCTCCCTGCTCTGCGGCCTGGAGCTGGCGGGGGTCGTCGAGCAGCGACCGGGCCGGCTCTTCCGCCGGCGGTGAAGCTCAGGCCCCGAAGACTCTCGGGGTAGATTTCAGCATGCACCTCTACTTCCACGTTCCCTTCTGCGGGCGGCGTTGCAGCTATTGCGACTTCGCCATCGCGGTCCGCCGCGAGGCGCCGACCGACGCCTACGTGCAGGCGGTATCGCGGGAATGGGAGCGTTGGCAGGGACATCCGGCCTGGGCGGCCGCGCCGGACGTGCGGACGGTCTACTTCGGCGGGGGAACCCCGTCGCGACTCGGTCCAGGCGGCATCGAGCGAATCCTGGAGCGCGTCGCGCGGGACCGGGCGATCGCCCCCGGCGCCGAGGTGACGCTGGAGGCCAATCCCGACGACGTGACCCCGGCCGCGGCGGCCGCGTGGCGTAGGGGCGGCGTCAACCGCGTTTCCCTCGGCGTACAGTCGTTCGACCCGTCGGTGCTGGGGTGGATGCACCGAACCCATTCGGCCGAGCAGGTCCCGGCGGCGGTGGAGACACTCCGGCAGGCTGGGATCGAGAGTCTTTCGCTCGACCTCATCTTCGGTCTGCCGGCCTCCCTCGGTCGCGACTGGGAGCGCGACCTGGCGCTGGCCCTGGCGCTCGAGCCCGAGCACCTCTCGCTGTACGGCCTCACCGTGGAGGAGCGTACCCCGCTGGATCGCTGGATCGCCCGGGGGGAAGTCGCTCCGGTCGACGAGCGGCGCTATGCGGCGGAGTTCCTCGCCGCTCATGGGCGCCTGGCCTCCGCCGGGTACGAGCACTACGAGGTGTCCAACATGGCGCGCCCGGGGCATCGTGCGCGGCACAACAGCGCGTACTGGACCCGAGCCCCTTTCATCGGCCTGGGGCCGGCGGCCCACAGCGGATTCGGAGAGTCGCGCCAGTGGAACCTGCGGGATTGGTCCGCCTATCTGCGCGCAGTCGCGGCGGGAGAGAGCGTCGTAGCCGGTCAGGAGCAGCTCGGGGCCGAGGCGGTGGCCCTGGAGGAGATCTATCTCGGCCTTCGGACCAGCGACGGATTGGCGGATGGGCGCCTTCCGCCCGCGACCCGGGAGCGATGGGAGCGAGAGGGCTGGGCGCAGTCCGGCAACGGTCGAGTCCGGCTCACGGCCGAGGGTTGGCTGCGCCTCGACGCCCTGGCAGCCTCGGTCAGTGGATAGCGCCCGCCATCTCGCGGCAGGTCTCGGCGCAGCGGCGGCAGATCTCGGCGCAGGCCGCCATGTGGGGGTCCTCGCCCAACCGGTCGCACTCATCGGCGCAACGGTCGCAGACGGCCGCGCATGCCTGGCAGATGTGCGCGTGCACCTCGGAGCCTCGAATCATGAAGTCCGCGCTGGTGGCACAGATCTCGGCGCAGTCGAGCAGCAGCCGCACGTGGCTATCCGCTATCGCGGCCTCACCGCGGAAGTGTCGCGCGGCGGTCTCCAGACAGATCCGGTGGCAGTTGGTACAGTTGTCGATGCAGTGCTCCATCTCCTGCAGGGTGTGAGTGCTGCTGTCGCGGTCGGCCATACATCCTCCTGCTGCTGTGAAATCGTTTGTGAAAGCGACTTTCCCCGGCGGTCGGGCAGCGCTTTCCCACGTTAGGGCAGCTGGAAGCCAGCGTCAACCCGAGCCCCGTCCAGCGCTTCCGGGCGGTGTCGTAAGTCTTTATATTTTCAAGCTATGCCCATGCAGGATCAATTGAGTGAGCGGGAGCTGCGGGTGCTGGAAGCGGTGGTCCAGACCTACATCGAGACCGCCGAGCCGGCCGGCAGCCAGACCATCGCGCGGCGGTTCGGCCTGCGCGTGTCCGCCGCCACCATCCGGAGCACGATGAGCGAGCTGGAGGAGAAGGGATACCTGTTCCACCCACACACCTCCGCCGGGCGGATTCCGACCGACCGCGCCTACCGGAGGTACGTGAACGAGATCATGCGTCTGGCGCCGCCGAGCCATGAGGCGCAGCATGCCCTTCGTACCGAGCTGACGGGATCGCGGAACGCGGTCGAGGAGATTCTTCGGCGGGCGGCGCAGGTGCTCGGCGTGTTGACCCAGGAGCTGGGTGTGGCGGTGGCCCCGGCGCTGAACGAGCTGGTACTGGAGCGTCTGGACCTGGTCCCGGTCTCCTCCGAGCGCCTGCTCCTGGTGTTCAACCTCGGCAGCGGCGTGGTACGCACCATCTTCGTCGAGGTGCCCGGCCGGCTCTCGCCCGCCGCGGTCCAGGACGTGGCCCGGGTCCTCAACGAGCGGCTGGCGGGGCTCACGCTGTATGCCATCCGTACCACGCTGCCCGAGCGGCTGCGCGACGCCGGGAGCTCGAGCAACGGCAGCGAGCTGTTCAACATCTTCATCGCCGAGCGGGAGGGCATCTTCGGCCTGCCGGAGGAGGGGAGCGCGGTCGTGCTGGGGAGCGCGCAGATGCTGGCGGAACAGCCCGAGTTCGCGTCCAACTCGAGGATGCGGGAGCTGCTGCGGCTCACCGAGGGGCGCGATCTCCTGAAGGAGGCGCTGGTGTTGCGCCGGCAACGGGGGCTCTCGATCACCATCGGCGCGGAGAATTCGGACGCCCGATTGAACGGGTTCACCCTGGTCACCGCCTCCTATGAGGCCGGCGACCTCAAGGGCGTCATCGGCGTCATGGGGCCGACCCGGATGCCTTACGACAAGATCATCGGACTGGTGGAGCACACCAGCCGGCTAGTGGAGGGACTGCTGGAGTGAGCGACTTCTACACCTTGCTCGGCGTGCAGCGCGACGCCTCCGACAACGAGATCAAGAAGGCCTACCGCAAGCTCGCGATGGAATACCATCCCGACCGCAACGCGGCGCCCGAGGCGGAGGCGAAGTTCAAGGAGATCACCGAGGCCTACGAGATCCTCCGCGAGCCTCAGAAGCGCGCCGCCTACGACCGGTACGGCAAAGCGGGGGTCGGTGCCGGTGGGGGATTCGGGTTCCACCACGTGGACCTGAGCGAAGCGCTCAATATCTTCATGCGCGACTTCGGCGGGATGGGTGGGCTGGACTCCATCTTCGGTGGCGGCCAGCGGGCCGACACGCGCCGGGGCCAGGACGTCCGGGTTCACGTGAGACTCACGCTGGCCGAGGTGGCGAGCGGGGTCAAGAAGTCGGTCAAGTTCAAGTCGCTGGAGCGCTGCACGGTGTGCGAGGGGAACGGGGCCAAGCCGGGAACCCGTCCCGTCAGCTGCTCTACCTGCGGCGGCAGCGGTGAAGTGCGGCGCGCGGCCCGGAGCATGTTCGGCCAGTTCGTCTCGGTGTCGCCCTGCCCGACCTGCGCCGGCGAAGGGGTGGTGGTGCAGCATCCCTGCGAGGTCTGCCGGGGTGAGGGGCGGGTCCGGACCGACAAGACGGTCGCGGTCGAGATCCCGGCCGGCGTGTCCTCCAACAACTACCTGACCCTGCGGGGCCAGGGGGCGTCGGGTCCGCGGAACGGCCCGGCCGGCGACCTGCTGGTGATGCTGGAGATCAAGGACGACGATCGCTTCGAGCGCCAGGGGGACGATCTCTTCTTCGATCTGCCGCTCTCCTTCTCGCAGGCCGCGCTGGGCGGTGAGTTCGAGGTGCCGACGCCCTACGGCAACGAGCGGGTGCGCATTCCGGGCGGGACCCAGCCCGAGACCGTGCTCCGCCTCAAGGGGCGCGGTCTCCCGGTGCTCGGCCAGTCGGGGAAGGGAGACCTGCTGGTTCGGATCCACGTCTGGACGCCGGAGCGCCTCAGCGACGAGCAGGAGCGGCTGTTCCGGGAGCTCGCCAAACTGGAGGGCGAGCCGCCCAAGCGCTCGCCCGGTTTCTGGTCCAAGCTCAAGGAAGCGCTCGGCGCGTGACCTGGTGGGCCATCGATGTCCGGACGGCGCCGGAGCGGCGGGAGCGCACCAGCGCCTGGCTGGTGGCGCACTCCGGTCACACGGTGGAGGAGCGGGACGACGGTACCCTGGTCACCTTCGCCGAGGACGAGCCCGCGGCCACCGCGCTCATCGCCGCGCTGGCCGTGGCCGAAGGTGCGCCGGTGGACGCCGAGTGGCGGCCGCTCGAATCGGTCGACTGGAGCACCCGGTGGCGGGAGGGACTCGGCTCCCGTCAGTTCGGCCGGCTCACCGTGAGGCCATCGTGGATCGCCGACGAGGATGATCCGGACGCCACGACCGTCGTGCTGGATCCGGAGAACGCCTTCGGAAGCGGGGAGCACGGCTCGACCCGGGCCGCGCTGGTCCTGCTCGAGCGGCATCTGCGCCCCGGCGATCGCGTGCTCGATCTCGGAAGCGGCAGCGGAATTCTCACGATCGCCGCCGCCAAGCTCGGTGCGGCGCGCGCGATCGGCATCGACAACGATTCCGAGGCCAACGTGGTCGCGCTGCGCAATGCGGACCGGAATGCGGTTCGCGGCCGGGTGGAGTTCCTCGAAGGTGACGCTACCGACCTGACCTGCCTCCTCGCCCCCGCCGACCTGGTCCTCTCGAACATTCTCCGCACGGTGAACGTCTTCTTGCTGCCCGCGATCGCGGCCGTGCTCCGCCCCGGTGGCCTGGGGATCTTCTCCGGGATGGAGGTGGTCGAGTCGGCGCTCTTCCGGCCCGCGCTAGCGGCGGTGGGACTGGTCGTACGCGATGAGGTGGAAGACGCCGGCTGGTGGGCGGTGGCGGCGGCCCGTCCGTGATCACCGTGCTCGTGCCCGCCGGCATTCATCCGGCGGGGTCGCGGGCCCCGATCGACGAGAGTGAGGCGCACCACCTCCGGGTGCGGCGGGTGGCGGCCGGGGAGCCGGTCGGCTTGCGCGACGGCGTCGGGCTGGTCGGCACCGGGCGAACGGTGCAGCAGGGGGGAGCCTGGCTGGTGGAGGTGGATGCGGCAGCCGCAGCGCCGCGGCCGGCGGAGCTGGTCCTCGCGGTCGGGGCAGGCGATCGTGAGCGGTTCGCCTGGCTGGTGGAGAAGGCCACGGAGCTGGGTGTCACCGCGGTGGTGCCGCTTCAGACCGAACGGACCGCCGGAGTCGCGACCCGGGTGCGTGAGCAGCATCTGGAGAAACTGCGGCGCCAGGCGCTGGAGACGCTCAAACAATGCGGCGCCGCGTGGGCGCCGGCGGTGGAGCCGCCGATCGAGCTGGCGCTGTTTCTCCAGCGTCAGCGCTCCGGCATCCTGTGGCTGGCGGATCCAACGGGTGAGCCACCCACCGCGGCGCTGGACACCGCCCCGGTCACCGTGGTGGTGGGTCCCGAGGGTGGCCTGTCCGAGGCCGAGCAGGAGGCCCTGCTCGCCGCCGGCTTTCAGCCGAGGGCGCTGGGCGCGCACACCTTGAGATTCGAAACCGCCGCTCTGGCCGCGGCCGTGACGGTAACGACGGCGAGACTCCGAGGCGTCCATGGCTGACTGTCTGTTCTGCAGGATCGTCGCGGGAGAGATCCCTGCGAAGGTGGTCAAGCGCACCGACGAGGCTATGGCCTTCCGCGACGTCGATCCCAAGGCCCCGACGCACGTGCTGGTGATTCCGACACAGCACATCCCTGCCGTGCGGGACGCCAAGGGCGCCGGATCCGACCGACTGCTGGGGCGGCTGCTCGGCTTCACCGCCGAGGTGGCCGGCGAGCTCGGACTGGACGCCTCGGGCTATCGCATCGTCACCAACACCGGCCCCGACGCGGGGCAGAGCGTCGACCACCTTCACTTCCATATTCTCGGCGGCCGACGGCTCACCTGGCCGCCGGGCTGAGGCGCCGGGTCCCGAACGCTCCTCCGGAGGGACTCCCATGTTCGGCCTGCACTCCCTCGCTGTCGGCATCGGTCTTCATCCTGGTCTACCTGATCCTGAGCCTGGCCTGTACCGGGTTCAACGAGTTCGTCGCCAATCTCACCCGCGGCCGGAGCGCCACTCTCAAGGAGGGTCTCACTCGGCTGCTCGAGGACCCGACGATCCGCGCGTCATTTTACAACCATGCGCTGATCAGCTCGTTGCATCGTCAAGGCCAGCACCCGTCGTACATCCCGTCGCGCGCGTTCGCGGTGGCGCTGCTCGATGTCGTGGCACCGCTGCCCACGGACGGGCCCCGAACCCTCGCGAGCATCACCCAGGCCCTCGCCAACCTCCCGGATGGAAGCCTCAAACAGGCGCTCCTCACGCTTGCCGCCCAGGCTGGCACCGACCTCTCCTCGCTCCAGCAGAACGTTGAGACCTGGTTCAACGATGTCATGGATCGAGTGTCGGGCTGGTACAGAAGCAAGGTGAAATACCTGACGGCGGGTGTGGCCGTGGTGCTGGCGGTGGCGGTCAACGCCGACACCCTTCGGATCGGGACCGTGCTCGCCAACGACCCGGAGAGACTCGCGACGGTGGTGCAGAAGGCGGCGGAGTTCGCCAACGGCGGGCTGCCCGCGGCGCCCGAGCCTCAGCCGTCCGATTCCCTGCACCCAACCTAGCCTCCAGTCACCGCCGACGATCTCAAGCGAAGCGCGGCCGAAGTGCAGTCGCGGATCCTCCAGCTCTCCGCGACCGGCGTACCGCTGGGCTGGGCCGGTGACCAAGTCACCGGGCCGCCGCTGGTCTGGGTCATCAACAAGCTGTTCGGTCTCCTCATCACTGCCGCGGCGATCTCCCTCGGAGCGCCGTTCTGGTTTGATATCCTGAGCAAGGTGGTCAACATCCGCGCTGGCGGCCCGAACCCCGCGCCGAGTCCCAAGGGTGACATCAAGAAGTAATCCGAGCCGGGGACCGGAGCGCTCCTTGCCTAGCACCCAGGCCCGCTCTAATTTCCCAACTTGTTCCGACTAATGCCCTTACCTGGGCATGAGAGGGGTGAGTCAGCGAATGCCGGAAGTCATCATTCACGATGACGAGAGCTTCGATCGGGCGCTCAAACGGTTCAAGAAGAAGTGCGAGAAGGCGGGGATCCTGTCGGACTTACGCAAGCACCGCCATTTCGAGAAGCCGAGCGAGAAGCGCAAGCGGAAGATGAACGCCGCGGTGCGCAAAACCCGGCGGGGTCCCCGTGTCGTCCGGGTCTAGCCTCAGTGAGACCCTGCGGGCCGCGATGAACGCGGCCCGCAAGGCGCAGGACAAGCAACGGACCCTGGTGTTGGGGACCATCATCTCCAATTTGAAGAACCGGGAGATCGATCTGCGCCGTCCGGCCACCGATGACGAGGCTGTGGACGTGGTGCGGAAAGGGATCAAGATCCGCCGCGAGGCCATCGAGCAATACACCGCCGGTGGCCGCCAGGATCTGGTCGACGCGGAGCAGGCGCAGATCGTGATCCTGGAGGAGTTCCTTCCACCGGCCATCGACCCGGAGGAGATCCGTGCCGCGGTGCGCGAGGTGATCGCGGCCGGCGCCCGCGATGTCGGCAAGGTAATGGGACAGGTGCTTCCGAAGTTCAAGGGGCGGGCCGAAGGCAAGCTGATCAACCAGATCGTCCGCGAGGAGCTGCAGGCAGGCTGATGGCGCAGGCAGAGTCCATTTCTCCCTACGGGGTGTCGGCCCAGACGCAGGGCGGCACCCCGTCGTCTTGGCCCCCGGCGGAAAGCGCGGACGCGCTCGAGACGATCGAGTTCGCCGAGGTCGTCGACCTGGTGGCCGGCCACGCCGTCGGGCCGTTGGGCGTGGCTCGCGTCCGCGAGCGCCGGCCCAGCGGGGATGCCGGCTGGATCAGTGGGGAGCTGGCCCGCGTGGGCGAGGTGGCCGGCCTCTTCCGTCGGGGCGACGTGCTGCTGGCCGAGCCGATCCCGGACGTCGGGCGTACACTCGCCCGGTTGCGGATCGAGGCCAGCGTGCTCGACGGGGTCGAGCTTGCCGAGCTCCATCGAGTGCTGGTGGCCGCCCGTCTGGTCGACGCCGATCTGCGCCGCGTGGCCGAGGCCGCGCCGCTGGCGGCCGCGCTGGCGCGGCCGCTCCCTATCAAGGCGCTCGAGCGCCGGCTGGAGCAATCGCTCGATCCCGACGGCAACCTTCTCGACACGGCCAGTCCGCGGCTCGCCGCGGCGCGCCGCGAGGTCCACGCCGCCCGGCAGCGGCTGCTCCGCAAACTCGAATCGCTGCTCCGGGGGCTCGACGCCAGCAGCGCGCCGAGCGAGGGCTCGGTCACGGTCCGCGGCGGCCGCTACGTCATCCCGGTGCGGCGGGACTCCCGCAGCCGGCCCGCCGGCATCGTGCACGACGAGTCGGGGAGCGCCGGGACGCTCTTCATCGAGCCGTCGGAGTCGATCGAGCTGGGCAACGCGTTCCGCGCCGCGCAGGTGGAGGAGGAGCGGGAGACGCTCCGGGTGCTGCGGGAGCTCACCGACCTGCTGCGGCCGGAGGGCCCGGCGCTGCGCGACCTGGTCGAGATGTGCGTCGCGGTGGACGATCTGGTGGCGCGCGCCCGGTACGCCGTCGCCGTGGAGGGCGAGGTGCCGGAGATGGCGCCCTCGCCCGCCCCGCTCGTCGTGGTGCGCGGCCGTCACCCGTTGCTGCTCGCCGGCGCCGAGCCGGTGGTGCCGTTCGACCTGGACATGGGGGACGCGGAACGGACCCTGCTCATCAGCGGCCCGAATACCGGCGGAAAGACGGTACTGCTCAAGGCGGTGGGCCTGGCGGCCGCGCTGGCGCAGAGCGGGATCGTTCCACCGGTGGGACCCGGCAGTCGACTCCCGATCTTCCGGCGCTTCTTCGCCGACATCGGTGACCGGCAGTCGATCGCCGCCAGCCTCTCGACCTTCAGCGCCCACGTGCGGATGCTGCGGCGGATCCTCCAGGAGTCGGACGAGGCCACCCTGGTGTTGCTCGACGAGATCGGGAGCGGAACCGATCCGGCGGAAGGCTCCGCGCTGGCGGCGGCGACGCTGGTCTCCCTCACCGGCCGTGGCGCGCTCACGCTGGCCACGACCCACCTTGGCTCGCTCAAGGACCTCGCCAGCCATACGCCAGGCGTGGTGAACTCATCCCTCCAATTCGACGCCGCTACCCTCACTCCCACATATCGCTTCCTCAAGGGCGTGCCGGGCCGCTCCTACGGCCTGGCGATCGCCCGCCGGCTCGGCGTCCCGCCCGAGATCCTGGCCGACGCCGAGGCGCGGGTGCCCGACGCCGAGCGGAGCCTCGACGCGCTGCTCGCCGCCGTGGAGGAGCGCGAGCGGGAGCTCCGGGCGGCACAGGCGGACCTCGCGGCGCACACGGTGGAGCTGGACGCGCTCAACGCCCGACTCTCGCTCCAGGCCGACTCGCAGCGCGCGCGGGAGGTGGAGCTCAAGCGCCGGGAGAAAGAGGCGGAGCGGACCGGCCGCCAGCAGGCACGGACTTTCCTGCTGGAGGCACGCCAGCGGGTCGAGGCGGCGCTGGGGACCGCGCGAGCCGCCGCCGACGAAGGCGCCGCCCGGGAGGCGAGGCGCCTGGTCGAGGAAGGGATCAAGGCCGAAGGCGAGCAGCTCTCCGCCCTCGACCAGCCGTCGGAGCCGGCGGCCGGCTCCGACGACGATCGGGTCGAGGTCGGTGCCCGGGTCCGGATCCCGGCCGGCTCGGTGGGCGAAGTCCTGGAGCTTCGCGGCGACGGACGCGTGGTCGTCGCGGTGGGGGCGATGCGAATGGTGGTGGACCGACAGGGGCTGGTGCTGCTGCCGCGGGAGGGGAAACGCGCCGGGGCCGCGCCCATGCCGGAGTCTCCCACGGCCGGGGAATCCGATCTCGAGATCGACCTCCGCGGCATGACCGGCGACGAGGCCGAGATGGCGACGGTGGCCGCGGTCGATGCCGCGGTCCTGGCGGAGCAGCCGTACCTCCGCATCATTCATGGCATGGGGACCGGGGTGGTGCGCGAGCGAGTGCGACGGGTGGTGTCGACCGATCGCCGGGTGGCGCACTATGGGTTCGCCCCGCGCAATCAGGGCGGCACCGGGGTCACCATCGTGGAGTTCTCCGCGTGAGCATGATCCCCGACGAGATCGTCGAGCAGGTCCGTGACAGCGCGGACCTGGTCGCCATGATCGGGGAGGCGGTGGAGCTCAAGCGTACCGGCGCGGACTACCGCGGACCCTGTCCCTTTCACGGAGGCACCCACCGCAACTTCGCGGTCATCCCCAAGAAGGGCCGCTACTACTGCTTCGTCTGCCACGAATCGGGCGATGTCTTCTCCTGGCTGATGAAACGGTTCGGCATGGACTACCCGACCGCCGTGCGCGAGGTGGCGCGGCGGAGCGGCATCGTCATCCCCGAGCGCCCGGGCCGGGCCGGGCCCGATCCGCTGGAGCCGCTCTTCAGCGCGGTGGCGGTGGCGCAGGACTGGTACCTGCGCCGGCTGCTCGAGTCGAGCGATGCCAAGATCGCGCGCGAGTACCTGCTCGGCCGGGAGATCTCGCTGGAAACGGCCGCGCTGTACGGGCTGGGATTCGCCCCCGCGGGCAAGCCGTTTCTCGCCGCCATGACCGAGCTGGGCCTGGAGGAGCCGGTGCTGCTCGAGGCCGGACTCGCCGCCCGGCGGGATGATGGCTCGGTCGTGTCGCGGTTTCGGGGTCGCCTGCTGTTCCCGATTCACGATCTTCGGGGCCGAGTGGCCGGATTCGGCGGCCGCCTGCTCGGACCGGGCGAGCCCAAGTACCTCAACTCGCCCGAGAACGCGATCTTTCACAAAGGGAAGCAGCTCTACAACCTGCACCAGGCCAAGGGAGCGATCAGGAAGGAGGAGACCGTCGTCCTGGTGGAGGGATACTTCGACGTCCTCCGGCTCCTGCTCGCCGGCATCGAGCACGTGGTGGCCCCGCTGGGGACCGCGCTCACCCCCGACCAGGCGGTCCTGCTCAAGCGACTTGCCCCCGCCGCCATCCTCCTCTACGACAGCGATCAGGCCGGACTCCGGGCCACCTTCCGTGCCGGGGACGAGCTGCTGCGACATGGCATGCGGGCGCGGGTGGCGACGCTTCCGCCGGGCGAAGATCCCGACACGCTGGTGCGGACCGGCGGCGCCGCGGCGCTGGAGCCGATTCTGACCGACGCGGTGGATCTGCTCGAGCGGAAGATCCAGCTCCTGGAGCAGAAAGGCTGGTTCGAGGGCGTGGACCACCAGCGGGACGCGCTCGACCGCCTGCTGCCGACCATCCGGGCCACCGCGGATCCGATCAGCCGCGATCTCTACCTCAAGATGGTCTCCGAGCGGACCGGCGTGAGCCGGGAGGTGCTGCTTCAGCAGGTCGCGGCCAAACCCGCGGCGGGCCCGCCGGCACCCTCGGGCGCCGGACCCGGACAGAGGGTCGAGGTCGCCCGACGGCCACCGGTGCGACGGCGCGTCAGCTCGGCCGAGCGGGACCTGCTCCGGGTCCTGATCAAAGACCGGGACTGGCTGGTGCGGGCGGCCGCGGAGGTGCCGCCGGAGTGGTTCGAGACTCCCGAGCTGAGGGAAGTGTACGAGTCGCTCAAGCGCAGTCCCGAAAACGTCGGGTCGGGCCTATTCTTGGAGCAACTTTCACCGCCGGCGCGTCAGGCCTGGGCCTGGCTCGACAGCATCGAGCCCAAGTACGGTGTCCCCGATCCCGACCGGACGTACGTGGACGCCTGCCGGACGTTGGAGGCTCGCCCGCTGGTGCGGCAGCTCAACGCACTGACCAGGCAGCTCAGGGAGCAGGCCGCAGGCCTGGCGGCACCCGACTTCGACGCGCTGATCCAGGAGCGCAGCCGGCTCACGCAGGAGCTCACTTCCCGATTCCCGGAGGAGATGTTGAAACGCCCGATTCGGAGAGGCGATCTCGATGCACGCTGATCTGGTGAAGTTGCTCGACCTGCAGGCGAAGGACGGGGCGGTGGAGGAGGTGGAGGCGCGGATGCGGAGGCTCGATGCCGAGGGCAGCGGGCTCGATCAGACAGTCCAACGGGCGCGCGAGCTGCTGGAAGCGGCCCGCCGCGCCGTCGCCGACGGGGCCCGGCGCCGCGACGAGCTGGAGGCCCGGGTCGAGAGCTTCCGCGTGCTGCAGGAGCGTCGCCAGCTCCGTCTCGAACATGTGCGCAATCCCAAGGAGGCCTCCACCCTCATGGCCGAGCTCGATCTGGCGCGCACCGTCATGAGCAAGGAGGAGAACGAGTGGGTCCGGAGCGCCGAGGCGGTGGGCACACTCGAGATCAAGGTCACCGAGGAGGAACGGAAGGTGGAGGCAGTGGTCGCCGAGCAGCAGCCGGAGCGTGATCGCCTGGAGGAGCGCCGGGGCGTCCTCGCCCGCGAGCGGGACGCGGCGCTCCGCGAGCGCGAGGCGAGCGCCTCGCAGATCGACAAGCCGCTGCGGATCCGCTACGATCGGCTCCGGCGCTCCCGCTCGGCCAACGTGGTGGTTCCGCTGGTCGGGGGGACCTGCGGCGCGTGTCACACCTCGGTTCCGCTCAATCGGCGGAGTCAGATCAAGAGCGGCGCGATCGTGGACGGCTGCGAAGGCTGCGGCGCGATCCTGTACCCGCAGGAAGGCGTGGGGACCGCATGAGGCCGCTCGCCGGGGGCAGACTTCCATGGTGAGCATCTTTCCGGCGCCGCTGCTGCGGTGGGTCGTGGCGCCGCGCCCCGATTCCGCGGCCGTGGCATCTCTGGCCGAGCGGTTGAGCCTTCCGCTCGCGCTGGCGGCGCTGCTGGTGCAGCGGGGGTACGGTAGCGAGGAGGCGGCGCGGAGCTATCTCCGGCCCCCGATCACCGACCTCTCCGACCCCTCGGCGCTGGCGGGCATGGCGGAGGCGGTGGACGCGATCGCGGCGACGGTCCGGGCCCGCGGCACCATCCTGGTCCACGGCGATTACGACGTCGACGGCCAGTGCGCCACCGCGGTGCTTACCCGCGCCCTCCGCGCCGCGGGGGCGGACGTGCATCCGTTCCTGCCCCACCGGCTGCGTGATGGCTATGACTTCGGCCCGGCCGGGCTCGTGGCGGCGCAGTCGGCGGGCGCCTCGTTGATCATCACCTGCGACTGCGGCATCACCGCGGGCGAGACGGTGCGCGCGGCGCGCGCGGCCGGCATCGGCGTCGTCATCACCGATCACCACCTCCCGGGCGAGGAGCTGCCGCCCGCCCTCGCGGTGGTCGACCCACAGCGGCCGGATGACCGGTCGGGAACCCGGTCGCTCTGCGGCACCGGCGTCGCCTTCAAGCTGGTCCAGGCGCTGGTGCCGGCCATCGGACTTCCGCCCAACTACCCGTACCACCTGCTGGACCTCGTCGCGCTCGCCACCGTGGCCGATGTGGTGCCCTTGGTGGGGGAGAACCGGGTGCTGGTGAAGCACGGTCTCCGCCTCCTGGCCGAAAGCCGGTGGGCCGGCCTGCAGGCGCTGATCGAGGCGTGCGGGCTCGGTCGGAAGGAGATCCGGGCCGGGCACCTGGGCTTCATTCTGGGCCCTCGGCTCAACGCCGCCGGCCGGATCGGCGAGGCGGTCGACGGTTTGCGGCTGCTCCTCACCGACGACCCGGCCGAAGCGGCCCGGCTCGCCGGCCAGCTCGAGGGACTCAACATCGAGCGGCAGGCGCTCGACCAGCGGATCCTGGACGAGGCGCTGCAGCAGGTGGAGTGCGTCGGTGATCCGGAGCGCGCCGCCAGCTTCGTGCTCGCGGGCGATGGCTGGCATCCGGGTGTCGTCGGGATCGTCGCCTCACGGGTGGTCGAGCGCTACGGCCGGCCGGCCTTCCTGATCGCGTTCGACGGCGACATCGGCAAGGGATCGGGCCGCAGCATCTCGCGGTTCGACCTGCATGCGGCGCTGCTCTCCTGTGGCGACCTGCTGGAGCGCTACGGAGGGCACCAGATGGCGGCCGGACTCACCATCCGGCGGGAGCATCTGAAGGCGTTCCGCGAGCGGTTCGGCGAGATCGCCCGCGAGAGCCTGGGCCCCGACGATCTCGGTCCCGAGCAGCGGGTCGACCTGGAGATCGGACTGGCCGAGGCCACCCGGGAGCTGGAGCGGATGTGCCGGCACCTCGAGCCCTGCGGGCAGGGGAACTCGAGTCCGGTCTTCGGCGTCCGCGGCGTCCGCCTGACCGGGCGCTCGCGGGTGGGCAACGGCCACCTCAAAGGCATGCTGGAGAACGGGTCGACCCGACTCGCCGCGATCGGATTCCAGTGGGCCGACCGGGTCCCCTGGCTGGGCGACGGGCTGGTCGACGCGGCGTTTCGCCTGGAATGCAACGAGTGGAACGGCAGCACCACCCTGCAGGCCCGCCTCTGCGCCCTCTCGCCGTACGCCGGTTGAGGCAGACACGGAGGCCATGAGGATCGTCGCGGGCGAGTTCAGCGGGCGGCGCCTTGCCGTGCCGAAGGACCCGCGGGTCCGGCCGACGGCCGACCGGGTGCGCGAAGCGTGGATGAGCATTCTCGGCGCCGCGGTGCCCGGCGCGCGGGTCCTCGATCTCTATGCCGGCAGCGGCGCGCTCGGGCTGGAGGCGCTTTCGCGGGGGGCGGCGTCGGCCGACTTCGTCGAGCTGAGCCCCGCGTCCTTGCGGGCGCTGGCGGCCAACATCGAGGCGTTGGGCGTCGATGGACGGGCCACGGTGCACCGGGGCGATGCCCTGCGCTACGTCGAGCGGCTGCCGCCGGCGGCGTTCGACGTGGCGCTGGCCGATCCGCCGTACACCCGGGACGACGCGGCCCGGCTGGTCGCGCTCTTCCGCCGAACTCCCTTCGCGCGCATTCTTTCCGTCGAGCATCGGGCCGACCAGCCGCTCGGCGGCGACGACACCCGGCGCTACGGCGACACCGCTCTCACCTTCTGCCACGCGCCATGACTCGGATCGCGATCTACCCCGGATCCTTCGACCCACCGACGAAGGGCCATGAGGACCTGATCCGCCGGAGCCTGGTGCTGGCGGACCGGCTGATCGTGGCCGTGGCGCTCAACGTGGCGAAGCAGGCGCTGTTCCCGGTCGAGGAGCGCCTGGCGCTGCTCCGAACCACGATCGGCGACGACCCGCGAGTCACCTTCGAGGCGTTCGACGGGCTGCTGGCGGCCTACGCCAGGCGGGTCGGCGCCACCCTGGTGATCCGGGGACTCCGCGCGGTGAGCGATTTCGAGTACGAGTTCCAGATGGCGCTGATGAACCGGCAGCTCCATCCCTCGCTCGAGACGGTCTTCCTGGTGCCCTCGGTCGACCTCACCTACCTGAGCTCGAGCCTGGTACGGGAGGTGTCCCGGTTCGGCGGCGACGTGAGCGCCCTGGTCCACCCCGCGGTCGCCGAGGCGCTGGCCCGGCGGTTCCGGGCATGAGCTTTCACGCCCGGCTGCTGGAGCGGGCTGCCGCCCGGCGGGGCAGAATCGTCCTGTGCGAGGGCGACGACCCCCGGGTGCGCGAGGCGGCCGAGCGGCTGAGCCGGGACAATATCGTGGAGCCGATCGTGCTCGGCGGCGACGGCCTCGATCCGGCCAGCGACCCGCGGCTGGGACGGATCGCCCGGCATCTGCGGGAGCGGCGCCCGGAGCGCATTCATGACGGGGTGCACGCGCTGGACGTGGCGGCGCTCCCGCTCAACTTCGGCGCCGCGCTGGTGGCGCTCGGCGAGGCGGACGGGGCGGTGGCGGGTGCGGCCTGTCCCACGCGCGATACGATCCGCGCCGCGCTCTGGGCCATCGGGACGGCGCCGGGCGTGCACCTGGTGAGCTCCTCCTTCTATATGGTCCTGGCGGATCAGACCGTGCTGACCTTCACCGACTGCGCGGTGGTGCCGGAGCCCACGCCGGAGGAGCTGGCGATGATCGCCCTCGCGGCGGCCCGCGACCGTGGCCGCCTGATCGGCGACTCGCCGCGCGTCGCGTTCCTCTCCTACAGCACCCGGGGGAGCGCGGACGGGCCGCCGGTCGCGCACGTGTGCGCCGCCCTGCAACGCTTCCGGGAGCTCGCGCCCAACATCGCGGTGGACGGCGAGATCCAGGCCGACGCCGCGCTGGTGGCCGAGGTGGCGGAGCGGAAGGCGCCGGGGTCGCCGGTCGCGGGTCGGGCCAACGTCCTGGTCTTCCCCGATCTCGACGCCGGGAACATCGCCTACAAGCTGGTGCAGCGCCTGGCCGGCGCCGCGGCGATCGGCCCCATGCTGCAGGGGTTGGCGCGCCCGATGGCCGACCTGTCGCGCGGCGCCACCGCCGACGATATTGTCGATGTGGCGGCAATGGTCGCGCTCCAGGGCGACCCCACGAACTGAGGGAGAACCTGATGGGCTTCAACCAGACGAAGGACCCGAGCGGTGTGGCCGTGGTACAGGTGGAGGGCCAGCTGATCGTGGGCAACCGGCAGGAGCTCAAGGAGCTGGTGCAGGCCGCGCTGGACAGCGGCGAGCGCCGGATCCTGATCGACTTCTCGCGCACCGGGTACATCGACTCCTCCGGGCTCGGGGCGCTGGTCTCGATCTCCAAGCGCATCCGCGAGATGGGTGGGGAGCTTCGGCTCTCGGGGCTCAACGAGGATCTCCGCTCCCTGTTCGAGCTGACCAAGCTCGACACCCTCTTCGCCATCGCCGAGACACCGCAACAAGCCCTCACCAGCTTCTAGCCCGTCGGGATATGCCGTCGCCGCTCCGTCTCACCGTCCGCCGCTCGCCGACCCCGGACACCGACGGCGTGGCGACGCTGGTGACGCTGCGGGTTCCGAGTGACGTGGCCTGCATCGAGGAAGCCGTCGATCTGGTCACCCGCCACTGCCTGGCCGGCCAGCACGCCTGGGAGCGGACCCGGTTCCGGCTCCAGGTGGTGCTCTCCGAAGCGCTCAGCAACGCGGTCATGCGGGGCAACTGCGAGGACTGCGGGAAGTGGGTGGACGTGCGGGCCGAGCTGCTGCCCGACACCATCCGGCTCTTCGTCACCGATCAGGGGCCAGGCTTCGACCCGTCGGCGGTCCCCGAGCCGATCCGTCCCGAGCAGCTCGACGAGGCCGGGGGTCGGGGCCTCTATCTCATCCGGAAGCTCGTCGACGCGGTCCAGTTCAACGAGCAAGGGAACTCCATCTGCATGATACTGCGCCGTCCGTAGGGCGGCTCGATCTGATCCTCGACGGCCTCGGCGCGCTCGCGGCGGGGCAGGTACGCCTGTGGCGGTTCGACGGGCGCGCGCTGCGCGTGGCCGCGGGGCCCGATCCCGGATGGTCGCCACCGATCCCGCGAAGTCCGGGACTGGTGTCGACGCCGGCCGGAGCGGCGTGGCTCGAGCCGGTGGCGGAGGTGGACGGCTACTGGCTCGAGGTGTCGGGCGGAACCGAGGACGAGCTGAGCACGGCGAGCGCCCGGATCCTCCCCGTGGTGGGAGCGCTGCTGGACGCCGAGCGGCAGCGGGCGTTCCTGACCGAGGAGCTCACCAGCCGGTACGAAGAGATCGATCTGTTGTACGCCATCAGTGAAATCCTGGGCCAGACCGTGCGGCTGGAGGAGGCCACCCAGATCATCGCGCAGGAGGTGAGTACGGTGGTCGGCGCGAGACGCGCCTCCATCATGGTCTACGATCCCTCCGCCGAGGTGCTCCGCACCGTTGCCGCCCGGGGCTTCGGCGTGGCCGGACTCGAGCCGGTACCGGTGGATGACGAGTGCTCGGTCGCCGCCCGGGTCTACCGCGAGCGCCGGGTGGTGGCGGCCGACTCGAGCAGGTCGTATCCCTCCTCCGGCGACTGCGACGCGGATCGCGGCTATCGAGGCCAGGCGTTTCTCAGCGTGCCGATCTGTTATGGCTCGCCGGGCGCCCCGATCCGCTGCGTCGGCGTGATCAACCTGACCGATCGGATCGGGGGCGACCGCTTCACCCTGAGCGATCGGAAGCTAGTGACCGCGGTCGCCAACCAGATCGGCGCCGCCGTGGAGAACGCTCGACTGGTCGAGAGCGATGTCCGGCAGCAACGGCTCAGCCGCGAGCTCGAGCTGGCCCACGACCTCCAGCTCAAGCTGCTGCCGTCGCCGTCGGTGTTGCAGGGGGATGCACAGGTCGCGGCGCGCTGCTTCCCGGCGGACTCGGTGGGCGGCGACTTCTACACCTTCGCGCGACTGGGCCGGGGCCGGGTGGGCGTCATGCTGGGGGACGTGGCCTCGCACGGCTTCTCGGCGGCGTTGATCATGGCGCTGGTGATGGCGGCGGCCGGGATCCATGCCGCGGCCTCGGTCACGCCGGACGAGACGCTCACGGCACTGCTGGAGAGCCTTTCCACGGAGCTCGCCACGACGGAGATGTACTTCAGCGTCTTCTACGGGGTGCTCGACCCGCTCACCGGTCGCCTCGACTACGCCAGTGCGGGACACCCGTACGCCTTTCGCATCCCCCGGTTCGGCGAGCCGGAGCGGCTGGAGGCCACGGCGCCGCCGCTGGGCCTGGCCACGGCGGGAAGCATCAAGCGCCGGCAAGTGCCCTGGCGCGTCGGCACCGATCTCCTGGTGCTGTGGACCGACGGCCTGGTGGACGCCCGGAACGAGGCGGGCGAACCGTTCGGCTCACAGCGACTGCTGGCCGAGGTGTGCGCCCACCGGACCGAGCCGGTCGAGGAGATCGTGGGCGCCGTGCTCGCCCAGGCGGAGGCGTTCGGCTCGCGCCCGGTGGACGATCGGACGCTGCTGGTGCTCCGGATCTGACGGTGGCCCGGGCCAAGCGCCGCCTGGGCCAGCATTTTCTGTCCGACCCGCGACTGCTCGCCCGGATCGCCGACGCGCTCGAGCCGGGACCAGGCGACACGGTGCTCGAGATCGGTCCCGGGCCGGGCGGGCTCACGGCGGTGCTGGCGGAACGGGCCGGCCGGCTGGTGGCGATCGAAAAGGATCGCGGGCTCGTCCCGGCGCTGCGCACGCGCTTCCCCCGAGTGGAGATCGTCGAGGCCGATGCGCTCGAGGCCGACTGGCACGGGCTGGCAGGTCCGCGGTTTCTGGTCGCCGGCAACATTCCCTATAACATCACCTCGCCGCTCATCGACAAGGCGCTGGAGCCGCCGCCGCCCGAGCGCATCGTCTTCCTGGTGCAGAAAGAGGTGGCGGAACGGGTGACCGCCGCGGCCGGCACGCCGTCGTACGGGGCGCTGAGCGTGGGCGTCCAGGCGGTGGCCAGGGCGGAGCGGCTGTTCACCATCCCCGCCGGCGCCTTCTCTCCCCGTCCCAAGGTCGACTCCGCGGTGCTTCGGCTGACGCCGCTGGCCGATCCGCTGGTCACTCAGCTCGAGCAACCGGTCTTCCGTCGCCTGGTGGTGGGCATCTTCGGCTTCCGCCGGAAGCAACTCCTGCGCGGGTTGCGGGAGCTCACCGGCTGGGAGCCCGCGCGGGTGAGCGCGGTGCTCTCCCGCGCGGCGCTTCACGGCGAGGTCCGGCCGGAGGTCCTGCCGCCGGATCGCTTCGCCGTGCTGCTGCGGGCGCTCGTTGACGCGGGATGGACGCCGCGGTAAGTTTGTGAAATGTTTCACAAAAATACCGTTCATGCGTAAGGTCGCCGACTCGACGGTCCGCCGACTCTCGCTCTACCTGCGGTTCCTGGAGGAGTTCGAGGGCCAGGGCATCGCCACGGTGAGCTCGGGCGCGCTGGCGTCGCGCGGCGGTACCACGTCCGCGCAGGTGCGGAAGGATCTCTCCTTTTTCGGCTCCTTCGGCAAGCGGGGCCTGGGGTATCCGGTGCCCGAGCTGGCCGACCGGCTGCGGGAGATTCTCGGGCTCAAGCGACGCTATCAGGTCGCCATGATCGGGGCGGGGAAGATCGGGAGTGCGCTGGTGCAGTACCGCGGCTTCCGGCAGCGCGGCTTCGACATCGTGGCCATCTTCGACAGCGACCCCGCCAAGATCGGGCGACAGTGGAACGGACTCACGGTGCTCGACGTCGCGGCCCTGGAGAAGGAGTTTGCCCGCCACCCATTCGACATGGCCGTCCTGGTGACGCCGGCCGAGGCCGCGCAGCCGGTGACCGATCGGCTGGTCGCGCTCGGGCTCAAGTCGATCCTCAACTTCGCGCCGGTCCAGCTGGTAGTGCCGGACGACGTCCTGGTGAAGACCGTCAATCTCGCGCTCGAGCTGGAGACGCTGAGCTACGCGCTGGCCAACCGCTAGTCAGGTGGAGCTGATTCAGGCATCGTCTCCCCCCCCATTCACCACGGAGACACGGAGGACACGGAGACAGCCACGGAGAAAACAAAAAAATTGTTGTTGTCTCCGTGCCCCCCTCCGTGTCCTTCGTGTCTCCGTGGTGAATGGGCCGGGGGGGTCGCAATAGCCTCCAGGAAAGCCTCGTCATCCGATATCTTCGTTGGCGCGGGCCCGCGAAGTCGCACCGGCCTCTAGGACTCCGGAGCTGCGGTGGGCGCGGGCATCTCGGAATCTCAAGGATTAGATCCGCCCGACACTGATCGGAGTATTCATGCGAGCCCTCGTCCTCGGGGTGGCCTTGCTTTGCGCTCCCGGCCTGCTGCTCGGTCAGCAGCCGGCGTACGATGTTCTCATCCGCCATGGACGCATCATCGACGGCACCGGGTCCCCGTGGTACGCGGGCGACGTGGGGATTCGAGCGGGCAGGATCACCGCGATCGGACGACTCGGAGACGCCACCGCGAAGCAGACCATCGACGCCGCCGGGAAGGTGGTGGCACCGGGATTCATCGACATGCTGGGACAGTCGGAGCTCACCATCCTGGTGAACCCGCATCTCCCCTCGAAGATCTTCCAGGGCATCACCACCGAGATCACCGGCGAGGGCGGGTCGGC
>JBBSHB010000022.1:0-31528 GCA_038253515.1 Gemmatimonadales bacterium | reverse complement strand
GTGACCGGCGACGTCGCGCTCGCCCAGTGGCAGTACTACCTGGCGACCGGCGACTCCGCCTGGCTGGCGAACGAAGGCTTTCCGGTGATTCGGGAGACCGCCGAGTTCTGGGTCAGCCGCTCGGTCTACGACTCTGCGAGCGACCGCTACCACATCAAGAACGTGGTCTCGGTGGCCGAAGGGCTGATCGGCGTGACCGATGATGCATACACCAATGCCGTCGCGCGCCTCAATCTGCAGATCGCCGCCACCGCGGCCGGACGGCTGGGCAAGGCCGTCGACCCGCGCTGGACCCGGCGCGCCAGCAAGCTGCACCTGCCGTACGATTCGGCGAGCCAGTTCTTCCGCACCTACGAGGGAGCGCCCGATTCGACCCTGGGCGACGTCACCCCGCTCCTCGGTTATCCGCTCGGCGTGCCGATGAGCGCCCGCGCCAAACGAGCCCAGTTGGAGCAGGCTGCGCGGAAGCTCCTCGCGGAAGGGCCCGGCGCGATGATGGGCTCGACGATCCTGGCGGTCGACGCGGCGGAGCTGGGCGACCGGACCCTGATCGACTCGCTTCTGCCCCGCAGCTACCAGGGTCACCTCAAGGGTCCCTTCCTCATGCTGTCGGAGACGCCGACCAACGACGCGGTGGACTTCGTGACCGGCGCCGGGGGCTTTCTCCAGCAGGTGATCTTCGGCTACACCGGTCTCCGCGTCGGGGAGCAGGGGCTGGAGCCGGCGTTCCCTCCGGTCCTCCCGTCACACATCACCCGGCTGGTGCTGCGCAACCTGCACGCCCGCGGGAAGCGCTACGATGTCGTGGTCGACGCGAGCGGGCGTCGTATCGTCCCGCACCGCGACGCCTCGAGCCGATGACGCCGCACCTCCTGGCGCTCACCCTGCTGGTGCAGGCGCTCCCTGCCGCCGCCCCCCGCCCTGCGGTACGCACGGTGATGCCCGTCCTGGCGTTCCCCGAGCCCGGGGTGGACGACACGGCCGCCTACCGTGGGTACCAGACCCGCTTCTACCGCGACTCCAAGAACAATGCGGTGCAGATCTACCTCGAGCCGGTGAGCGGACGCGTGGTGCAGCTCTGGGCCGACGCGGCCAACGAGAGCGTCGGGTTCACCGTGCGCGACGCCAAGAGCCGCCCGGCACCCCTGACGTGGGACACCGACGGCGCCGAGGTCGGCGACTCGGGCGCGACCCGGATGCTCGAGTACCGGCTGACGGCCGACGGGCCGAACGTCACCCTCGGATGGTTTTTGCTGGGCTCGATGCGGGTCGAGCGCGACTTCCAATACGATCGTCGGCATCTCCGGTCGTTCGCCGCCCCAGCGTATGACGTGGCCGAGGAATCGCTCCTGGTGGCGAACCTCGCGCGGCTCCCCGCCGCCGAGCAGCAGCGCCAGTTACCTCTGCTCCGTGCACGCAGCCTGGCCGCGCTCCGGGCGCGGCTCCGGCCCACACTAGTGTCGTCCCGCTCCGACACCTCGTGGACCGTGCGGATCCAGCGGCCGTCGCTGGATGGGCGGAACCATCTCCTGCTGGAGCTTCGCGGAGACCGTCGCGAGGGGACGGCGCGGGTGACCGGACGCACGGTTCAGGTCCACGCGCGCACCGGCGCGCCCGTGCGCCTCAGTGTTCGCATCGCCACCGACGCCGCCCCGCTCACGCCGCTCGGCCGGGACCAGATCTTCAACCGGCCATTCCTCGAGTTTCTGGCCAAGGCCCGGGCCGACTCCTCGGCGGTCATGCGGTACCGCCGGCTGGAGCGGGACGTGCAGAGCGTCGAGCTGCTCAGCTCTCACGAGAAGCTCATGGCCGGCCTGCCCAACTTCGCCACCTACTTCGGGCGCGACATGATGATGACGGCGCTCATGATGCGGCCCATCTGGTCGGGCGCGATGTCGGAGCACGTCATCGCCAGCGTGCTCTCGAAGCTGGGGCCCGCGGGCGACGTGAGCCACGAGGAGGCGCTGGGAGGTCAAGCCATCCGGGAGGCCGCGGCCGAATACAACGCGCTCCTGACCGACTACTTCCGCTTGGCCCGCGGGGGCCGCCGGGCCCGCGCGGACAGCGTGCTCGGCCATGCCCGAAACCTGCTCCGGCAGATGCAGACGACCCGGGAGAACTACCACATGATGGACGACGAGTTCCAGCTCGTCGTGTTGGAGGCGCGCTACCTGGCGGACTCGTCGATCCCGGCCGATCGGAAGCGAAGCTTTCTGCTGGCCAGGCCGAGCGGCGGAGCCTCGCGCGTCGGGCTGATGCTGCGCGAGATGGCGCTGGTAGCCAGCGAGACCCGACCGTATGTCGAGGACCCGACCGCCACCAATCTGGTGAGCTTCGTCAAGCGAGACTCGACCCACTGGCGCTCCGCCAGCTGGCGCGACAGCGACGCGGGCTATGCCAACGGGCGGTTCGCGATGGACATCAACGCGATCTGGGCGCCGCTGGCGTTGGCATCGATCGCGGAGATCCGCGCGTCGCTCCAGACGGTTGGGTTCCGACCCGAGGCGCTCGACTCGATCGCGCCGGAGATCGCCCGGACTCCCCTTCACCAGTATCTCGCCGATTCGGCGGCGCTGCGGCACGCCGTCGAGACCTGGAGAGGGGCTCGGAGCCATTTCATGGTGGCGCTCGACCGGCGCGAGCTGGAGTCGCGGCTCCACGCCAAGCTGGCCTGGCTCCCCGACGCCGAGCGGCACTACTGGGAGAAGACCATCACCGGCGAGGGTGAGGTTCGCGACTCGCTCGGATTCCTCGCCCTCTCGCTCGACGCGGATGGGCGCCCGATTCCGATCGTCAACTCCGATCCGGCGACCGGGCTCTGTCTGGAGCCGACGATGAAGCCGGATGTCGTCCTGGGAGACGTCGAGCCGTTCATGCGGCCCTATCCGGTCGGGCTGCTGGTGAACGGCCTCGGTCCCGTGGTCGCCAACGACGCGTACGCGTCACCCCGGGTGTGGGAAACGTTCGGCAAAGATGCCTACCACTCGCCGCGAGTCGTCTGGGGGCGGGAGGTCAATCTCCTGCTCCTCGGTCTCACCCATCAGATCGGGGCCGCGTTCGACGCGTCGGGACACCTGCGCGACCGATCGCTCGAGCCCTACGTCCGGGTGCTGAACGACGCGCTGCAACGCACCCTCGCCGCGGTGAACGCGTCGGGGCTCAAGCACAACGAACTGTGGAGCTACCGGATCGAGGGTGAGCGGCTGATCCCGACCCGCTACGGCACCAGCTCGGACATCCAGCTTTGGAGCACCACCGATCTCGCGGTACAATTCGCGCTGTCCCAGCTCCCCCGACCCTGAGGGCCAATGCCACCCACTCCGGTCACCCACCTCGCGCCGATCGATTACGCCGTGATGGCCGTCTACTTCGCCGCCGTGCTCGGAGTGGGCTGGGGCCTCCGGCGGCTGACCCAGACCAGCACGGACTTCTTCCTCTCCGGCCGCTCGCTCCCGCCCTGGATCACCGGGCTGGCGTTCATCTCCGCCAACCTCGGCGCGCAGGAAGTGATCGGGATGGGGGCCTCGGGGGCGAAATACGGCATCGCCACCAGTCACTTCTACTGGGTGGGCGCCATCCCGGCGATGGTCTTCGTCGGCCTCTTCATGATGCCGTTCTACTACGGCTCGCGCGCCCGGTCCGTGCCCGAGTATCTGCGCCTCCGCTTCGACGAGAAGACCCGGACCCTGAACGCGGTCTCCTTCGCGGTGATGACGGTCTTCTCCTCCGGCGTCTCGATGTACGCCATGGGCAAGCTGCTGAACCTCCTGCTCGGCTGGAGCTTCGACATCAGCGTCCTGGCCGCGGCGGTGATCGTGCTGGCCTACGTGCTGCTCGGCGGCCTCACCAGCGCGATCTACAACGAGGTGCTGCAGTTCTTCCTGATCGTGTTCGGCTTCGCCCCGCTGGTGGCGCTCGGGCTGCACGCAGTGGGAGGCTGGGAGGGACTGTCGGCCAAACTCGCGGAGGTCGCGACGGCGCGGGGGCTGCCGGCGACGGCATACACGCACACCTGGTCCAACCTGGGTGACGCGACCCGCAATCCGATCGGGGTCGAGTGGTTCGGGCTGGTGATGGGGCTCGGGTTCGTGCTCTCCTTCGGCTACTGGTGCACCGACTTCCTGGTCGTGCAGCGCGCCATGGCGGCCGACTCGATGACCGCCGCACGGCGGACACCGCTCATCGCGGCGGTGCCCAAGATGCTGTTCCCCTTCCTGGTGATCCTGCCGGGGATGATCGCCCTGGTGCTCGGTGCGAGCCACGGGGTCGGGGGCGCGGGTCAGGGCCTGATCCCGGCCAAGCTCGCGGCCGGCGGCTCGCCGCTGTTGGACAGCGGAGGGCGCGTGGTGCTCGACTACGATCTCGCCACCCCCATGATGCTGGTGCGGCTCTTCCCCTCGGGCATGCTCGGCCTTGGTCTCACGGCCCTGCTGGCGTCGTTCATGTCGGGCATGGCCGGCAACGTGACGGCGTTCAACACGGTGTGGACCTACGACATCTATCAGAGCCACATCCGCCGCGGCGCCTCGGACGCGCACTATCTCTGGATGGGCCGCGTTTCCACCGTCGGCGGGGTCGTGCTCGCGATCGCGGCGGCGTATGTAGCGGGGGCGTTCAACAACATCATGGACCTGCTGCAACTGGTCTTCGCCTTCGTGAACGCGCCGCTCTTCGCCACCTTCGCGCTGGGCATGTTCTGGCGACGGACGACCGGGCATGGAGCGTTCCTCGGCCTCCTGGCTGGAACGCTCGGCGCGGCCGTCCACCATGGGCTCACCCTGCCGGCCGGCGTCGAGGTCGGGGTGAAAGGCGGCTACCTCGGCGTGCTGCACACCTTCCCGAGCGAGCTGGCGCAGACCTTCTGGACCGCGATCGTCGCCTGGGTCACCTGTTTCGTGGTCACCATCGTGGTGAGCCTCGCGACCCGGCCGCGCGACCCGGAAGAGCTCCGTGGTCTGGTATACTCCCTCACCCCGCGGCCCAGCGACAGCGCGCTCTCCTGGATCGCGCGGCCGTGGGTGCTCGCGGTGGTGGTGCTCGCGCTGACGCTGGCGCTCAACCTGGTGTTCTTCTAGGAGGCGAGATGAGTGGAGTGATCGGCCTCGACGTCCGGCTTCCGATCGGAGGGCTGTTCACCGTGCTCGGGCTGCTCCTCGCGGGCTACGGGGTGGCCACGGCGGGAGACGCCGCACTCTACGAGCGCTCCCTCTCGGTGAACGTCAATCTGTGGTGGGGCCTGGTGATGCTGGTCTTCGGGGTGCTGCTCCTGTGGGGCGCTTCGCGGGCAAGACGGAGTGCATCGGCCCACCGGGCCGCGGAGACGCCCGAGGGGCGCGCGACGGAGGCGCGGGAACACGAGCGAGGGCTCGAGCGCTGATGCTCGAGCCCTCTTCGCGTCAATCCAGGTCGAGATTCACATCGCGCCCGCGACCGGGACCGGCGTCAGGCGAGCCGTCGTCGTGCCGTCGCCGAGTTGGCCGTACAGGTTCCTGCCCCAGCAGTAGGCGACGCCACCTGCGGTGCGGCCGCAAGAATGGAAGCCGCCGGCGCTCACCTGGGTGAAGTGAAGCCCGCCGATGACCGCTACTGGCGTCAGGCGATCGATTCTGGTGCCATCGCCGAGATTGCCGTTGCCATTGTTACCCCAGCAGTATGCCTGGTTCAACGTGGTCTCGCCGCAGGTATGGAAGGCGCCTGCGGTCACGCGCTCGAAGCTGAGTCCGCCGGCCACTGCCATCGGCCAAAAGCTCAGGTGGGCCTTGCCGTTGCCAATTTGGCCGTAATGGCCGTTCCCCCAGCAGAAAGCTCGGTCGCCGGTCGTCACAGCGCAGGTATGGTCACGCCCCGCGTCCACCAGGCGGAACTGGCGCGTCCGAGCCACCTGCGAGGGCTTCAGCCGCCGGACGGCGGTCGAGCTGTCACCGACCTGGCCGGAGGTGTTGAGGCCCCAGCAGAAGGCCCGATCGTCGGTGGTCACGCCGCAGGTGTGGTAATAGCCCGTACTCACGCGGCGGAAGGGAAGTGCACGGGCGACCGCGACCGGCGTGGCGCTGTAGGGACCGTAGTTGCCTGTCTGCGGCCCCGTGTTCGTGCCATTGCCGAGCTGGCCGTCGGCATTCCACCCCCAGCAGTAGGCCAGGTTGTCCGGGTAACTCACGCCGCAGGTGTGCTCGAAGGTCGTCTCCACCTGACGGAACTTGTGCCCACCCGCAACCGGGACGGGCGTCAGGCGATCGGTGGTCGTGCCGTCGCCGACCTCCCCGCGGGGATTGGAGCCCCAACAGTAGGCCCGGTAATCCGTGGTCACGCCGCACGTGGTGAAGTACCCCGCACTGATCTGGCGGAAGCGGAGCCCGCCGGTGACCGCCACCGGTGTCAGGCGACCGGTAGTCGTGCCGTCGCCGAGCTCGCCCTGGCTATTGTAGCCCCAGCAGTAGGCTCGATTGTCGGTGGTCACGCCGCACGTGTACTCCTGGCCCCCGCTCACCTGGTAGAACGCCAGCGCAGTGGTCGCCGTGGTGGCGAGTGCCGGATCTGGTTCCGGGCCGGCGGGCGACTCCGTCTCCTCCCGACAGCCCAGGACGGATATCAAAATGGCCAAGGCAAGGACCGAGGCGAGCAGCATGGCGGGCGCCACGTCACGATATAAGCGCATGGGTAGTCTCCGGTGAACCGAATCATGATTGGGGTCTGGCTGGGTGCGTTCCTGAGCCCCTGTATTCAGCCCGGGCCGAGCTTCCCTCGCGGGCGCCTCCGCCTCCCCGCTGTCGGCGAGCAGAAGAGCGGAAAGCGAAGTCTCGAAGAGACGAGTGGACGGCGTGGACATGGCGGACTCCTCATGCGAAGGCTCCGATACCTTTCCGACCCGCCCGATGCTAGGGTCTCGTTGTCAAGCAGAAGTCAAGCGGCCCTACCTGAGTCGTTCCGTTCTGAGACGAGGCCGCGCCCTCACCGGGGGAGCCCCGTCATTGCGCCCCCGTGAACCGGACTCCAAATTCCTCATTGGAGTTGACCCCAGCCGACCGGGACGATGGCCACGATTCTGACCTGCTCCCACTGCGCCACCGATCTCGGACCCGGAGATCGCTTCTGCCCGCAGTGCGGCGCCGGCCCCTTCGTGTGCGCCCGGTGTTCGGAGCCCCTCCTCGAAGGCGCCCTGTCCTGTCCCAGCTGCGGTACGCCGGCCTATCCCACCGCCATCCACGAGAGTGACGCCTCCCCTCAAGACGAGCAAGACTCGCCCTGGGCCGAGGTGGCCGAGCGGCTCCGCCGGGCGACGCTGGGGGAGTTCGAGATCGGACGCGAGCTGGGACGCGGGGGGATGGCCGCCGTGTTTCTGGCGCACGAGATCTCCCTCGCCCGCAAGGTGGCGATCAAGGTCATGTCGCCCGGCCTCCTCATGGGCGAGGGGATGATCGATCGATTCAAGCGTGAGGCGATCACCATCGCGCACCTCAATCATCCCAACATCGTGTCGGTGCATTCGGTGCGGCAGGCGGAGGGGCTGCACTTCTTCGTGATGCGGTACATCCAGGGCCGCTCGCTGGAGCAGGTCATCGAGGAGGCGGGCCGGCTGCCGATCCCGATCGTGCGCTCGATCCTGTGCCAGGTGGGCTCCGCGCTCACCTACGCCCACCGCTCCAGGGTGGTCCACCGGGACATCAAGCCCGCCAACATCCTCATCGATGAGGACGGCAACGCGGTGGTCACCGATTTCGGCATCGCCAAGGCGGCCGAGTCGCCCACCCAGACGCACAGCGGCGCACTGGTCGGTACGCCCGCCTACATGAGCCCGGAGCAGGTGAGGGGCGCCGAGGTCTCCGGCGCCTCGGATCAGTATGCGCTCGGCGTGGTGGCCTATCAGATGATCACGGGGGTCGCGCCGTTCACCGGCTCGACCATCACCGTGATGCAGGCGCAGCTCCAGGAGGCGCCCCGCGCCATCCATGACCTCTCGGAGGACTGTCCGCCGGAGTTCGAGGCCGCGATCCTCCGCATGCTGGCGAAGGACCCAGAGGCGCGCTGGCCCAGCATGGCGGAAGCGAAGGTCGCGCTCGGCGCCGTGCCGCTGGCGGACGACGATCCGCTGCGGGCCGATCTCATCCGGCTCGCCGCCACCGGCCACGGGTCGTCTCTCTCGGGCATGCCGACACCGATGAGCCCGGCCCCTCGCACCAGACCATCAGCCTCGCTGCGGACGCCGCCGGCCGGCCTGGTGCAGAGCGTCACCATTCTCCCCGCACCGCCCGTGCTCGAGGCGGGTGACCGCTTCATGCTGGTGGCCCAGATCCGCGGCGAGCATGGCGTGCGGCTTCCGGGACGGACGGTCGAGTGGAGCAGCGACACACCCGACGTCCTCCGGGTCGACGGCGCGAGGACGATGGCCACCGCGCTGGCCCCGGGTTCGGCCCGGCTCACCGCCATCTGCGATGGGGTGGAGGCCTTCCTCCAGGTCGAGGTCGCGCCCCTGGCGGCGGACGAGATCTCGATCGCGCCCCTCGATCAGCCCGTTCGCGTCGGCGACGAGATCCAGCTCGAGGCCACCGCCCGCAGCAAGCACGGCCAGCCGATCGGCCGCCCGGTCGCCTGGCACTCGGCGGATCCATCGATCGCGATGCTGGCCCGGGACGGCGTGCTCTCCGCCCGGTCGCCGGGCTCGGCGCTGATCAGCGCCGAGCTGGACGACGCCCGGAAGACCATGGCCGTGCCGGTCCTGCCCGCGCTGGTCGCGGCCATCCGCATCTCGCCCCCACCCAAGTCGGTGACCGCGGGCGACTCGTTCGTGCTGACCGCGAGTCCGCTCGACCGGCGGGACGAGCCCTTGCTCGATCGGACGGTCTTCTGGACCACGAGTGACGTCAGCGTCGCGGTCATCATGCCGAGCGGCTGGGTGGGTACCCTCGGTCCGGGAACGGCCGTACTGACGGCGACCTGCGAGCGCGCCAGCGCGTCGATCACGGTCAACGTCGAAGCCGCCGCCCGGCCCCTCGCACCGCCTGGGCCGCTCCCGCCCGAGGCATCGAGTCTCGCGCCGAGAGTGACCCGTGCTCCGGCCAAGCGCCGCCGGGTACCGCGCTCGCGGAGAAGCTGGCTCCTGGTCGCCGGCGTCGGAGCGATTCTCGTGGGCGGTGGGCTGTGGCTGTCCGCTGGCGTGCGCGTCGCCCGCACACCGGACTCCGAATCCGCGGATCTTTCGGCCGGCTCCGTGGCATCGGCGGAGAACGGCAGCCGGCTGGAGCCGGCCGAGGCGGCGCCCATGGTCGATAGCGGTGCGCCCGCCGCGATCGCCATCACCCGGCAGCCTCGCCGGCCGCTGGCTCCCGGGGCCTACACCAGGGCAATGGCGGAGCTCCGCGACCTCGCGGGCCACACGGTGCGCGAATCCACCGTGGTCTGGTCCTCCACCGATCCGGCGGTCGCGCGGGTGGATCCGGCGCGCGGATGGGTGCACGCCGTGGCCCCTGGCCGTGCCCACGTCGTGGCGGCAAGCGGAGCGTGGCGGGACAGCGCAGTGATCGTGGTGCGAGCCCCGGCCCCGGAGCCGCCGCAGGCGGCGGCCCTGCCCGCGAGCGAGGAGGATACGGATATCTCCCAGGCCATCGAGTTCCCGGCCGCGGTCGCCAGCGTCAGCGTGGTGGCGCCCCGGACGCTCGTGGTGGGGGAGACGGTCGCGCTTCGGGCGGAGCTGCGGGACCAGGGGGGCGGAGGATTGAGCTGGCGGCGCATCGCCTGGACCAGCAGTGACCCGGGCGTGGCGGCGGTGGATCCGGTCTCGGGTGTGGTGGCCGCGTATGCACCGGGCACGACTGAAATCACCGCCGCTTCGGAGGGAAAGTCGGGGCGCGTGAGCCTCACCGTGCTGCCGGCGGTACCGGCCGATCGGGCCGACCGGCCGGCCGCCGCCGCCGTCGGAGACCGCGTGTCGGAGCGCCAGCAGCTCGAGGCGCGGATCCGAAGCGGAGTCGAGCAGTGCTACGCCGCGCTCAGCGCCAAGGACGTGAGCCGGATGGCGGAGATGTACCGGCCCGCGACGAAATCGGACCAGGAGAATCTCAAGCGGCTCAGCCGGATTCTGCGGACCGCTGAGTGGGAGGCGGCGGTAGGGGAGCGGATCGACGGTGCGCGACAGATCGGGACCGAGCGCGCCAGAGCGGAGTTCAGCCTCCACCTGGCGTGGAGGGACGCGTTCGGCGGCCGACTCGGCAGCGACCCGGTTTTCCGGGCGGAGTTCGCCAGGGACGGAAATCGGTGGGCGATGTCGAGCTGCCGGATCGTGGGGTCGCCGAAGCTCTGACCCTGACGGTCAGCCGCCCAGCCCGACCGCCAGGCCGAGGCGCGCGACGATGTTCGAGCCGGAGCCCGATCCTATCGGCATCTCGCTGCCGGTCTCCGTGTTCCTCAGCGTGCCGCCTCCCAGGCGGTCGTATCCGTAGGTCCCACCCACATCCAGGTTGACCCGCGAGCCGAGCCGGAACAGCAGCCCGCCGCCCCCGTTGAGCTCGATGAAGGCGGAGGAGAGCGACAGCGCTCCGCCGGAGAAGCCGACCTTGAGCACCGAGAACCGCGCCGAGAGATAGGGCGCCACCACGTTGCTCCCGGCGTGGATCCGATAGCGTGGCTCGATGAACCCGCCGTAGAGCCTGGCGTTCTCCGCCCGATTCTGGAGGTTGTGGGTGGTGTACTGGAACCCCGCGCCGATCGAGACCGCACCGGGCGTATAGCGTATCTGGGCTTCCCCGCCCACGCCGTCCTGCAGTCCACTGAACACCTGCCCGAACACCCCGTTGAAAAGTCCGGACACCTGGAGCGAGACCGCCTGCGCCGACTGTGCCGCCAGATCGCCGCTCAGGATGGCGGACGCCGCCAAAGCGGTGGACAGCAGGCGGATCCCACGCATCAGCGCCTCCGAGCGGACGGGGGTCTTTCCCGGAGCCGGCTGGTGCTGGCCTCGGGGGTCGTCGTCCCGCTCGCCGCGAGCACGGTATAGGTGAACTGGACCGGCGAATCGGCCAGACCCGAGGAAGCGGCCATACCGCAGAAGGTACCGGGGTCCGGCCCTGTCGATTGGAACGCGCTGGCATACCCGCCGGCATCGGTGACGGCGTCGTAGTCCCCCACACCCTCGCAGGTCCGCCACTGGACGGTCACGCCACTCACTCCGTTCTGGTACTGGTCCACCACTCGGACGACCAGCGGCGCCGGGAGCTCGGAATCGACCGGAGCCGACTGGCTGTCGCCCGAAATCTTTACCAGCCGGGCCGCGACGTCGGGGATCGCCTCGATCTCGATCCGCGACGTCCCGGCATCCGCCACGTCGAGATCGACGTACTGGGTGCCCGCCGTAGTGGCCACCGTCCAGCTCTGCAGCCGCACGATTCCGTCGGCGTCGCTCGTCGTGCTGCTCGGCGCCACGGAGCCGCCGGCCGAGACCGACAGATCGGCCGGTGCGTCGGCCACGGTCTGGTCATCCGCGTCGATGAGGGTCCACGAGGCGGGGCTCGCCAGCTGCGAGCCGACTACCGCGGAGCCCGGTGGAGCGGCAAGGAGCGAGATATGGGCGACGCTGGGCAGGGTGATCGGGCCGGAGATCACCTCGCTCGACGGGCTCTGGCTGGCGAAGCGCAGCGTCCGCTGACCGGGGGCGCCGGTGATCGCGAGATCGGTGAACGCAGCCCGGCCGTTGACGTCGGTCAGCTCGATCGCCTGCCCGCCGAGGGTTCCTCCGCCCGAGGCGATCGACGCCTTGACCTGGATGCCGGCCTGGCCCAGCGGATTACCGCTCGCGTCCTGCAATTGGATCGACGGCTGGGTGCTCAACGGCAGTCTGCTTCGCGCGGTGGCCGAGGGTGCGCCCGAGAGGGCGAGCCGTGACGGCGGCCCGGCCGCGAGCGAGACCGGTTGCGACGTGACGCCGCCCATCGCCGGCGCGCTGAAGGACAAGGTGTAGTCGCCCACCAGACCGGTGAGCGACAATCCGCTGAAGGCAGCCAGCCCCGACGCATCCGTCGTCGCCGAAGCGTTCTGGAGCCCGCCCGCGGGTCCCGACGCGATCGTGGCCACGATCACCACGCCGGCCTGGGGTGCCGGATTGCCGGCCTGGTCGACGACTCGTACCTCCGGCTGCGGAGCAAAGGCGACTCCGCTCTGGGTGGCCGGCGGAGGCTGGACCGTGATCGCCAGCCGGCCGGCGGCTCCCGCACGCGCGATGGCGGAGAAGACGACCGGCTCGATGGCGCTGGATTCAATCCGGGCGGTCAGCTTGTACTGGACGTCGGCGGTCTTCCCCAATGTCCAGCTGGAGACCTGAGCGACGCCGATCTGATTGGTGGCGACGCCGGAGACCGGAGACGCCGACGCGTCGCGATCTGCCGCGAAGACGATCGGCACCCCGGGCACGACGTTGCCCGCGGCATCGTGAACCACGACGGACGGCGCGGGACTGACGGGGGAGTTCACCGACGCCTGATACGTCAACGGCTGGACCGGGTCGAGCCGCGCCGCGGCGCCGGCCACCACCTGAATCGTTTCCGTGGCGACGTCCAGCGCGGGATCGGCCAGGCTGAACCGCAGGGTTCGCGGACCCGCCAGGCCCAGAACGGCCAGATCGGCATAGCTCGCCCGGCCTTCCGGGTCGGTCGCGACCGCGAGGGTACCACCCAGGCTGCCGCCGCCCGAGGCGATCGAAGCCATGACCTCGACTCCCGCGACCGGCTGGTGATCCGCGTCCAGCAGCTCCAGCACCGGCTGCCGGTCGAACACGACACCGTTCCGCACCGTGTCGGGCGGCGCCTGTCGAATGGCGATGGATGCCGCCGACGGGATGACGGCCTGGGCGGTGAAGCCGAGAGGAGAGCCGTTCAGCGAGGCGCCGGACGTGCCCGTCGCTGCCGCCCGGATGGTCTGAGTGCCGGGCTCGGGACCGAGGGTCCAGCTCACCGGGGCGCGGCCCTGAATGTCGCTTGGCATGGTGGCCGCGGAGAGGCTTCCGCCTCCCTGGGTGACCGTGAATGTCACCGCGACACCCGGGATCGGGTGGTCCTCGTCGTCGGTGACCACGACCTCCAGCGGCAGAGCCAGTTCGCGCCCGGGCACTCCGCTCTGCCCGTCTCCCGCGCCCGCCCGGAGCCGGGTCGCCTCCTGTGCTTGCGGGGGCGGGACGCAGAAAGGGCCGCCACACTGGAGGTCGCCACCGCCGCAGCCGTAAGTCGAGAGCACGGCGAGCAGCGCCGCGAGCCGTGGCGCGCGCCGGGGTAGAGCCCGGGGAGAGTCGATAGCGCTATACATGAGAGGAACTTGGGTCCTCGTTTTGTGGCTCCATGGCCGGCCCGCGGCACCGCGAGCCCGGCCCGATACCCCGAGTCTAGTATCCCACGGGAGGAGCGCCTGTCAAGCACACCACCGCCAGGGGGGCTCATGCTACCGATCGGCAGTCAAGCAACGGTCAAGCGCCGCAACAGGCCGGGCCGTGCCGAGCGAAGTAACGTAGCGCCTTTGAGTTGCGCTATCGCGCAGCAGCCGCCTGACGGACCGGCTTCCGGCGTCGCCGGAACCAGCCGCGCGCCTCCCGCGTCACCCAGATGGCCGTCGCCAGGACGAGGGGCAGCAAGAAGTAGAGCACGCGAAGCTGATCGGCCGCGCGGAATGGAGTGGAAGGCGGAGGAATCCCGGCAGCAGCACCGGTTGAATGGCCAACGCGACGCAGCTCCGAGCGCAGCACGTACACGGCACCGGCGAAGAGGAGCACGCCGAGGCGGTGCTGATGAGGCGTCGCCTGGCAGACGCGGACGAACTTGCTTTCGCACCCATGCGCTACCGATACCCGTGCGCGCCGTCCGCGGTCGGTGAGTAGGGTCACGGCGGGCGGGCGGTGATGCAGGCCCGCGCACGATCGGCTGTCCAGGGCTATAGTGCGGCAGGGCTATCTTTGGAGGATCGTGATGCATTCGCATAGGCACACCAGAGCCCGGGCATCCATCGCCGTCGCAGTCGGCGTTCTGACCCTGGGAGTGCGGAGCCAGCCACTCGCCTCCCAGGAGAAGCCTGCCGGCGGCGCCACCAAGGTCGAGTACGAGGGCTGGCGACAGTACATGGCCAACTGCGCCCGCTGTCATGGCGACGATGCCGTAGGTGGGGTCATGGCACCCGATCTCCGCAAGTCGGTCTCATCGGGAGCCACGAATGAGGCGGCCTTCCATACCACCGTACGCGCAGGCCGCCGCGCGAAGGGAATGCCGGGATTTCAGGGGACCTTGAGCGACGAGCAGATCTCCGCGATCTACGCGTACGTCGCGGCGCGCGTGAAGGGAGGCCTTCCGGCGGGGCGCCCGAAAGAGCCCCCTCGCCGCTAGGCGCCACCGAGGTCCTGCCTAGGCCGTACGGGCTTGCCGCGTGACCAGCATCACCGCGCTCCGCCGCCCGCGTTCCGATTCTCAACCCGCTCCACATCAGCCGCGCGCCGAGCGCCGGCTCGTCTCCAGCGACAGGAGTGCGGATGCGCGGTTCAGGATTCGTCGTGGCGGCGCTATGCGCCACCCTGGTGACGTCGCCCGCAGCCGCCCAGGCGGCCGGTACCTTCGAGCTCGGCGCCTTCGGCCAGGCGACCTACTTCGACAACACCCTCGAGTTCCAGCAGGGGAAGGGCGGCGGCGGAATCCACCTCGGGGTATTCCCCATGCGGAACTGGGAGGTGGAGGCCGAGGGCTCGTTCACCCCGACTCCGGGACCCGGCGACTCGAAGGTGTACTACTATCCGCTCCGCGCTCGGCTCCTCTACAATCTCCCGGCCGGGACCCACAGCGCCCTCCTCATCGGCGCCGGCTACGTGCGCAGCGAATACCGCCACGATGCCGACTTCCACGACGACGGCGCCACGGCCCTGGTAGGCGTCCGCTTCGGACTCAACGGGCTGCCCTCGATCCGGCTCAGCACCTACCTGGACTACATCCCCTCGCCGGCCAACGGGGCAGGCAACAACCTGAACTGGGGAATCCAGGTGGGGCTCAGCTTCCTCTCCGGCCAGCGAACCTCCGCCGAGCCGGAGCCGGCGCGCGCCGCGGCGCCGGACTCGGCGGCACGTGCCCGCGAGGATTCACTCCGCCAGGCGGCGGTGCAGGACTCGCTCCGCGCCGCACAGGCCGCGGAGAAGGCGGCCGCCGAGGCGGCGGCGAAGCAAGCGGACAGCGCCCGGGTGGCTCAGGAGAAGATCGCCGCCCAGAAGCAGGCGCTGCAGGACAGCCTGGTGGCCGCCGCGAAGGCGGACAGCGTCCGCACCGCGGCGTTGCGGGACAGCCTCCGGACCACCCGGGACCGGGCGCGGATGGCGGCGCTCAGGGACAGCTTGAGCCGGGTGGCCTTGAGGGACAGCCTTCGCGCCATGATGGCCCAGAAGCAGACCCGGGTGACGCTCCGGGGAGTGAACTTCGAGGTCGGCAAGGCGGTGCTGCTCCCCGAGTCCCGCGACATCCTGGGGGACGTGGCGCAGTCGCTGGTGGCCAACCCCGAGGTGAAGGTCGAGGTCGCGGGGCATACCGACAACACCGGTCCTCGCGCGCTCAACGAGCGCCTCTCCACGGAGCGCGCGGAAGCGGTGAAGGCGTTTCTGGTGGAGCGCGGCGTGGAGGCTGACCGCATGACGGTCCACGGCTATGCCTGGGACCAGCCGGTGGCCAGCAACAAGACGGCCTCGGGCCGGGCGCAGAATCGCCGGGTGGAGCTGCGCCGCACCGACTGAGCGGCGCGGCGCCGCTTGGTGTTCTTCCGGAGGATGGTGGTCGCCGACCTGGAGGACCTGATCGGGCTTGGCACCCGGCGGTACGTCTCTCCCTATGACATCGGGTTGACTCATCTCGGACTTGGCGATGGCGACTCGGCGCTCACCTGGCTGGAGCGGGCCCATGCCGAGCGAGACCACCAGATGACCTTTCTCCTGGTGGACCCGAGACTCGACCCGCTCCGGTCTTCCCCCCGATTCGCTCGACTGGTTCAGGTGATGGGATTTGTCCGGGCCGCTAGATCCGGCCCATGAGCAGCAACACGACCAGAATCAGGAGAACGAGTCCCAGCCCCGGCCCGAGCGCTCTCGGGCGGAACCAGGTCGGGGACCGGGTCGAGATCGTGCACCCCGCACCAGTTGAGAAGACCCGCGACATCGACCGCGTGCTCGGCGGTGTCCACCATGACCTGGGTCCGCTCGGTGGTGACGATGGGAATCGCGCTGAGGCTGTTGCGGCCCGGTGACCGGAGCGGCCGCTGCCCCGCGCGCCAAGGACCCTCCATGGCGTCCAAGTCCACCCCGCGGGACTTGGCCCGCTCGGCAAGCTGGTAGACGACGGTCGGCTCGTAGCGCAGGCGGGCATTGGGTCGGCGCTGGTTGCGCACCGTGTTCTGCAGCACCGGCGTGGAGATGGTGGCGGCAAATTCTCTTGAATCCATCTCAGACCTCCCGCATAGATGGACGAACTCTCCAGCACCGCCGAAGGCGGTGATGCGTCGCTCAGGTTGGGGTATGGACGCGGGTCGGTCGGTGAGGGTGATCACACCGGCGAGTGCGCTCGCCGGGTCACTGGCTCGGAAAAGCAACGGCCGGCTGGGCTTACGCCAAGCCGGCCGGGCCTGTGTGCGGGTCCCGCGGCTTCAGTGGGCGACCTGGGCCAACCGCGCCACCGCGGCGAGGACCGCGGCCGGCTGCTCCTCCTGAATGTATTGGCCCGACCCCGGCACGCTGTCGGTCCTGAAATCCGGCAGCTTGGCGAGGAGCAGCTCTCGCTGATCTTCGGTCACCTCCGCCGGGTGGGAGACCGTGCCCACCAGCAGCCGCACCGGCATCGCGCACTCGTGGAGGCGGTCTGCCAGCGATGCTTCCTCCTTCGACTTGGACATCCGCTGAAAGGCGTCGATCGAGCCGTTCATGTCGGCCGTCTGTCCCGCGGTGTAGCCGCGAATCACCGCGTCGGTCACCCAGGTCGTGTCGCCTGAGTTCTTCACGATCTCCCGCCGCACGTCGTGCCGGAGCTTCGACTCGTCCAGCGCGAACTTGACCAGGCCCCCGCCGAACTTGAACGCCTGCCGCATCCCCGGTGTCGCGGCACTCTCGGCGGGACCGCCGTCGATCGAGAGGAGGCCGCTGATCATGTCGGGCCGGAGGATGGCGAGCCGGAAGGCGATGGCGGCCCCGCTCGACTGGGCGACGAACAGTGCGCGGGAAACCCCGAGCTGGTCGAGCGCCCGGCCGACCCGCTCGCCTTGGGCCGTGAAGGAGTAGTCCGCCTTCTTGGGATGACCCGACCAGCCGTAGCCCAGCGGCTCGACCACGATGACGCGGTAGCCGCGCGCCGCCAACGGGCCGGTGATCGTACGATACCCGAAGGCGGCGCCGAAGATGCCGGGAAGGAGTACCAGCGGCTGGCCGGTGCCGACGCTGGTGGTGCGGATCATCTCGCCGGGAGCGACTTCGATGTCGCGAACGATGGAGCTATCGCCGGAGCCGGCCAGCAGGGCCAGGGTAAAGAGCAGCATGAGGAACTCGAGACGGGAAGAAGGCAGGGCGGGCACCCTCAAGCTACCCCCCTGTACCGGCGAACACAAACGCCAATTTGTCCGCGAGCCCCCGAACGGTGGTGGCTTCGCTGGAGCGCTCGCTAAGCGTGGTCCGCCCGGCTAGATTTGAGTTACCTCTGCAACACTTCCGCTTGGAGGTGCTTTCCTCATCTACTGGCAGGACCCGATGCCCAACGATACTCCCCGCCCAAGCACCTCGGCGACCGATGAATTCCCCCAGAGTCTGACCGACCGCGTGATGGCGCGCGTGACCGACGCGGGCCTCGCCGTCGACCGGCGAGCAAGCGCGTCGCGCCCGAAGTCACGGCGCGCCCGTCCGGCGCTCGCCCGCCCGACGGCTGTCGCTACCACGCAGACTCCCGAAGAGATGCGCGAGACCCGATCGCTTCGACGGGTGTTTCACGACCTGGGACATTCCTACCGCCGCTATCGCCGGCGGACGGGGGAGCCGGTCAAGCCCGCGCTCCGGGATGCGGCGTACAAGTTCAGGGAGGCGCCCAGCCTCACCTCGCTGGTGTCGGTCGCGGCCTACCTGGACGAGCTGGAGATCCTGACCTGGTAGCGGAGGGCTGCAGGCTGGGTGACGCGGCGAGCGTGCGGACCTGAGCGATGCAGAAGCGATTGGTTCGGCCCCCGGGGCAGACTCGGGCGGCCCAGGCAGCCTGGCTCGAGCTGGAGAGCCTGGCCCAGGTGGAGCTCACCTCCGAGGACCCGGCGCACCCGATCGAGGCCGCGCTGCAGCCGGTCGACTCCGGGTGGCGTGCGTCGGAGCCCGGCACCCAGAGCATCCGCCTGCTCTTCCCTCAACCGCAGCGGCTGCGGCGCATCCGGCTGCGCTTCGACGAGTCCGGCGCCGAGCGGACCCAGGAATTTTCCCTGCGCTGGTCACCGGACGGGGGACGATCGTTCCGGGAGCTGGTGCGGCAGCAGTACACCTTCAGCCCCGGCGGGTCCACCAGCGAGATCGAGGAGCTCGAGGTCGACCTCGCCGCCGTGACTGCCCTCGAGTTGACCATCATTCCGGACCAGGGGCACGGGCGAGCGCATGCCTCCCTGGCGGAGTGGCGTCTCGCCTGAGCGAGGCCGGTCCGACACCTACCGGGGAAAGGCCTCCGGCAGCCCGCCGTCCACGGTGAGGATGTCTCCCGTGGTGAAGCGGAACCGGTCGCTCGCGAGCAGCACCGCGAGGTCCCCCACCGCCTCCGCCGGAATGAGGCTCGCCCCCAGGAGATTGCGGCTGCGATAGCTCTCCAACTGCTGCTCGACCGTCACCCCGCGGCTGGCGGCTCGCTCGCGGACGAAGCGGAGAAAGAGCGGCGTGTCGATCTGATCGGCGTTGATGGCGTTCACTCGGATGCCGTCCTCGCCCAGCTCCATCGCCGCAACTCTCAGCGCCTGCAGCAGGGCCGCCTTGCTCCCTCCGTACGCCACCGCCTGCCGCCCAGGCACCAGCGCCGCCTTGGACACCGACGCCACGATCGACCCGCCCAGTCCCTGGCGCCGCATGATCCGTGCGGCCCGTCCCACCGCCGCCACGGCGCCGAGGTAGTGCACCTCGAGCTGATGCTGCAGGTCCTCACGCCGGACCTCGGTGATCGGCGCGAAGCGCGGAGCCAGGCCCGCCGTGTAGAACAGGCAGTCCACCCCGCCGAACTCGAGCACGGCGCGCCCGAAGAGAGCGTCCAGGCTGGAGTCGTCCCGCACGTCGACCGGGGCGCCCACGGCTCGCCGCGGAAAATCGGCCGCGATCTCCGCGGCCACCCCCTCGGTCACCGCACCGTCGAGGTCCGCGACCACCACGTGGGCGCCCTCCCCCGCGAAGCACCGCGCGGCCGCCTTACCGATGCCGCTCCCGCCGCCGATCACCACGACGACCCGGCGGGGCAGCAGCTTGGTCGTCCGCTCCTTGGCGATCTGCTCTTCGATCTTGCGCCGCTCCAGGGGCCAGTGCTCAAACTCGAACACATCCGCCTCGGGGATGAACTCGAAGCGGTCGACCGCCTCCGCATTGGCGACCGCCTCGAGCGTGGCCCGGTAGCAGGAGTTGGCGGTCTCGGCGCCGCGCTTGTCGAGGAACGCGGTGATCACGCCGAGCCCGGGCGCCAGGACCACCTTGGCCCAATCGTCGAGCGGGCGCTCTCCGGGCCCGGCGTGCCGGCCGTGATATGCCTCATACTCGGCTCGCGCCGCGGTGAGCTGACCTCGAGCCTGGGCGATCACCTGGTCCGCCGGCGCCTTCGGGTCGAGCTCGAGCCAGAGCGGCAGCCGCCCGGCGCGAAGCAGATGCTCCGGCGTCGCCATCCCCCGGCGAACCAGCTCGGGCACGCGCTCGGCCGACAGGGTGGCGAGCACGCCCTCGTCGTCGTCGAAGTGGAGGATGACCCGCTCCGGTGCGCCCAGCACGCCTCGTACCACCGGCAGGATCAGCTCCGCCAGGCGGCGCCGTTCCTCGCGCGGCGGGACCGGATGGCGGGGCGGTCCCAGCACGACGCGACCCTGCCGTCGGCTGGTCAGATACTCATCGATCTCCCCGACGATCCGCAGTAGGCGCCCGTGGCACTGCCGCGGGTCGTCGCCCCAGGCCACTAGTCCGTGGTGCGCCATGGCCATGCCGATGGCGCTCGCCGGGATGTCATCGAGCATACCGCTCACCATCCGCGCCAGGGGAAAGCCCGGGCGCACATACGGCAGAAAGACGATCTCGCCGCCGAACAACTCCCCGACCAGGCGCCTCGCGGTCGCGTCGGGCACGTTGGTCAGGCTCATGGTGGCGACGTCGTGCGTGTGGGCGATGACCCGGTACGGCAGGAGCGAGTGGAGCGGCGTCTCGACGCTCGGCGCCGGCCCTTCCCTGAGCATGCAGCCGGCCATGAAGCGCATCATCTCGGCGTCGCTCATCGTCGCGGCCTGGCGGAGCGCGGCCAGCCGGGAGAGCCCGAGCCAGGTGAAGCCGTCCCGTCCGATGGTGCGGAGATCGGTGCCGCTCCCCTTCACCACCAGCGCCTCCACCGGACCGCTCGGCTCGGAGCGCAGCGTCAGCTTGACGGAGGTGTTGCCGCCGCCTGGCTGCACCAGGCGGGTGTCATTGCCCAGGAGATGGGAGAGGTGGACCAGGCCGTCGAGCGGGGCGTGCCCGACGGCCTGGTCCGCCGGCCAAGCGTCGGGCCGGGTGGGTGGGGTGCTGTGGGTCGGCATGGGAGGAAGATGCGGCCCCCCAGCCTCCCAAACCAGCGGCACCTGGTGCTAGGCTGCCGCGGTCTCGCCCTGCAGCGAGGCGAGGTCGATCACGAAGCGGTAGCGCACGTCGCCCTTCAACAGCCGGTCGTACGCCTGGTTGATCTGCTGGATCGGGATCATCTCGATGTCCGAGACGATCCCGTGCTCGGCGCAGAAGTCGAGCATCTCCTGGGTCTCCCGGATACCGCCGATGGCCGAGCCGGCGAGCTGCCGCCGCCGCACGAGGAGCTTGAACGCCGTGGGCGAGGGATGCGGATGCTCCGGGGCGCCGACCAGGCAGAGGGTGCCGTCCCGGCTCAGCAGGTCGAGGTAGCTGTCCAGATCGTGCGACGCAGCCACGGTGTCCAGGATGAAGTCGAGGCTGTTCGCGTACCTGGCCATCTCGTCCGCGTTGCGGGAGACGACCACGTCGTCCGCGCCCAGCCGCCTGGCATCCTCCGCCTTGCCGGGCGAGGTGGTGAACAGCACCACTTCGGCGCCGAGCGCGTGGGCCAGCTTCACGCCCATGTGGCCCAGCCCGCCGAGGCCGACCACTCCGACCTTGTCGCCGGGGCCCACGCCCCAGTGCCGCAGCGGAGAGTAGGTCGTGATGCCGGCGCACAGCAGCGGGGCCGCCGCGGCCGGATCGAGCTTGTCGGACAGATGCAGCACGAAGTGCTCGTCCGCCACGATCTGGCTGGAGTAGCCGCCATAGGTCATCGCGCCGGTGTGCTTGTCCGGGCTGTTGTAGGTGAGGACGAGTTGGTTGCTGCAGTACTGCTCCAGTCCATCGGCGCGGCTGGTCGACTATTGTCGGAGCGCTGGGGTAGTATCATGACGAGTACTGCAGAAGAGCGGGCGTAACAGGATGATGGAGTACGCCCCGACCCAGCCGGCCTTTTCGACACGGTTCCTGGAGGACCGTTCGCCCCGGTGACCGCCCAGCTCGCCCGCCAGGTCCGGGAGAGCCTCGAGTCCGGCTCCGGCTGATCAGTTCGGCCGCGGGCCGGACGGGCCGGGCGGGTTGCCGCCACCGAGCCGCCGCCGGTGAACCGCCGCCGCGACGCTCCGGCCGAGAGAGTCCAGCGCGTCTCCAGCCCGGTCGGCCGGTGCGCTCACCGGCCCCACCGCGGCGAGCAGGGTGCCGTGGTTGGCGTCGGTGATCTCCGCCTGGAAGGAGATTCGATTGCCGCTCCGGAAGTATGACCCTGAGATGAGCGTCCCGGCCGAGGTCTCCTGGGCCAGCGCGCGGAGCCGCTCGGGGGCGTCGAACGAATCGACCTGCAGCCCGGTCGTGAGCCGCGAGGGGATGATGGTGGCCGCGGTGACCACCCTGATCCCCGGCGTCCCCGCCAGCGAGGCGGTGAGCCGGTCGGTCGCCAGACTGCCGAGATAGGCGAACGTGCTCTCGCCGGTCTCGTTGCTCATCCGCGCGACGACGATGCGCCGCGGATCGAGCTCGGAGCGGCCGCCTCGATAGCGTGCGAGCGCCCCGAAGGCAAGCGCCGCGGCCGCGAGCCCGCCGAGCAGGGCGGCACTCCAGCGCACGCGGCTCCCGGCGGAGCCAGGTCTGCCGAGTCGGCGCGCCGGTGGTGAGCGGAGGGCGGCGAGCAGCTCCGTCGCGGTGGCGAAGCGATCGGCCGGATCCGATGCGAGCGCCTTGTCCACCACCGCCTCGAGCTCGGCCGGGACCTCGGGCCGGAGCTCACGTAAGGGCCGGGGCGGCTCCCGGAACCGGCGGGCCAGCACCTCCCGCGGGCTGCGGCCGGTGAGCGGCGGGACTCCGCCCAGCATCTCGCAGGCATGGCTCGCGGGCAGTGGCGCGGTGCGATGTCGGATCAGGGGGACAATACAGCCAGATAATGGTATTTCCAGGTCGGCGGGAGCGCCAACGATTCAGCCCACTGAACGCTCTGGCCGCCCGTTTGCCGCCTGCGTATTCTTGCCTCATCCCCCTCAGTGGAACCCGACATTGTCCGATCCGCAGAACCAGTTCGCGACCGCCCTGGCCGACCGCTACCGCCTCGACCGGGAACTGGGTCGGGGGGGCATGGCGACGGTCTTCCTGGCCCACGACCGGAAGCACGACCGCTCGGTCGCGCTCAAGGTGCTTCACCCGGAGCTGGCCGCCATGCTGGGCCCCGAACGGTTCCTCCGGGAGATCAAGGTCGCCGCACGGCTGCAGCATCCCCACATCCTTCCGGTGTATGACTCGGGCGAGAGCGCGGGGCGGCTCTGGTTCACCATGCCGTACGTCGAGGGAGAATCGCTGCGGGACCGGCTCGGGCGGGCGCATCGGCTGCCGCTGGGAGAGGCGCTCAGGATCACCCGCGAGGTCGCCCAGGGGCTTCAGTATGCCCACGACCACGGCGTGGTCCACCGGGATATCAAGCCCGAGAACATCCTGCTGACCGGCGACGGCAGCACCCTCATCGCCGACTTCGGCGTCGCGCGGTCGTTGGGAAACGCGGCGACCGAACGGCTCACCGTGGCCGGCATGGTGGTTGGCACCCCCACCTACATGAGCCCCGAGCAGGCCACCAGCGAAGCCGCGATCGATGGGCGGAGCGACGTGTACGCGCTCGGGTGTGTCCTGCAGGAGATGCTGACGGGCAAGCCGCCGTTCCAGGGGTCGACCGCGCAATCGGTCATCGCGCAGCACCTGACCTTGCCACCGCCATCGGTCACGGCGCTCGACGGAACCGTGCCGACGCCGGTAGCGGAGGCGCTGCGCAAGGCTCTGGCGAAGAGGCCGGTCGATCGGTTCGACTCGGCGGCGGCATTCGCCGCGGCGCTGGGGATCGACGAACGGCCCCGGCCGCGCGTGGGCGGACGCGGGTGGATGGCCGCCGCGGCGCTCGCGGCGCTCGTCCTGCTGGCACTGACCTTCTATGCCGGTCGCCGGATCGCCCCGAGGCGGCAGTCCACCAGTGGCGCGATCGCCTCCGGCTTGAATCGGAAGCTGACGCAGCTCACCTTCGGCGAAGGCGTGGAGGAATGGGCGGCCTGGTCGCCCGACGGGGCTCGTCTCGCCTACGTGGGGGAAGCCGACGGCCTGCGGCGGCTCTTCGTGCGCACGCTCGCGACTGGCGCGGAGCGCCGGCTCTCGACCCAGCCGAGGGACGACATCCAGCCCGCCTGGTCACCCGACGGGCGGCGGCTCGCCTTCGTGCGGGCGAGGGCCAAGGGGGGCAAGCTCGAGCCCAACGATATCAACGGGTGGTATGAGGAGGGTGGGGACATCTGGACGGTCGAGCTCGCGACCGGCCGGGAGACCAGGCTGGTGGAGGACGCCTTCAATCCCGCGTACTCGCCGGACGGCGGCCGGCTGGCGTTCGACGCCTCATGGGCGGGAGCCCGGCGGATCTGGACGTCCGATTCGTCGGGACGGAATCCACGCCAGGTCACGTCTGACTCCAGCGAAGCCGTGGTGCACACCGGACCCCGCTGGTCTCCCGACGGGTCGAGACTCGCCTTCCGGCGGATCGAGAAGATCAAGTCCGACATCGTGGTCGTCGAGTTGGCCTCGCAAGGGCTCACCCGGATCACCGACGACAACGTGCTGGACATGGACCCGGTATGGGCGCGGGACCAGCGACAGATCTACTTCGCCTCGTCGCGCGGCGGCGGACTCAACCTCTGGCGCGTCCCGATCGACCCGGGCGGCCATCCCACGGGTCCGCCGGCACAGCTCACCACCGGCGCCGGCGACGACATCGAGCCCACCGTGTCACCGGACGGCAAGCGGCTGGCGTTCGCGGTCCGGGGGATCAACTCGGACCTCTGGCGGCTGCCGGTTTCCCCCACCACCGGTGAACCGGCCGGCGCACCCGAGCCCGTGGTCGCGACGACCCGGGTCGAGAGCCGCGGCGCCTGGTCCCCGGATGGCCGCACCGTCGCGTTCAATTCCGACCGGCTCGGCGAGATGAACATCTGGCTGCACGGCACGACCGACAGCACGGAGCGGCAGCTCACCCACGGCCCGGGGGGAGACTATCAGCCCAACTGGTCTCCGGACGGCCGCGGCATCGTCTTCTTCTCCGCCCGCTCGGGGAACGCCGATATCTGGGCCGCGCGGGTCGCGGATGGGCGCCTCACCCGGCTCACCAGCGACCCGTCGACGGACACCAATCCGTTTTACTCGCCGGACGGGCAGCAGATCGCGTTTCTGTCCGATCGAGGCGGGCGCACCGAGGTGTGGCTCATGCACGCCGACGGCACGGGGCCGCGTCGGCTCAGCTCGACCGGTGCGGGCGGCCACTTCCTCCGCTGGACGCCGGACAGCCGCGGCGTCGTGTTCCGGGGGGAGAGCGGCACCCAGGTCCAGATCTTCCGGGCCTCGGTCGAGGACGGGTCGCTCGCCCGGCTTCCCGACGTCGCCAGCGGGGCGCACATGTCGTTCTCTCCGGATCGATCGCTCATCCTCGACGTGCGAGGGCACAAGTCGCTCTGGGTCTACCCGGTGAACGGTCAGGCCCCCCATCAGGTGTTCGCGTTCCCCGACCCGGACACGCGCATCGACTACCCCACCTGGTCACCGGATGGGAGCTCGGTGCTGTTCGATCGGGCGGCGCCGCGAGGCGGGGACCTCTGGCTGCTGGAGGAATCGGAGTAAACCCTCGCTGCCCGCCCACTCTCCCAAGTTGCCAGGAATGCCGCAGGGCCTCGCCGGCGTCGGCGGAAATATTCGCCGGGAGTGCCAACAACTGCACCTCTAATCTCCTTGAAGCGGCAGGGTTTGCCGAGTTTAACAATGCCGACTGACTGAATCTTGCCGGTCCAGGCCAGATTGCGTTCGCTGACGATACAGGCCCACGTATTGCATACCTCACCTGCTTGGCCGGGTCAATCCGAGTCTGGCTCCCCCCAAAAAACTCGTTCGCCGTTCACATCACAGTTACCCTCGCTCGAGAGCGTCAGCCATGACCTTTACGTTCAAGTTGTCCCGCAGGATCGCTCGGCTTCGAGCGCCCCTCTTCGCCGGCATCATCCTCACCCTCGTGGGGTGCAATACCACTGACTCGTTGGGTCCCGACAGCAGCACGCCCCCCGCGGTCAGCCCTGATCCTTCGTTCTCGACCTCGTTTGCCGGTGGCATTCCGTTCGGCACCTTCGACCAGCCCAATGAAGCGTTCGGGACCCGATATGACGGTGCCATGCGGATCATCGGGCCGGGCGACCTCCTGGCAGACCTGGCGGCCATCAAGGCCGCGGGCGGCCGGGTCGTCGTCAACTTCGCGGGTGGCCGGTCCCGATTCCAGGACGCGGCGGGCAACTTCAGCTTCTCGCTGTGGAAGGCCTCGGTGGACCGGTTCAAGGGCATTAACTTCGCCTCGTACATCACCGACGGCACCATCGTCGGACACTATCTGATGGATGAGCCGAACAACAAGTCGAAGTGGAATGGCAAGACCGTGCCGCAGTCCACGGTCGACGCCATGGCGCAGTATAGCAAGCAGCTGTGGCCCAGCATGGCGACCATGGTCCGGGCCTACCCTGACTATCTCGGCGCCTGGAACGGGACCTACCATTACCTCGATGCCGCGTGGGCTCAGTACGTCTATCGGAAGGGCCCCGCCGCCGACTTCCTGTCCCAGAACGTCTCGCTGGCCAATAAGCAGGGCCTCGAACTCATCGTCGGGCTCAATATCCTCAAGGGCGGAATCGGCGACGCGCCGATGACGCCGACGCAGGTCGAGTCATGGGGATCGGCCTTGCTCAACAGTTCGTATCCCTGCGCCTTCCTCAGCTGGACGTACGACGCAAGCTACCTGTCGAACAGCGGCATCAAGAGCGCGATGGACGTGCTGCGCGGCAAGGCAAAGAATCGGGGCACCAGGAGCTGCCGAGCTTCCGCCGGATCGACCACTCCCCCTCCCCCTCCCCCTCCCCCTCCCCCGCCGACACCCACCGGCGCCCCGCTCCCCTTCGGCCTGGCCGAGGCACCGATCGGGGAGTACTCGACGCGGTGGACGGGGACGATGTACGAGGCGACTCCGGCGGATCTCGTGGCGCGGCTCGATCGGGCCAAGAGCACCGGGATGAAGATCATTGTCAAACTGGCGACCACGGGTCTCAAGAACCCCGACGGCACGTTCAGCCTGACTCGCTGGAAGGCCCAAGTCGACGGCTTCCGGAGCCTGCCGTTGGGCCCGTACATCACGAGCAAGGTCTTCTACCTGCATGATCTGGTGGACCGGCCGCAATGCCCTTCGTGCTGGGGGGGCCAGGCTATTTCCTGGGCGACGCTCGAGGAGATGGCGCGATACAGCAAGTCGATCTGGCCGGCATTGCCGACCACCGCGCGGGTATCCCCGTCGCAGTTGGCCGAGGCGACGTTCCGCTGGACCTATCTGGACGCCGGCTGGGCCGAGTACAACACCAAGATGGGTGATCTCAAGACCTTCCTGTCGGCCCAAGCCGCCCAGGCAAAGCTGGAGGGCCTCGGCCTGGTTGCCGGATTGAATATCCTGGATGGATCCGGCTACAGCACCGCAGCCATGACTCCGGCCCAAGTCAAGACGTTCGGCACCATCCTCGCCGGGGGCGCATCGGTTTGCGCCTTGGTCGGGCGCAGCTACGACGCGAGCTACCTGAGCCAGAGCGGGGTTCGCGACGCCCTGGATGCGGTGACCACTGTCGCCAAGGGTCGAAACGCAGCGTCGTGCGTCGTGAACTGAAGTTCCGCAGTCTGGTCGGTCGCGAGCCCCAGGCAAGGTGCCTGGGGCTCGTGCCTTATGGCGCCTTGTGCTCCGGATGTGCGTACCAGTCCCGCGGCACCGGGCCCTTCGCCAGCCCCGGTGCGGAGACATCGAGGTTGAGCGCGGCACCGCCGCTCGCCTGATAGAACACCACCTCGATAGGGTGGCAGCCCGCCCGCAGGGCGGCCTGCCCCTGCGTTTCGCGCTCGCGCTGCTGCCCGTCGCGGTCCACGACGAGGCGGCCGCCGATCCGCAGCCTGGCCCGGTCGTCGGAGGAGAGATAGAAGGTGTAGAGCGCGTCGCGACGCACGCACAGGAATCCTGACAGGCGAATGCCGTACTCCTCCGGACGCTCGTCGCCGCGGAGCTCGACCACTGGTACCGAGCCCACCCGGAGTGGCTCGCCCTGTGTGACGTCATCGGCTGACCGGAACGTCCCTTCGAGGTAGGCGTAGGCGAGACCCGGCGTGAGCGTGTCCGCGCGTACGGCCACCGGCTTCTGCCAGGTCGCCCGGGTGATCCGCGCTCGGGCCACCGGGCTGCCGCGTCCGCTCGGCAGGAACAGCCGCGCGCCCACGGTGACGGGGCCGGCGGAGCGGTGCACGTCGAGCGGACCCGTGTACCGCGGCGACTTGACCGTGGGCGCAGAGCCGTCGGTGGTGTAGCGCACCACGCCGCCGGGCAGAGGCGAGCCGATCGTCACCCGGACCCGGTCCTCCAGCACGCGGCGCTCCCACCCGAGGCCGACCGGCTCGGGCACGCGGTACTCCACGCCCAGCGCATCCAGCCGCGCGAAGTGCGCCGGCAGGCGAGCGACGAAGCGGCCCCAGCTCCGCGCCTCCCTCGGCGACCAGAGGACCTCGGAGAGCGCGAGCAACCGCGGCAGGATCATGTACTCCGCCCGGGCCGGCGTCGGGATGTACTCCGTCCACACGCTTCCCTGCGCGCCGAGCACGTGAGCGGCCTGCGTCGGCGTGAGCTCCTTCGACACGGGCTCGAACGCGTAGACGGTGTCGAGGGGGAGGAAGCCGCCGATGGCCAGCGGCTCGGCGGCGGGGTCTCCCTGGTAGTAGTCGAAATACGCGTGATCGGTCGGGGTCATGATGACGTCGTGTCCCTGCCGGGCCGCCTCGATCCCACCGGCCACCCCGCGCCACGACATCACCGTCGCCTCGGGCGCGAGTCCGCCCTCGAGGATCTCGTCCCACCCGATCAGCCGGCGGCCGTGGGCCAGCAGGAAACCCTCGATGCGGCGGATGAAGTAGCTCTGCAGCTGCTCTTCGTCGGCGAGCCCCTCGCGGCGGATCACCTCCTGCGCGACCGGGCTCTCCTTCCACTCGTCCTTCGGCACCTCGTCGCCCCCGACGTGGATGTACCTGCCGGGGAAGAGCTGCATCACTTCGACCAGCACGTCCTCCAGAAACCCGAACGTCCGCTCGCTGGGACAGAAGATGTCCTGGTGCACTCCCCACCGGGTCGACACCTCGAACGGCCCGCCGGTGCAGGAGAGCTCCGGGTAGGCGGCGAGCGCGGCACGCGCGTGGCCCGGCATCTCGATCTCGGGGATGATCGTGATGTGGCGCGCCGCGGCGTACGCCACGATCTCGCGCATCTGCTCCTGGGTGTAGAAGCCGCCGTGCGGCCTGCCGTCGCCGACGTACGGGTCGAAGTGCTGTCCCAGGATGGTCTCCTTCCGCCAGGCGCCGACCCGGGTGAGCAGCGGGTACTTCTTGATCTCGAGGCGCCACCCCTGGTCGTCGGTCAGGTGCAGGTGGAGGGTGTTGAGCTTGTAGAGGGCGAGGAGGTCGATGACCTTCTCGAGGAACTCGGGAGGGTAGAACCAGCGCGCCACGTCCAGCAGGAGCCCGCGGTACGCGAAGCGTGGCGCATCCTCGATCTCGACGGCGGGGATGGCCCAGCGGGAGGGAGTCACCGGCAGAGAGCGCTCCGCCCGCTCGATCTCCGGAGGGAGGAGCTGCCGAAGGGTTTGCAGTCCCCGGAAGAGTCCGGCTGTCGTCGGCGCGGAGAGGATCGCTCCGCGGCCTGTGACCACCAGGCGGTAGCTCTCCGGCAGGGCGGATGGCGCACCCGGCGTCAACCGGATCGCGATCGCATGAGGCATGTGATCGCCGGCCGGCTCTTGAGACACCGGCAGCGGGAGTCCGGAGGCCGCCCGAAGGGGAGCGGCCAGGAGCTCCGCTAGCGCCCTGAGCTCGGCGCTCGCGGGATCGGAGAGCATGATCCGCGTCGTCCGGTCGAGCCGGAGCTCGCCGGGTCCGGGCTGGATGTGGCGTGGCGCCGGGATGATCGGATAGCGCTCGGGCGCGGGAGCCACGGGCATGGTCGCCGGTCTCCGGCCGGCGCACGCGGTGGAGGCGATGGCGAGTATATGAAGGAGCGGCACCGCCAGGCGCGGACGCCGGTACGTGGTCATGGATCAACCATAACGGGGAGGTTGAAAGCGAGAGGACAAGGCGAAGGGTCGCACCCGAATCTCCTGGGGCGACCCCTTTGCTGTCATCCCGAGGAGCGGAGCGACGAGGGATCTTGCTGGGCCGAGTTCGACCCCCGGGGGAGAAGATCCCTTGTGTCTTCGTCGCGCAGTAGTTTGGGGACGGGAGGAGCCCGCCATCCCTCTGGGATCCAGCCCGCCGACGAGCCCGGGCCCTCCTCGTCCAGGTCCGTTGAGCCCGAACAGTTGCCCGGAGTGCACTCCGCATCCACAAGGCCGGGCCGGCGCGACCGCCACCGTGGAGTCGCCATGTCCTCCTCCTATGCCCTCGGGCTCGACGTCGCCAAAGCCAGTGTGGTGCTCGCCAGCGAGCCGGCCGGCCTCACGGGCCAGTTCCCCACCGATGTCGCCGGGCTCCACGCGCTCGTGGCCGCGTGCCAGGCTCACCCCGTCACGCTCGTGGTGCTCGAAGCGACGGGCGGCTATGAGGCCCCCATCGCGGCGGCGCTCGCCACGGTCGGGCTCCCCGTCGCCATCGTCAATCCCCGCCAGGTCCGCGCGTTCGCCCAGGCGCTCGGCCGGTTGGCCAAGACCGATCGGGTCGATGCCGAAGTGCTCGCGCTCTTCGCGGCCCGCGTCCGCCCTACGCCCCGCCCGCTGCCGGATGAGGCGACCGCCGAGCTCGAGGCACTCCTGGGCCGGCGCCGGCAGTTGCTGGAGATGCTGCATGCCGAGCGGCAGCGCCTGCCGCGGGCCCGGGGCCGCGCCGTGCGGCGGAATCTCCGCGCCCACATCCGCTGGCTGGAGCGCAGCGGGATCGACGCCGACGCCGAGCTCGAGACCCTGATCCAGCAGAGCCCCCTGTGGCGCGTGCAGGACCAGCTCCTCCAGAGCGTGCCCGGGGTCGGACCCACGCTGGCCCGCACCCTCTTGGGCCTGGTGCCCGAGCTCGGGCAGCTGGATCGGCACCAGATTGCTGCCCTGGTCGGCGTCGCCCCGCTGGCCCGCGACAGCGGCACCCTGCGGGGCCGACGCACCTGCTGGGGTGGGCGGCCCGCCGTCCGCACTGTGCTCTACATGGCCGCCCTCACGGCGGCGCGCTACAATCCCGTCTTCCGGGAGTTCTATCAGCGGCTCCGCGCCGCGGGCAAGCCGGCCAAGGTGGCCCTCACCGCCGTCGCGCGGAAACTGCTCATCGTGCTCAACGCCATCCTGCGCGATCAGCGCCCCTGGGCCTATGCCTGACCCGCGCCGTCACCCCAGGACCGGAAGACAGTTGCTCGTCGCTTCGCTCCTCGGGATGACAGGGGCGGGCACCCCCCGCCGCGATGTGAGCGTCGTCACCCACTCCAGTTGAGTGGACCGTTAGGTTCCCGCTTCGGCTTGCGGTATCATGGCGAACGTGCCCCGCGGGGCCGCCTCCCCATAGGTTCACACTGTTGAATTTCGAGGGAATTGACCTATGACGCGACAGAGCGACTACGACGCCACGACCGGTGAAGGTACCACCGGGCGCACGGTCGTCGGGCTGTTCAATAACCGCCAGCACGCCGAGGCCGCGATTCGCGACCTCAAGGGCGCGGGCTTCACCGACGAGCAGATC
>JBBSHB010000021.1:0-32702 GCA_038253515.1 Gemmatimonadales bacterium | reverse complement strand
AGCTCGCGAGCCCAGGTCTCGGGGGGTCCCCCCCCGGGCGCGGGCTGGCCCGCGGCGCGCAGCGGTTGCACACCCCGGCCCGGGGGGGGGGGGCGCCGCCGGCCCCCCGGGGGGCGGCCGCCGGGGCCCCCCCCCCGGCGGGGCGGCCCCCCCCCGAGACCTGGGCTCGCGAGCTGGGCTGGCCGGCAGTGCGGCTGCCCACCGGTCGCGGTGCATGGCTGCTTCGGCGGACATGAGCCCGGTGGTTCCCGGCATGCGTGTGGCCCTGATGATCGGTGCGGCCGGCTGGCGCGGATCGGCCGCCAGCTATGCCAAGATCGCGCAGGGGCTGCTGGAGCGGGGCCACCAGTCGCTGCTGCTCACCGGTGCGCCCCGCCTGACGGCGCGATTCGAGGAGGAAGGCCTGCCGGTGACCCAGCTCCCGGCCCGGAACACCGGCCCGCGTGAGGTCTGGGCCCTCAACCGGGTGCTGCGCCGGTTGGGCGCTCAGGCCATCGTGGTCAATTCCCCACGCGACCTGCGCCTGGCGGGATACGCCACGCTCCCGCTGAGGACCGTGGTGGTGTATCGCTACAACCTGAGCGATCGGTCCGCGAGAGGGCACTTGGCCGATCGGATTTACGCCCGGCGAATCTCCCTGCTGGTGTTCCAATCGCGCTTCATCCGGGAGGACGCGTACCGGCAGTCTCCCTGGCTCCGTCGGATCCCCCAGGTGCGAATCCCCAATGGGTACGATACCGATCGATACCGACCCGATCGTGAGGCCGGCCTCGCCTTCCGCGCCGCCCATCGGATCGGTCCCGACCGCTTCGTCGTCGTCACGCCCGGAAAGCCCGCGCGAAACAAGGGGCACGAGGTGGCCTTTCACGCCCTGGCGGGTGTCGTTGCGCGGCAGCGTCCGCCCATCACCTACGTCGTCCTGGGTGACGGGGCACGGGAGGCCGAGCTCCGGGCCCTCGCCCACCGGCTGTCGCTGCCGACGATCTTCACCGGATTGCTCGGCCCGGTGGAAGTATCGGCCGCCCTCAACGCGGCCGACCTGGTGGTGCACCCGTCGCCCCTGGAGACCTTTCCCAACGCGGTGGGCGAGGCGATGTCGTGTGCTTGTCCCGTCGTGGCGGCCGATGGGGGCGGCACCGGCGAGCTGGTGGGCCGCGATGGTGCCGCCGGGCTCCTGGTGCCGCCGGGTGATCCCGACGCGCTGGCTGCCGCGGTGGCGGCGCTGTTCGACGATCCCGGCCGGCGCCAATCCCTCGGTGCCGGCGGCCGGCGCCGGATCGAAGCCGAGTTTCCCCTCCGCCGCATGATCGACGGCTATGAAGCGGCCCTCGCCGGCGCGCTGCGCGTCCACTCCTCGCTCCGGCCACTCCTTCGCTAGATTGCCGATATGGGCACCCACCTGCTCCTGACCTACGATTTCCCGCCGATGGGCGGTGGCATCGCGCGATGGATGGCCGAGCTCACCAAGCGGTACCCTCCCGGCTCGCTGGTCGTCTCCACCGGACAGCACCCCGATGCGTCGGACATCGACGAGACCTTTCCCAACCGGGTCGACCGTCTGCCGATCCCCGCGCGGCGGCTGCGGACCATTCAGGGCATCCTCCTCTGGTCCCGCCGCGCCGCCGTGCTGGCCCGAGCCACCGAAGCCGAGTTCATCTGGTGCGGCAACATCAAGCCGGCGGCGTATCCGGCCAAGTGGACGATGGAGCGCGTGGGCGTCCCCTTCGGCGTCCTGCTTCACGGCGGCGATATCCTGATCCTGCAGCATCAGGTGCATCAATCGACGATCAAGCGGCGCACTGCTCGCGCGTTGCTCTCCTCGGCCGCGGTGCTGGTGGCCAACAGCCACTGGACCCGGGACAACTGCCTCACCCTGTTGAGCGAGCTGGAGCTGGATACGCCGCCCGACCTGGTGCGGGTGGTTCCGCTCGGTGCCGATCAGGTCTTCTTTCGCCCCGGCATCGACCCCACCGAGGTGCGTGCGCGCTATGGCCTCGGGCCCGGTCGCTGGCTGCTCTCGGTGGCCCGGCTCACCCGACACAAGGGCATCGACACCGCGCTCCAGGCCCTCGCGCGGCTCCGGCCCGACTATCCCGACCTGCGCTACGCGGTGGTCGGAGCCGGTGAGGCGCAGGAGGCACTGGAGCAGGAGGCCCGCGAGCTCGGCGTGGCCGACCAGGTCCGCTTCCTCACCGACGTGCCCGACCGTGACCTGCCGGGGCTCTACAACGCCGCCGAGATCTATCTGGGCGTCTCCCGTCTCATGGAGCAGCGGGTGGAGGGGTTCGGCATCTCCCTCTCGGAGGCATCGGCCTGCGGCCTGCCGGTCATCGCCGGCCGGAGCGGCGGAATTCCCGAGGGCGTGCGGGACGGCGAGACCGGCCTCCTGGTCGAGGCCGAGAGTCCGGAGGCCGTGGCCGCGGCCGTGCGGCGCCTGCTGGCCGATCCGGGACTTGGCGCCCGGCTCGGTAGCGCCGGCCGGCGCCTCATCGAGCGTCACTACAACTGGGACCGGGTCACCTCGGACCTCACGAGGATCGGGCACGAGCTCGGCGGCGTGAGGGCGCGGGAGGGCGCCTCCTAGTGGTGAACACCCTGGCTCAGCTCGCCGCGGCGGACGAGTACGACCGGCAGTACCGCGTCTGGGTCGAGCGGCTGGGGCCCCGCGCGCTCGACCTCGACTGGCGGCTCACCCATCTCCCGTGGAGCCAGCGGGCACTCCTCCGGCGCTATCCCCCGGAAGGGAAACGGGTGCTCGATTTCGGGTGCATGGACGGGGTGTTTACCCTCCGCCTGCTGCAGCGTGGCGGTCAGGCGGTGGGGTACGACATATCGCCCGCGGCCGTCGGCCAGGCCAAGCAGTTCCGCGGGTCGGCCGCACGACCGGTGTTCACCACGATGCCGCCGGGTCCCGGGCAGTTCGATCGGATCTATTGCAGCGAGGTGCTGGAGCAGTTCGAGGACGATTCGGGGCTGATCGGTGAGCTGGTTGGGTATCTGGCGCCGGGAGGAGCCGTAGTGGGCACCACGCCTGTCCGCGACACCCGTTCCGATCCGGATCCCAAGCGGCTCTACGACGAGGCACTGCTGCTGCGGGCGCTGGCGCCCTGGGGCAAGGTGCGGGCGCATCGCCACTACCGAAGCCGGGTCCGCAACCTCCTTCCCATCCGGCGGCGCGGGGACGCGGTCTTCATCTTCGAGGTTACGCCGCAGTCTCCTCCGGGAGCACGCTGATCGCATCGGTCGGGCAGTTGAGCACGTAGGCCCCGTCCATCGGCGACCAGGTCTGAATCGGCGTCACCACCTCCGCCTTGCCGCGCGAATCCAGCCGGAACACCTTGGGCGCTTGAACCACGCAAGCCCCGCATCCCACGCAGCGGGCATCGTCCACCAGCACTCGGAGCCGGCGGGTCGGGTGCATGCCGCGCCCGATCAGGTGCAGGTCGTTCCCCAACTGGTCCAGCGTCTGCGCGGTGGCCCGGTAGCCCGCCTCCATCAACTCCTCGGTCTTGTCGAACGCGAACATCGAGATGTGCTCGACCTTCGGCTGCACCAGGACCAGCGGGGGTCCCTTCCAGTCGCGGAGCTGTCCCTCGATCTGCGTCTGCATCACGATCTCGAGCCCGCGGATGTAGGTGGCGGCGAAGCCCTCGGTCTCCCTCGCGCCCCGCCGGATGCTGGTGGCCGCCACGTTGACCGCGATGATCGGCCCGGCAGCGAGCGAGGCCGCCAGGCGGACAGGGAGATTCTCCACCACGGCGCCATCCACGTACGCCCGGCCCTGGATCTGGCGCGGCGGGAAGATGCCGGGAAGCGCGCACGAGGCCGCCACTGCGTCGCCCACCCGGGCGTCGAGCAGACCCGGGAGACCCCACATCACCTGCATGCCGGAGTGAAGGTCGGTGGTGTTGACCAGCAGGCGCCGGGCGAGCTGGCGGAAGGTCACCTCGCCCACCAGGCTGGTGATCAGCGCCTCGAGCGGCTCCCGGCGGTAGAGCGAGGGCGCGAGCAGCCGGCGGAGGGCGACGTCGGTATGGGCGACCTGAAACACGTCCCGGCGGCGGATGCCCCGGGCCTTGGCCTCCATGTCCGCGATCGTGGCCCCGGCCGCCCATGCCGCGCCGATCAGCGATCCGATGCTCGACCCCACCACCAGGCCCGGCGTCAGGCCCCGCTCTTCCAGGGCTCTCAGCACACCGATATGCGCCAGCCCCTTGAGGCCGCCGCCACTGAGTACCAGGGTGAACGGTCGCTCCGCTATCACTCGCTTGCCCGGGCTGAGGGTGCCTGCGTAACGTACCATAGATCAAAAGCGCAAGAATCATGCGCCGGGCTCTGTGAAGGGCGACGGTGCAAGACGGTGCGCGGCCCCCTCTCGCGGGGTAACCCACATCACGGGATCGACATGGTCGGAGGCAGGCTGGGCGAGCGGTTGCGCCGGGACTGGTTCTTTCAGCTCGGACTGGTCCTGGTCGCCGCCGTAGTCGCGGCGGCGCTGCTGGCGCCGTGGCTCGCGCCGTTCGATCCGCTCGCGGGCGACTTGCGAAACGCCTACTTGCTCGGACCCGGCGGCCGGTTTCTGCTGGAGGGCGACACCCAGGGGCGCGACGCCCTGAGCCGGGTGCTCTACGGCGCCCGGCTCTCCCTCGCCGTCGGGCTCATCTCCCAATCGGTCTCGGTGACCCTCGGCGTGTGCCTCTGCTCATCGCCGTGGCCGCCGCGGTCAAGCCGTCGCTTCCCGTGGTGTTTCTGGTGATCGGCGCGGTGGGCCGGCATGGCCCGTCTGGTCCGAAGCCGGGTGCTGGTGCTCAAGCGCGCCGAGTTCGTGCTGGCCGCGCAGGCGCTCGGAGCGCTCGACCGGCGCGTCCTCCTGCGACATCTCCTTCCCAACGTACGGACACAGGTGATCATCGCCGCCACGCTGGGCATCGCGGGGCGATGGTGGCTGACGGGCTCGGCTTCAACCTGGTCGGTGATGTCCTGCGCAAAGTCTGCGACCCCAGGCTCCGCAGTGAGCGCTGACCCCGCCGCCGCCGTGGCGGCGCCACTCGACGTGGCGGCGCTCCGGGCCCGCGAGTTCCCCTGGACCGCGGAGACGATCTACCTCAACAACGCGAGCATCGGACCGCTGCCGGAACGGACCCGGCTGGTGCTGGAGGAGTTCAACCGGCGGCGGACGATGCCGTTTCGGCTCCCGGATCGCGATCTCTTCGGCACCCTGGCCGAGAGCCGCCGGCTGGTGGCGGAGCTCCTCTCGGTGACGCCGGGCGAGGTCGCTCTCACCGTGAATACCGGTTTCGGACTCGCGGTGGTGGCGCGCGCGCTGCCGCTCCGGCCGGGAGACGTCGTGCTGGTGAGCGATCGCGAGTTCCCGGCCAACGTCTATCCCTGGATGCGCCTGCGTGAGTCCGGCGTGACCATGGAACTGGTGCCGACCACGCCGGAAGGCTGGCCGGATGAGCCGCGCCTGCTGGAGCGGCTGGGGGACCCGAGGGTGCGGGTGCTGGCGGTCTCGCTGGTGCAGTTCAGCAGCGGCTACCTGGCCGACATCGCTGCGCTCTCCGAGGCGACCCGCCGCAGTGGGACCTACCTGGTGGTCGATGCCATCCAGGGTCTGGGTCACGTCCAGGTGGACCTCACGCGCGTTCAGGTGGACGTCCTCGCCTGCGGTGGGCAGAAGTGGCTGCTCTCACCCTGGGGGTCGGGCTTCGTGTACGTCCGGCGGGAGCTGATCCCGGCGCTCGATCCGCCGGTGACGGGCTGGATGGCATTCGAGGGCACCGACGATCTCACCCGGCTCACCCGCTACGACGACACCCTCCGGGCCGACGCCCGGCGGTTCGAGCTGATGACCCTGCCCTACCAGGACTTTGCCGGGATGAACGCATCGCTGAAGCTGCTGCTGGAGCTCGGCGTGGAGCGGATCGGGGAGCATCTGCGGAGGCTGCAGGAGCCCCTGGTCCGCTGGGCCGAGCGGGGTGGTGGTCGGATCATCTCGCCGCAGGACGCCCATCGCTCTGGCATCCTCGCCATTGCGGCCGAGTCGGTGGAGGAAGCGTTTCGGCGGCTCAAAGCGGCCCGGATCATCTGCAGCCTGCGGGAGGGAGCCATCCGGCTCAGCCCGCACGTGTACAACACCGTCGAGGAAATGGAGCGGGTGGTCCAGGTGCTCGACGGCAACCCTTCACCGAAGTGATCTCATGCCTTCCTCCTTCGCGGAAATGCTCGGAGCCGGTTACGGCTTCACGGATCCCTCGATCATCCTCGGCGCCGCGCTCGAGTCCGGCGGTGGGGTCCATCAGGAGCCGAAGGTCAGGATTCCCCTCGCCATGCTAAACCGGCACGGCCTCATCGCTGGCGCCACCGGCACCGGCAAGACCAAGACGCTCCAGCTGCTCACCGAGCAGCTCGTGGCGCAAGGTGTCCCCGTCTTCGTGACGGATATCAAGGGTGACCTGAGCGGGCTGGCGCAGCCTGGCGACCCGAGCGACCGGGTCACTGCCCGCGCCAAGGACGTGGGTTGGGCGTGGAAGCCAACCGGCGTCCCCGTCGAGTTCGTGAGCCTGACCGGCACCTTGGGGGTACAGCTTCGGGCGACCGTCAGCTCGTTCGGTCCGCTGCTCCTGGGGAAGGCGCTCTCGCTCAACGAGACCCAGACCAGCGTACTCACCATGGTGTTCAAGTATTGCGACGACAGCCAGCTTCCTCTGCTCGACCTACCGGACCTGCGGGCCGTGCTTCAGTTCCTCACCTCGGACCAGGGCAAGCCGGCGCTGACACAATACGGCGGGATGTCGGGAGCGACGGTCGGGGTGCTGCTGCGCAAGATGGTAGAGCTCGACTCGCAGGGAGCCGGGAAGTTCTTCGGCGAGCCCGAGTTCGACGTAAAGGACATGCTGCACCTCACCTCCGACGGCCGTGGCGTGGTCACCTGTCTGGAGATCTCGGACGTGCAGGACAAGCCGATGCTCTATTCCACCTTCGTCATGTGGCTGCTGGCGGAGCTGTATCACAACCTGCCGGAGGCGGGCGACCTGCCCAAGCCGAAGCTCACCTTCTTCTTCGACGAGGCCCATCTGCTGTTCGCCGACGCGTCCAAGGCGTTCCTCGAGCAGGTCCAACAGGTAGTACGACTCATCCGGTCGAAGGGCGTCGGGGTCTATTTCGTCACCCAGACACCAAAGGATGTGCCCAGCGAGGTGCTGGCCCAGCTGAGTAACCGGGTCCAGCATGCGCTGCGGGCCCACACGCCGGACGACGATTTGGCGCTCCGGGCGACGGTGCGCACCTTTCCCAAGACCCAGCTCTACGATCTCGAGGAGACGCTCACGTCCCTTGGCATCGGCGAGGCTGTGGTCACGGGGCTTGACGCTCGTGGCTCCCCGACGCCAGTGGTCGCGACCCGACTCATTCCGCCGGCGTCCCGCATGGCGCCGCTCACCCCCGAGGAGCTGCAGGCGGACATCCGGCAAAGCGATCTGGTGAAGGAGTACGGCCAGGCGGTGGACCGGGAGAGCGCTCGGGAGATTCTCGCGGCGCGGATGGCGAAGACCGAGCCGCCTCCGACGGCGGCTCCGACACCTTCGCAGAGCGGCTCTGCGGTGAAGACCGTGGCGCAGGTCGCGGGCGGGGCGGTCGTCGGGGCCCTCTCCTCCACCATTGGACGGACGATCGGCCGCGAGGTGGTGCGCGGCCTTTTCGGCCTCCTCGGAGCTAAGCCGCCCCGCGGGACCAGCCGATCGCGTTGGTAGCGGAGCCCCGGCTCGCCTACGGGTCCAGCACCAACCGCACGTAGTTCTTCTTCCCCTTGCGGAGAATGAGGAATCGCCGGTCGGGCGGCCCCTGTAGCGACTCATCGCCCAGGGTGAGCTCCACGTCGTCGATCGGCTGACCGTTGAGGTAGAAGCCTCTCCCCTGGATGCCCCGGCGGGCGTCGGCCTTGGAGCTGGCCAGGCCACTCGCGACAAGCACCTCGATCACCGGCAGGCGGTCGGGCAGCTGTGAGCGGGAGATCCGGCGCTCCGGCATGTCGGGCAGGTCCTCCGGCGACAGCTCGACCCCCGGCGCGCTCCCGCCGCCGAACAGCGCCGAGCTGGTCTGAATCGCCTGCTCGGCCGCGGCGTCGCCGTGCACCGTGGCGGTCACCTCGCGGGCGAGGAGCCGCTGCGCCGTGCGCCGGCCCGGGTCGCGGACGTGCTCCTCCATCGCGGCGGCGATCCGGTCGAGCCGAAGAAAGGTGAACAGCTTGAGGTACCGCTCGACGTCGCGGTCGTCGGTGTTGAGCCAGAACTGGTAAAAGGTGTAGGGCTTGGTCCGCTCCGGGTCGAGCCAGACGTTGCCGGCCTCGCTCTTCCCGAACTTGGCCCCGGCCGCCGTGGTGATCAGCGGGAAGACGATGCCGTGCACCTGCCGGTGCTCCCGCTTGTCCACCAGTTGGGCGCCGGCCGTGATGTTCCCCCACTGATCGCTCCCGCCCATCTGCAGCTCGCAGCCTTCGGTCCGGAACAGGTGCCAGAAGTCGTACGCCTGCACCAGCATGTAGCTGAACTCGGTGTAGGAGATGCCGCCCTCCAGCCGGCTCTGGACCGACTCTTTCTGCAGCATGTAGCTGACGGTGAAATGCTTGCCGGTGTCGCGCAGGAAATCCATGAGCTGGACGCCGCGGAGCCAGTCCGCATTGTTGCGCATCCGGGCGGCGTTGGCGCCCTCGAAGGTAAGGAACCGGGAGAGCTGCCGGCCGATCGCCTGGGCGTTGCGGTCGATCTGGTCGAGGGTCATGACCGGGCGCTCTTCCCGCTTGCCGCTGGGGTCGCCCACCATGCCGGTGCCGCCGCCCACCAGCGCGATCGGCGTGTGGCCCAGCCGCTGCAGCCAGGCCAGGCCCATCACCGGGACCAGGCTGCCGACGTGGAGCGAGTCGGCGGTCGGATCGAAGCCGACGTAGCCGGTGATGGGCTCTTCGCGGAGCCGCTCCGCCACGCCGGGAGTGGCGTCCTGCACGAAGCCGCGCGCCTGCAGAAGCTCGAAGAGGTCGGTCATAGGCGCCAATCGTACCCGCTGGAAACGGGCCCCGCAACCGGCTAGCTTGCCTGCATGGCCCGCCGGCTGTCCCTCCCGCGCATGCGCGTTCGGCTCTCGCCCCGCGCACAACGCATCGTTCTGGTCTCCTTCCTCGCGGTCGCCGCGTTCGCCCTCGCCATTCTGCTGGCGGCGTGGACCCGGGCGTGCGCGGGCAACAGTTGCCCCTCCATCGCCGGGCTGGGAGGCTACGATCCCAAGCAGGCCTCGAAGGTGTATGCCGCGGACGGACGGCTGATCACCGATCTCGGGCTGGAGCGCCGCACGGTCGTCCCGCTGGCGGAGATGTCGCCCTACGTGAAGGCGGCGTTCATCACCACCGAGGACAAGCGATTCTATCAGCATCACGGCATCGACTGGGTCCGGGTGCTCGGCGCCATCAAGAACAACGTCTTCAAGTTCCGGGTGGCGGAGGGGTTCTCCACCATCACCATGCAGCTGGCCCGGAATCTCTGGCCGGAAGACATCAGCGGGCGGGACAAGTCGCTGCGTCGAAAGCTGCGTGAGGCCCACGTGGCCCAGGAGATCGAGGCCAAGTATTCCAAGGACAAGATCCTCGAGCTGTACCTCAACCAGATCGACCTTGGCAACCGGGCCTACGGCGTGGAAGCGGCCTCCCAGCGCTACTTCGGCAAGTCGGTTCGCGACCTCAACGTCGCCGAGGCGGCGACCCTGGCGGCCATCCCCAAGGCGCCCTCGCGGTACAATCCGCGCAAGAATCCCAATCTCAGCCTGCAGCGCCGCAACACCATCCTGAACCTGCTGCGGGACAACCGCCTGCTTTCGCCGGAGGACGCGGAGCGCTGGAAGGCCTATCCGCTGCTCCTCTCTTCCCACTCCGACTTCAGCGGGGTCGCGGAGTACTTCGTCGAGTACGTGCGCCGGCAGTTGGACGCCCGGTTCGGCCCGGGCCTCTATCGCGCCGGCTACCGGATCTACACCACGCTGGACCTCGACATCCAGCAGGCCGCCGAACGGGCGCTGGAGGCGAGGCTCGAGGCCATCGAGAGCGGGGCGGACGGCAAGTTCCCCCACCAGACCTACCGCCAGTACATGGACTCACGGCCCGAGACCGCCGAGTCCAACGATCGGATTCCCACGCCCTACCTCCAGGGCCTGGTGGTGACGCTCGACGCCAAGACCGGCAACATCCGCGCGATGGTGGGCGGGCGGGACTTCGAGGACAGCAAATTCAATCGAGCGACCCAGGCCGTGCGCCAACCCGGGTCCACCTTCAAGCCGATCGTCTACGCCGCGGCGCTGGAAGCCGGCTACCCGCTCTCGTACGTCATGGTGGACGATCCGCTGAGCGTGGAGATCGATCCCGCCCAGGACCCGTGGACCCCGCAGAACTACGACCTGGAATTCGACGGCCCGATGACGCTGCGGCGGGCGCTCTACCTGTCGCGCAACATCATCGCCATCAAGCTGGGGATGGAGATCGGTCCGGACGCGGTGATCAGCGAGGCGACCAAGTTCGGGATCACCTCCCACGTCCCACCTTACCCGTCGATCTACATCGGCTCCGCCGACGTGATCCCGCTGGAGATGATCTCCGCGTACACCGCCTTCGCCAATCTCGGCACCCGCACCATTCCGAATTCGATCCTCCGGGTGGAAGACCGCACCGGGAAGATCGTCTGGCAGCCGCCGGTGCGGTCGGTCGCGGTGATGGACACCGCGCATGCGTGGCTCATGACCGACGTCCTCAGGGACGTGGTCCGGCACGGCACCGCGGTCGGCTCGGTAGGCGCGCGGATCAACTTTCCAGCCGCGGGCAAGACCGGGACCACCAACGAGGGCTTCGACGTGTGGTTCATCGGATTCACGCCCGACCTGGTGACCGGCGTGTGGATCGGCTTCGACCAGCCCCAGAGGATCAAGGCCAACGCCCAGGGCGGCGTGCTCGCGGCGCCGGCGTGGACGGCGATGATGCGCGAGGTCTACGAGCGGCGTGAGCTCCCCTCGGCCTGGCCCCGGCCGGACGGCCTCACCGCGCTCGACATCGACAAGACCACCGGATACAAGGCGACGCCGTTCTGCCCCAAGGACGTGCACTACATCGAGTCGTTCATTCCGGGCACCGAGCCGACCCAGTTCTGCCCCATCCACTCGCCGTTCGGGGCGGTCGGCAGCAACACGGGGCCGCTGGGCGGGACCGCTCCGGCCGCGCCGCCGCCGGTCGCGCCGCTGCAACCCGGTACGGGAGTACCGAAGCCGGGCGCCAGTGCCCCGGCACCCCCGCGCCCCGGGACTGCGGGCACGCCCCCCGGGACCGCGGGCGCCCCCACCGGTGCGATGGGGGGCGCGGGACCTCCCGGGTCGCAGCCGCACTAGGATGCCGGCGCGCCGGCTGGCGGCCCGGTGGGTCATTCCCGTCGAAGGCCGCCCGATCGAGCGCGGCGCGGTTCTCATCGGAGGCGACGGCCGGGTGATCGCCGTGGGACCCGATGACGTGGTGCCTCGCCCCGCCGATGCCGTGGCCGAGGCGTACGAGCATGGCCTGCTGCTGCCCGGCCTGATCAATACGCACACGCATCTGGAGCTCACCGATCTGGCGGGCGAGCCGCCCGAGCCCGATTTCGCCGCCTGGATCCGCGGCGTCCGCCAGCGGAAGGCCGGCCGCAGTCCCGATGCGATTCTGGCGGCTGCGCGGGCCGGCCTCGCGGCGTCGCATGCGGCAGGGGTCACCACCGTCGCGGACACCGGCGATTCGGGAGCCGTCATCCGGGCGCTCGCCGAGGCCGGCGGGTCCGGCGTGGCATACCAGGAGGTCTTCGGCCCGCATCCGGAGCAGCTCGCGGAGAGCCTGGCCGGGCTCCAGCGGCAGGTCGAATCGCTGGGGGTGTTCTCGATCGGGCGGGTGCGCATCGGAGTCTCGCCTCACGCGCCCTACACCGTGAGCGGCCCTCTCTATGCGGCCGTGGCCGCGTGGGCCAGAGCGGAGCGGCTGCCGCTGGCCACCCACGTCGCCGAATCGCGGGCCGAGAGCGAGCTGCTGGCAGCAGCAGACGGAGGGTTCGCCGAGGCGTGGAGGGGGCGGGGAATTCCGCCCCCCGTGCCGCTCGGCTGTACCCCGGTGGAGTGGCTCGACCGGCACGGGGTGCTTTCCGAGCAGACGCTCTGCATCCACCTGGTGCAGGCCGGCCCGGCCGATCTCGACCGGCTGGCGCGCGCGGGAGCCGCCGTCGCCCACTGCCCGATCTCCAACCAGAGGCATGGACACGGCGCGGCGCCGCTGGCGGCGTTCCTCGAGCGGCGTCTCCGCGTCGGGCTCGGCACCGACTCGGTCCTGAGCGTGGGAACGCTGGATCTCCTGGCCGAGGCCCGCGCCGCCCGCGAGCTCGCGGGTCTCGAGGCGGCGCGCGCGCTCGCGCTCTGCACTATGGAGGCGGCCCGCACGCTCGGACTCGACGGCGAGACCGGGAGTCTCCGAGCTGGCAAGTGGGGCGACTGCGTCGTGCTGCGGCCGCCGGCCGGCGGGGCCGGTCTCCCGCCCGAGGAGCAGGTGCTCGCGAGCGGTCCGCCGGATGTGTTGGCCACCTACGTGGGAGGACGGGACGTGTATCGAGCCGATCGGCCGGTATGAAGATCCAGCGCCATGCGGCGATCCTGCGCGTCGTCCGGGAGCGCCGCATCGAGAGTCAGGACGAGCTGCGCGGGGCGCTCGCGTCCGAGGGCTTCATCGTCACCCAGGCGACGCTGTCGCGCGATATCCGCGAGCTGGGCCTGGCCAAGCTCGCCGATCCGCAGGGGGGCGCGTTCTACACCCACCCGCACCGGGCGGCGGTGCGGCCCGACCTCGCCCAGGTACTGCCGGCGCTGCTGGTGAGCGTGGACGGGGTGGGCCCGCTGCTGGTCCTCAAGACCGCGAGCGGCTCGGCCGGCGCGATCACTGAGGCCTTGGATCAGACCGGCTGGTCCGAAGTCATCGGGACCATCGCCGGGGACGACACGGTGCTGGTCATCACCCGGAGCCAGAAGCAGCGGGAATCGATCGCGTCCAGGATTCAGGCGATCGTCAAGAAATGAATCGGCCGGCCCGGATCCGGGCCGCGTTTCCCTTGCTCCCGCTGCAGGCGCACATTACGATTCTCAGGCAGTATCAGCCGATCTCCCAGTCGGTTCCCTCCCGGCGGACCCGTCCAGCGTTGGGCGAGCGAGGCGGGACACGTGCATCTTCTACCGTTTCGCCTTGGAGACGTCGCGTGCGGTGTCTCGCGTTGAACGCGTCCTTCGAGCCGCTGACAATGGTCCCGGTCCGGCGCGCGCTGCGCCTGGTGATCGAGGGCAAGGCGGAGATCGTCGAGTCGGACGCGAACGACTACGTTCGAAGTGAGCGCCTCACGCTCCCCAAACCTGCCATCATCCGGCTCGTCAAGTTCGTCCACGTTCCCCGCCGCTTCCGCCGCCAAGTCACCAACACCTTCCTCTTCGCCCGTGATGGATATCGCTGCCAGTACTGCCATCGGGGCCAGATCGAGCTGCGGCATCGCGAGTGCCTGACCCGCGATCACCTGGTCCCGCTGTCGCGGGGCGGAGACAACGAGTGGAGCAACGTGGTGACCGCGTGCAGCTCCTGCAACACCCGCAAGGGGAACCACCTGCCGCAGGAGTGCGGGATGCACCCGCTGGCCGTGCCGCGGGAGCCGCACTTCGTGCATCTCTCGTGGGCGGTTCGCCGTCTCTCGGCCGCGCAGGCCAAGTACATCAAGCTCTTCTACGGCGAGGAGGCGCTCCGGGCGCTGGGTGGGACGGTCTAGTCCTCAGCGTACCACGAACGCCTCGCTCCGTCCTTCCAGCCGCAGCGCCGGCAGCCCCGCCAGCCGGAGCAGAAACCGGGTCGCCCCGCGGCCCAGTGCGTCGCCCACCCGCTCCTTGCCCTGCGCCACGTCGCCGACATCCCCCTCCAGGAAGCGCTGCAGCTCGTCCAGGTCCGAGTCCGACAGGGTGGAGATCTGCAGCGCGGCGGCGAAATAGAAGCGACCGGGCCGCGCCGGCTGCACGTTGACGCGATAGGCGAACTCCAGTGCCGCGCTCAGGGCGTCGAGCGTGGCATAGCGCCGCTCGCGGGCGCGCCCGCCCACGATGGTCAGCAAGGTGTATTGATCCAGCAGCGGCTCATGATGGACCACGACGTCCCATTCCGCCTGCCGCTCGAAGGTGTCGAACCAGCCCTCCCGAGAGCGCCAGACCTCCACCCGATAGTGCAGTCGCACCGGCAGCCCGGAGCGCAGCGCGGAGAGCCAGCGCCCATCCGCCAGGAGATTCTGCGAGCGGACGATCGGCGCCCGGGAGCCGTTCGTGGTCGAGTCCGGCGCCAACCGCACCTGGAGCTGTACGGCCGCCGGCGCCTGGGAATGGGCCGCGCCGGCCGCGGCCAGGGTGAGGAGCAGGCCGGTGGCCGCCGCCCGCACCCGCGGCGCGAACCGTCGGCGGAAGAGTCCGGCAAGCGGGGGCACTAGAACCGGCGCTGGAGACGGACGAGGAGCCGGACCGGCTCGCCTTGCGAGAGACTCTTCGCCAGATATACGCCGATCTCCCCCGCGTCGAGACCGACACCAACGTCGACCTTCCACTCGTGGAACGACGGGATCCGGTTGACCGGCACCTGGCCCGGCCCGTCTCCCGCGAGCCACGCCTTGCCCGCGTCGGCCAGGAAAACCAGGTCGGCTTCCTCGATGCCGACGAATCGTCCCGAGGGGCTCCCATCACGGTCATGCAGCCGATATCCCAGGTTGAGGCCGAGCCGGGTGCGCACCTCCACCTGGGCGGCGAGCATCCGATCGCACAGCGCGGGATCGGACGCGTCGGTGAATCCCCGCGGGGCGCAGGTGAACGCCCGGAAATCGTAGCCCGGGAGGAGGTCGGGTCCGCCCAGCGAGACCCGCCGCTGCACCGGTAACCGGTCGCCGCCCACCCAGCCGTCGGCCTTGAGCCGGGTGTTGACCCTGAGCGACGGGGTGAGTCGGGAATAGCGCCGCAGATCGAGCGAGAGCCGGTCGAAGGCGTAACCCCCTCCGGTCTCCGGTGACGGCCGGACCTGTTCGGGTAGCGTGACCGGCGCGATGTCGTCGCTGGTCGAATGCTCGAAGTGCGCGCGGAGCAGCCAGCCGGTACCGGGGAGATCTCGCGGTTTCCGGGTATCCAGGTCGAGCTGGAGGCTGGTGGTGAAGTAATGGCCGTCGTCGATCAGCGGATTCCGGCGCCAGCGGTCGCTGTTCCTGAGGAGCGACCAGGGGTCGGCGGCGCGCACCGAGCGCTCATGGTCCCGGCGGAGCGACAGCTCCAGCCGGACCGGTCGCCACGGCCGGGCCCAGACGGCGCCGCCACCGCCGATGCGCTCGAAGTAATCGCGGTAATCCCGTTGCAACAGAAACGCCGACCACCCGTTCTCGCTGGCCGAGAGGGGCTGGTCCTCGATCGGGTCTACCTCGCTGTAGATCCGCCCGGTGATGCCGACGGTGGGAAGCCGGAGCTCGGCGCGGGCGGTGTACCCGAGATCACTGGTCACTCCGGAGCCACCTCCGGCGGTGCGCAGGATCCCTCGCAGGTCCAGCCGGGCGACGGACCGCGTGGTGGGACGCAGCTCGAACAGCGGCCCGAACACGATGGGCAACCCCTCGATCCGGTCGTACGTCCCGCCGGTGGCGAGGAACAGCGTGGTGCGCACCTTGCCGGTCTGGAAGGTGGTCCTGGCGGCGGCCAGCTCGCCGAGCGGGCGGTGCCGCTCCCGGAGCGCGAGCATCCCGCCGGGAAGGCGGAGCACCGGTGCCGCGTCCCAGAACACCCGCTCGCGACCGTCGTGGTGGGCCCCCACGCTGCGGATGAGCCGGCCGCCGACCACCAGGATCTCGCCGTTCACTTCGGCGCCGGGGAGCAGGTAGAGCGTCCCGTTCGCCACCGCGATCGATCCCGTCACCCGGCCCGCGATCCGGAGCGACCCGCGATACTGCGCCAGCTTTCCCTCGAACACGGTACCCGGCGGAAAGGCCACCTCCCCCGACATCCGCGTCGTCGACGAATCGTTGAAGAAGGTGATCAGCTCGGCCACGACGTCCGCTGGCGGCCCGCTCCGGACCACGGCGGAGTCGCCCGGCGGCGCATCGGGGTCGATGACGATGACGCTGTCCTGCGCCCGGAGGGCGGACGCGCCGAGCAGGAGGAGGAGGCCGCCGACGAGCACTCGCATGCGGGTCTCGGGAGTGGGAGAGGAGATGGACTACTGTCGGTCGAGTCCCAGGCGTCGCATCCGGCGGTAAAGGTTGGCCCGGTCGGTCTGCAGCGCTCGCGCCGCCTCGGCCACGTTGCCTTCGGCCTGGGCCAGCGCGGCGCCGATGACCCTGCGCTCGAAGTCGTCCAGCGCCTCGTTCAACGGTCGGCCGGGCGGCGGCAGGGAAGGGAGCGGGGCGGGGCCGCCCCTGAGGACCTGGCGAACCGCGGCGTCGTCCACCGTCGGGCCGCTCAGGATGGTCAGTCGCTCCACCAGGTTGGCCAGCTCCCGGACGTTACCCGGCCAGGCGTACGAGGCCAGCGCCTCGAGCGCGGCTGGCGTGAAGGTCGCGGTGTGGCGTGGCCGCACCATCTCGCTGAGGTGGGCAACCAGCGCGGGCAGGTCCTCCAGCCGTTCCCGGAGCGGCGGGAGGTGGAGGGGGAAGACGTTGAGGCGGAAAAAGAGGTCCTCCCGGAATCGGCCCTCCTGCACCTCCTCCTCCAGCCGGCGGTTGGTGGCCGCGACCACCCGCACATCCACCCGCAGCGACCGCTCCGCCCCGATGCGCTGCAGCTCCCCGCTCTCCAGGGTGCGGAGCAGCTTGGCCTGGGCCTCGCCGCTCAAGTCGCCCACCTCGTCGAGAAAGAGCGTGCCCTCATGGGCCAGCTCGAACCGGCCGAGTCGCCGCTCGGTGGCGCCGGTGAACGACCCGCGCTCGTGCCCGAACATCTCGGATTCGACCAGGTCGCGGGGAATTGCCGCGCAGTTCACCGTGACGAACGCCCGTCCCGCCCGACGGCTGGCCGCATGAATCGCCGCGGCCACCAGCTCCTTGCCGGTGCCCGACTCGCCGGTGACGAGCACCCGCGCCTCGGTGGGCGCCACCCGCCCGATGAGGCCGCGCACCTCCCGCATGGCCGCGCTGTCGCCGATGAGCGTGCCCCGGCGCGCCAGCTCCGCGTGCAGCGCACGATTCTCCGCCCGGGTCCGGTTGAGCTCCAGCGCCGCCCGCACCGTCACCAGCACCGATTCCGGGGTGAGCGGCTTTTCCAGGAACTGGAACGCTCCCTGCTTCACCGCGCGCACCGCGTCGGTGAGCTGGGCCTTGCCGCTCATCATGATGACCGGGGTTCCCCGGCCCCGCTCCCGGATCCGGACCAGCGTCTCCAACCCGTCCGGACCAGGCGGCATCAGGAGGTCGAGCACGATGACGTCGGGATCGACTTCGTCGAGCTGCAGCAGCGCCGCGTTGCCGTTGGGGGCCTCCGCGACGGTGAATCCCTCCTCGCGCAGCAGCGCCGCCAGCATCCGGCGGATGTTGGACTCGTCATCGACCAGGAGCACCTGCGCCGCGGCGCCGCTCATCGTCCGCGCATTTGGATGAGGAAGCTCGCTCCGCCGCCGGGCGTGGGCTCCACGGCGATGGTACCGGCGTGCATCTCCACCGTCTGCTTGGCGAGCGCCAGCCCCAGGCCGGTGCCGCCGTCCTTGGCGGTGCAGTACGGGTCGAAGATGCGGGCACCCAGCTCCGGGGGGATGCCGGGGCCGTGATCGCGGACGATCACCTGCACCCGGCCATCGGCCAGTCCCTCGGAGGAGATCTCGATCTCTCCCTTCCCGTCGCACGCTTCCACCGCATTCCGCAGGATGTTGCTGAAGGCGCGCCGAAGCGGGTCGTAGTGGCCCAGCAGCGTCGGAGTCGTGGGAGCGAGCGCCAGGTGGGCGGTCATGCTCGAGGGCAGGCTGGTGCGGGCCAGCTCGGACAGGAGCTCCGGGAGGTCCACCGGGGCGGCCGGCCCTTCCGGCAGGCGGCCGAACTCGGTGAACTCACGGGCCAACTGCTCCAGCCGCCCGGATTCCGCGACCAGGACCTCGATCGCCTCCCGCTGCTCGGATGCCGAGGTGCGGGACAGCTGCGAGATGGCCAGGCGGATCGGGGTGAGCGGGTTTCGCATCTCGTGCGCCACCCGCCGGGCGGTCTCCCGGAAGGCGCGCAGCCGTTCGCTCTCGATCTCCTGGGCCCGCGCCCGCTCCAGGCTGTCGGCCATCTCGCGGAGCGCGGTTCGGAGGGCGGCGAACTCGGGCGCGCCGCGGCGCGGGCGGTCGGGCGGCAGCGGCTCCAACCGGCGGATGTTGCCGGTCCAGCCGATCAGCTCCTCGATGGGACGGCCGAGCTGCCGGGAGAGATGTCCCCCGAGGCGGACCGAGGCGTAGAGGAACGCCGCTCCGACCAGCAGCACCACCAGCGCGAGGCCCGCCGAGTAATAGCGGTCGAACGTCTCGGCCCGCTGAAACTGAGCCAGTGCCGCGTTGAGCTTGGTAGCGTGGTCCCCCAGCGCACGGCGCTCCCCCGGTCGGAGGCGAGTGGAATCGAGCGTCTGAAGCAGCGTCCGCCCCGAGGCGCCGACGGCCTCGAGCGCGCGACGGGGACCGGCTGGGGCGCCGGAGCGAATGGTCAGTCCCCAGCCCACGATCGCCACGGCGGTGGGGACCGCGCCGAGGAGGATCAGGATGAGGAGAATGCGCCGATGGAAGGTGAGTCGCATCGATCTGGAAGATAAGCCGCGCCCCGGGAGCAGGCCCACCCGAGCGCCGCGCCCGCCGCCGAGGCGGCCCACTCGGACCAGTGCACCGGGGGATAGCCGGCGAGCCGCGGCAACACCGCGAGACCGAGGACCACGCTGCCCGCGATCAAGGCGACCGCCGCGATGACCGGCAGTCCCGCGCGCCCCCAGAGTCCGAGCGGGAGCATGAAGCCGGCGAGCCACACCGCGGTAAGCAGGTGGACCTCGGGTCCCAACGCGTAGTCGAAGGGGAGCACGAGGCTCCAGCCGAACGACGGGCTCAACCCGAGGGTCCAGCTCTGCCCCCCGCCGTACGACGAGGCGAGACGGACGGTCTGCCGCGCCACCTCGGCAGTGAGATCGAGCGGCACCCCGGAGTCGGTCGGGAAGGCGTCGACCAGTCGTATCGCGACCGACCGGAAGCTCAAGGGCGTGGCCTGCGAGGGACACTCGAAGACCAGGTCGTGCCCCGACTGATGGAGCCCCAGCACCTCACTCCCGGGTCGCCAGAGGGTGACGATCGGCCGCCAGTCCGCGGCGGGGTTGCCGGTCAGGACCGATACGCGGAGGTGCGTCGTGCCGGCACGCATCGGCGGCGGCAGCTCGGATCCGGCCGGCAGCCGCCCGTGCGAAAGCGGAATGCTTCCCAGCGATGCCGCGACGACCTTGCCGCCGAACGGAGGATGCGGCGGCCGCTCCCGTGCCCATTGAACCACGAATGGTCCGTCGGGCGCCCAGGGACGCAGAGCCAGGGCCGAGACCGCCATGACGCCGAGCCACAGCGCCGCCCAGGCGACGGCGAATCGCCGGGCAGCGGGTGCGCTCGGCCGAAACAGGGTGTCGAGATGTCCAGCCAGCATGGCCCCAAGCGTGCCGCCCAGCGTGTTGGTCAGGATGTCGCTCAGGCTGCTGTCCCTGCCGGTCACCACGGTGTACTGGAGGAGTTCGACCAGGGCCGTGAGCAGGACCGACGCGAGAATCACCCGACGGGTGGCGACGCCCGACAGCCTCAGTCCGAAGGCGAAGGGGGCAAACAGGAGGGTGTTGAGCACCACGTCTACGGCTCCCCGCTCGCCGCAGACCAGGCAGACGAAGGGGGTGGCGGCCGAGCCCGGGGCCTGTTCCGGGATCGGGGTGAGCGTGACCAGCAGGATGAAGATCAGCCCGCCGACCGCGAGCAACGAGGCAACCCGGCGCTCGATCATGAGGATCACGCCTGGCGGGGAGCCCTCAGACGATCGGCTCGGACGATGACCGGTGATCCCAGGATCCGACGCAGGCCGGTCAGCCGACCCGGGAGCTCCAACACCCGGGCGAGCTCCGCCCGTCCCAGCCACCGGTGCAGCACCATCGGCAGGAGAAACTGGGGGCGCTCGTGGCGTACCTCGAACCCCCGCTCGGCGAACGCCGCGCGGACCGCGGCAGGCTGGAACACGGCATACGGTCTGGTATCCCGCTCGATCCCTCGCTTCAGTCGAAACAGCCGGTCGGCAATGATGTTGACACTCCGGCTTGAAGGGTAGTCGACCACCACGGCGCGCCGGGCCACCCGGCAGAGCTCGCCCACCAGGCTGGCCCACGCTACGCTGTGGGGCAGGAGACGGAAACAGAGCACCGCGTCGAACGCCTGGGCCGAGTAGGGCAGTGCGCCGAGGTCCACCACCTCGAAGCGAAGCCGCCGGTGCTCCCGCCACGGTGCCAGCCGAGCGGCGCACGACGGATCGCTGCCTGCCACGAGCACGTTGAAGCCCGCGCCAAGCAGGGGGCCGGTGAGCTGAGCGTGACCGCCACCCACGTCGAGTACCGACGCACCCGCTGGGAGGTCCCGAAGGAGGTCCAGCGTGATCTGCGCCTGCAGATCGAGGAACCACCGGCCCACGCTGCCGGAAAACCGGCGGGCGTAATCTTCCGACGACGTCTCGACGTCGGCGTCTTCCCGGCTGGTGTCGGCGCTGCCTCGGCCCGCGCTACCGGCTGGGCCCACGGGAAAGCCTGGGTTGAGTCCACATGGCCGGAGAAGGTACTACCGCCCCCGAGCGGCCGTCCACCACTCTGGTGAGGCGATTCTGTGGCAGTTACACTCCGGCGTGCCCCGACGTCAGCGAGTCACACACGACCGGCTTCGAGTCCTGGCGTGGCCGGGCCTCGGCGCGCGCGCAAAGAACCCCTATACCTGGCTCCTCTATTCGCACCTTGGCTCCCTGGGGGTGCGGGTAGAGGAATTCACCGTCGCGCGTGCCCTCCGTGGTGGATACGACGTGTTCCACGTCCACTGGCCCGACAAGGCGCTCACGGCCGCGTCCTGGGTGGCCTCGGCGGTGGGAGCGGCGGCGGCACTGGCAAGCCTAGGTGCCGCGCGGCTCCACGGTGCCCGGGTCGTGTGGACCGCTCACAACGCCCACCCCCACGAGTCGAGGCACCCGCGCCTGGAACGCTGGTTCTGGTCGGCGTTCGTGCGCCGGGTGGATGCGGTGATTCACCCCAGTGCGGCGGGGGAGCAGGCGGTCCACGCGCGCTACCCGGCCCTTGCCGCCCGCCCGCATGCCGTCGTGCCCCTCGGGCACTTTCGCGACATTTACCCTGACACCGTTTCCCGAGAGGAAGCGCGGACCTCGCTCGGCATTCCCCCTGGCACCCGCGTCGTGACCTTTCTCGGTCTGGTGCGGCCGTACAAGAACGTGCCCCACCTGGTTCGCACCGTCCGCACCCTCTCCTCCGACGCCGGCGACGTGGTCCTGCTCGTCGGTGGGGCACCGCTCACGCCGACAATCGCCGACGAGGTCCGTGCCGCAGCCGGAGGGGACCCCCGCGTGCGCCTGGCGCTGGAGCACGTGCCGGAGGACGAGGTGCAACGCTATCTGCGGGCGGCCGACCTCGTGGTGCTCCCGTTCAGGGAGGTCACCAACTCCGCCAGCGCGCTGTTGGCCCTCTCGTTCGACCGACCGGTCCTCGTCCCATCCCGGGGAGCGATGGGCGAGCTCCAGGCCCTCGCCGGCCGCGACTGGGTGTGCACCTACGAAGGGGACCTGACGCCCCACGTCCTCGCCAACGCGCTCGACTGGGCCGCCCAGCGGCCGCCGGGCGGCTCCCCGCGCCTGGACCCGCTCGAGTGGCCGCTGATCGCCCGGCAGACGCTCTCTTTGTACCTGGCCGGGCAATAGGCGCTCGCTTCACTTGAGAGATCGCTCCGTCGCAAGAAAGCGCCACGCTCCGACAAGCTGCCACAGGCTCCTGCGGACGCCAGCCCGCACCATGACGTTCGGCCAGCGGAACAGGTATTTCCCGCGCAGGGCCGGATTGGCGAGACATTTGATGAAGTACGCCCCGGTCCCGATCCCATGCGCTTTCCTCATCCACTGAAGCTCTTTCGCGTCGCGACGGCGGTGGTGATGCGAGACGACGGGCGCGGGGTCGTACAATCCCCACCATCCCATCGCGGAAACCCGAGCCATGGCGTCCGTGTCTTCGGCGCTATGGTACTTGGTCCCGGCACCCAGCCGCTCATCAAAGCCGCCTATGGCCTGTAATGCCTGGCGTCGAAATGCGAAATTCGCACCATGAACCTCTCCAGGAGCGATGTAGGACCTCGGCGGGAAGTCCATTTGTCGGTCGGATAGCTGAATCGTGATCGGATGGTCCGCCGGGTCGTACAGGAGCACTCGACCTCCTGCAAACCCATAGCGAGGGTCCGAGAAACAGCCACATATGTGCGCGAGATAGTCCTCCTGCGGATAGCAGTCATCGTCAGTGAATGCAACGATGTCGCCACCTGCCGCCCGCCACCCGACATTTCGGGCTCCGGCGAGGCCCGGACGTCCATGCTGCAATACGCGAACGTGCCTGGTGAAGCGGCCACCGAACGCGTCCAGCACCTGCGGCGTCGCGTCGGAGGAGCCGTTGTCCACGATCACCAGCTCCCATGTCCCCTCATACTGGAGGCGGGCGCAGGCATCCAATGCCCGCTCCAGTTGGGCAGCCCGATTCCTGGTGGAGATCACCAAGGAGATATCCATACTCCGTCAGACCGCCAGCTCGTGCCCGCCGCGCACGATGTGCAGCCGCGAGCGGCGGATGAAGGCGTACCGGTCGCGCTTGTCCGCGAAGTACTCGTCCACCGCCTTCCGGCACCCGGACCATTGGTCGTAGTCGTCGATCACCAACACGCCCCCGGGAGACAGATGCGGCTCGATCCGCTCCAGACAGGTCCTGACCGACTGGTACCAGTCCGCGTCGATGTGCGCCAGCGCGACCGGCCCGTCGACATGAAGGGTGTCCTGGAAGAGGCCCTGGACCAGTTCGATCCGCCGTGTCTCCAGGTCCAGGCCGAAGGAGCGGAGGGTGTTCGCCACTTTGTCTCGGAGGTTGTCCGCGTAGCCGTAGTACCGGTCGCCGGCGATCCCGGTGGACTCACCTCTCACGATGGTCTCGTAGCGAGCATGGATGTCCGCGCCGTCCGCGTCCGAGGGCGGCGGAATCATTCCGAATACGTCGTACACACGCAGCGGACGGTCGGGGCGCTTGGTCATCCCCAGAACGACCGTGGAGCCGCCGAGTGCGCATCCGGCTTCCACGATGATTCCCGGCACGCGCTCGGCATCGATCCGGCGGACGGTGCGCTCCAGATCGGAGAGCGCGTCATAGCCGAGGTAGGTGAGACGGCGCTTCCGGACCTGCCGCACCAGCCGGGAGGAGCTGAGGGCGGACCACCGCTCGCGGAGCATCCTGAGCATCGGGGCATCCTTCGTCACGAGTTCACTGCCGCGGCTTACCTCGTGGACAGCCGGCACCTATCTGGCACCGCTCAGCACCGAGGCCGCCCAGCGCTCGGCATCGTCCGTCGACGAGGCGCCGTGAACGCCGGCCGCCTCTCCGGTCCAGACGTCGAGGAACCGGCGGAGCTTGCCGTAGCTATTGTCCAGCACCGCGTGGGGGATGCCGAGCAGAAGGCTCAGGATATGGGCGTGGAGTCTGTCGGTGATGACGACCCGCCCGGACGACAGCAGCCGGCACCCGCGAGCCACCCGCGCCCGCGCGACGGCATCGTACCACGTGCTCCGCAGCGCGAGTCGGTCGCGGCGCCCGTCGCGCAGGCCAGCAGCCATGCCGAGCAGCTTGTGCGCCTGGACGGACAGCCGACTCTCCGTCAGCCAGTCGACCACCCGTGAGGTGTAGTCCAGCCGTCCCGCCGGCGTTCCCAGCGCGCGCTCCTTGTCGGTGCGCATGAGGTAGCAGACGTCCACCTCCGGCGCATCCTGGCGATCGAGCGCGCCAAGGAAGAACGCCATGTCCGGGCACAGCCGGACCTCGCAGTCGAAGTTCGCGGTCGCGAAGTCGTACGAGGCCTGATCCCGGACGAGCAGTCGGAATCCCCCATGCCGCGCGATCGCGTGCGCGGTCCCCGCGACCTGCTCGGGATGCTCGAAGTGGATCGACTGCGGGAGCTGGATGATCTCCCGATCGGGGAACCGCTCCAGCAGGTGCTCCCGGAACCCGTGATGCCGCGGCCAGAGGTCTCCGAAGTTCCCTCCACCGTGAATGACGATCGGTCCCTTCGGTACCGAGGCCCGTAATGCCGCCTCGGAGAACGCCGCGAGAGAGGCGACGTAGCCGGGCTCGGTCCCCCGATGCTCGCGGAAATAGGCCGTGGTCCCCAGCCAGATGGCGGAGTCTCCCACGTTGCGGTGATCCGGGAAGTCCAGCAGGCAGAACGGAGCGTCCATGGCGATGTCGCGCAGCTCCGCCAGGGCTCTCCTCTGCAGCCGCTGGATGACCGTCGTTCGTTCGCGCTCGCCGTCGAGCACGGTCACCCTTCCTCTCCGGTGGTCACGCGCCGGCGCCGGACAGCTTCGCCGAGGTGCCGGGGAGCAGGCGTCGAAGGTCCCTGATCTGCTGGGAGACGAAGCGGCGGGCGAAGAGCAGCAGCGACCCCGCGTACACCGCACCTCCGGTGCAGACCATGAAGAGGAGGAAGAGGCCGCGGTTATGAAACCGCGCCCCGAGGACATGATCGAGCGCGAGGAGACATCCCGCCATCAGCAAGGCCATGAGCAGCGGCGGAGCGATCGCGCCCAGGAGGGCGCCGTAGCCGACGCCGCTGTAGCGCTTGAACGCTCCCATCTGGACTGGCAAGGTGAGATAGGCGCGGAGGACGTACGCCGCCGCGATCGCGGTCAGCCCGAACGGCGCGGCCAGGAGGGAAAGCACGATGGTCAGCGTGAGCTGGAGGATGGCGATCTTCGCCAGCGTTCCCGATCGCCCGAGGGCGGCCAGCGCCGGACCGGCGAAGTAGTTGATGGTGAATGGGACGGCCATGAGGCCCAGCACCTGGGCGATCCTGGCGCTCTCCGCCCACCGGTCCCCGTAGAGGAGCCGGACCGCATCGGGGGCCAGCACCGCGAACCCGATGATCGCCGGAAACGCGATCGCCGCGCTCACGCTGACGATGCGGAGGTACACCTTTCCGAATGCGGGCAGGTCGTCCTGCAGCCGCGCGAGCGCGGGGAGCGACACCTGGGAGAAGGGCATGATCGCCCCCTGCGCGATCAGCTCGACCGTCCGCCACGCGGTACGGTAAACGCCCACGGCCGGGGCGCCGATCGTGCGGCCGATGATGAGGTCCTGCACTCGCACCAGGCCGACGTAGAGGAGCTGGGTGACCGTCATGCTCGTGCTGAAGCCGGCCACGCTCCGGAGTGCCCCGAACGAAAACCGCCGGCCGGGCAGCCAGCGGTACGCATGCCAGGCCATCGCCGTCCCGGCAACTTCGGTGACGCCCCGCTGCACCACGAGGCTCCAGGGCCCCCAGCCGGCCAACGCGGCCGCGAGCGCCGCCGCGCCGCCCAGGGCCCCGCTCACCACCGACCGCGACGCCATCGCCTTGTGCCCGAAGGTCCGCAGGGTGAGCGCGATGTGGGTCGCCCCCGCCGCGGTCACCGGGAGAATCAAACCCAACGCCGTGAGCAAGGGAGCGACCGCGGGTGCGCCGAAGGCCGTCGCGAGCGGGCGGGCGATCAGCGCGATCAGGGCGGCGATCACGCACGCGAGCCCGAGCGTCGACCAGAATACGGTATCCGCCATCGCTGCCGACACCTGTTTGGCGCGGGTGAGGGCGCTCACCAGACCGGTGGACGGAAGAATCTTCCCGAACTCCGCGAATGCCGCTGCCAGGGCGAACACGCCGAACGCGGCCGGGCCCAGCTTGCGGGCCAGCAGGGCGAAGACGACGAAGGACAGGAAGTAGTCGGAGCCGGTGCGGACGATCGTCCACAGAATGGACAGCGCCGTCTTGCGCTTCAGGTCTCCGGGTGGGCCGTCGAGCTCGCCTTCGCCGGCGTTCCCGATCGACAGATGGGGCGAGCCGTCGAGCGGGTCATCCAGTTCGGCGGGCAGCGGCTGCGGCACCGAAACGTCCTCGGACGTCACGACGATGTCGCGGCGGGGTGCGCGGGGCGCGCCGCGGTCCGAAGCTCCGACAGCAGCGTGAGCGCGCTATGGGTCCAGGAAAAGCCTACCGCGCGGCGAAGGCCGCGGCGGCGCAGGTCCTCGACCAACGCATCGTCGAGGCTGACCCGCTCCATCGCGGACGCCAGTTCCTCCACGTCATCCGGATCCACCAGGAGCGCCGCATCGCCGGCGACTTCCGGGCACGCGGAGGTCGTCGCGGTGACCACCGGGCATCCGCACGCCATCGCCTCCACGATGGGAATGCCGAAGCTCTCATAACGGGAGGGGAAGACCAACGCTCGGGCCATGCCGTACACGGCCGGCATGTCGTGGAATTCCACGAAGCCCGGGGTGTGCACGGCGGCAGGGTCGGTGTACCTGGCGATCGCCCCCGGCGTCAGCCGCTCGGCGATTCCGATGCCGAGGATGACGAGCGGCGGCACGGCGGTACCGGCCTCGGCGGTCCGCCGTCGCATGCGCCCGTACGCGTCGAGCGCCACCGCCACGTTCTTCCTGGGGGTGAGCGCGGTTCCCGCCGTCTGTCCCAGGATCTGATGCCCCTTGACCACCATCAGGAGGAACGGCTCCGCCGGGAGAGCGTAGCGCTGCCGCACCCGGACGAGCGTCGCGGGATCGGAAATGGGCCGGAAGCTTTCGTCAGCCGCGGCGTAGACCGTGCGCAGCTTGGATCGGGGAACGCCGGCGTGGCGCACCAGCTCGTCGCCCAGGGTGTCGGAGTTGGTGAGCACCCGAACGGCGCGCCGGCAGTACAGCGGGATCAGCAGGCGGTTGTAGAGCCGGTCCACCCGTCCCGACCAGCCGACGTAGAATTCCGGGTGACTCCAGTACTCGGTGCCCCGCTGCTGGACCACCGTGGGACAGGGTGCCAGAAGGGGAATGCTGAACTTGTGATGGAAGAGGACGTCGAGGTGCTCACGGCGTGCCGCGAGAGGAACCAGCACCTGGTCCCAGAGCAGCTTGGCGCGCCCCGGCACCACCACCTCGCGGACATTGGGACGGCCGCGGTAGCGGCCCGCCTGGCCGGGGTCGCTGTAGAACGCGACGTACTGGTTCCGGGTGTCCACCTCGAACAACGCGTCGCACAGCTTGCGGATGTAGATGCCCTGACCATCGACGTCGTCGATCGCTCGGAGCATGAGTCCGATCCGGAGCGGCGGCTGCCCGGGGCCGGTCTCGCTCGCCCGATCCTCGGCGCCTGCATGCACGGCGCGAGGCGCGACTGGCATGAGAATACTCATTCCTCGCAGGGGTGAGTGCCGACCTCCACCAGCGGCGCAGCGCGCGCATCGGCAACGACGCCTCCAATCGCGGCGCCCTCGCAGCATAATAAGCCCAATGGTCCTATGATTGAGTAATCCGGCGAACCGGGGCGTGACCATCGTCACAGTCGCCCCAGGCCCCAGAGAGTTATGAGAGAGCGTATGACCGCACAATCGGACGGGACTCCGCTCACGCTGGTGACCGGAGCGACAGGATTCACCGGCAGGCATCTCGTCCGGGCGCTGGTCGCGGATGGCGAGCGGGTCCGGGCGATCGTCCGCTCGTCCAGCCGCGCCCGCGAGCTGCTTCCGCCCGAGGTAGAGGTCATCGCGGGGGATCTCGCCGACCCCGAGCTGGCTCCCCGAGCGATGCCGGGTGTGCAGACGGTCTATCACCTCGCGGCCGTCTACCGGGAGGCCAAGCACAGCGATCTCCATTACCGGGAAGTGAACGTGGCGGCGTCGCGCAGGCTGCTCGACGCAGCAGTCGCGTCGGGTGTCCGTCGGTACGTCCACTGCAGCACCGTGGGGGTCCACGGCCACATCGCCGTCCCCCCTGCCGACGAGGGCGCGGCGTACCATCCGGGGGACGTCTATCAGGAGACCAAATGCGAGGCCGAGCGGCTGGCGCTCTCCTACTGCGATCGGCTCCCGCTGACCGTCGCCCGCCCGACGGCAATCTACGGCCCGGGGGATACCCGCCTTCTCAAGCTGTTCCGGATGGTGGCCCGACGCCGGTTTCCCCTGGTTGGCGGCGGCGAGAACTACTATCACATGGTGTATGTCGACGACCTCGTCCGGGGGCTGCGCCTCCTCGGCACCCATCCACGGGCGGTAGGCGAAGTCTTCATTCTGGGCGGGGAGCGCTACGAGAGGCTGCGGGAGCTCGCGGCCATGATCGCGGCGGCAGCCGGGGTCCCGCCGCCGCGGCTCCGCCTGCCCGCCCGTCCGTTCCAGATCGCCGGGACGATCTGCGAGAAGCTCTGCGTCCCGTTCGGCATCGAGCCGCCGATCCACCGGCGCCGGGTGGATTTCTATACCAAGAGTCGGGCGTTCAGCATCGAGAAGGCCAAGCGGCTGCTCGGGTACCTGCCGGAGGTGAGCCTCGGGGAGGGGATCCGGAGGACGCTCGACTGGTACGTGGCGAACGGCTACATCGACCGCCCCGGCCCAGTGGCCGGGCACGGTCAGACGACTCCTGATCCGATCGCGGCGCGGTAGCCGGGGAAGCCCCACCGTCGCCGATCAGGTCACGACGAGCGACCATCGACTGCCGCGCCCTCGGCCGCGAATCCCATCCACGCCGCGCCATAGACCACCATGCTTCGCAGTGTCGGGGAGTACCCCAGCCGCTTCACGCCCTGGCCTCGACCGCCCTGGACTCCATCTGCCGGTAGAAGGTGTCCAGCTTGCGCAACGCCGCCTCCGGCGTGAACTCCCGCTGGACGTAGGCTTTGGCCTGGCGAGCGAGCCGCTCCCGCAACGCGGTGTCGCTCAACAGCTCGGCGAGGCCGCCGCCGAGGGCCACCGGCTCGGGCTCGACCAGGTAGGAGTTCTCGTCGTTCAGTACCTGTGTGTGGGTGCGGACCCGGGTGGCCAGCACCGCCGTGCCGGAGTCCAGGTAGGAGTAGATCTTCATCGGCGTGTTGAGTCCCTTGAGGCGGGGCGAGACCAGCACGTCCGCCTGGCGGAAGAGGTCACCCAACAGCGCGAGCGGACGGGGACCGGTGAAGTAGACCGCGGGCAGGATGCCGAGTGACGTCGCGAGGTTCCGGTAGCGGTCGACGTCGTCGCCCCGGCCGCCCACGATCACCAGCCTGGCGGTGGGAACCCGCGCCAGCGTGTGGCGGAAGCCCTCCAGCAGTAGGCCGATTCCCTGGTACCCCTCCAGGTTTCCGACGTACATCACCACCGGGCCCCCGCCCGCGCCCTGAGGGAGACGCGCGTCGCCATTCTGGCTGCATGGGGCCGCGCCGGTGAGCAGGGTGCTATCCTCCACCCGGCCTACCGGCTTCCCCGGGGCATGGGCCAGCGCCACGTCCTCCAGCGCCGCGCAGACCGTCAGCACGCCGAGGCTGCGCCGCACGGCCACCGCCTCGAGCCGCCGGAGGATCGGGAAGACGATCTGCAGCTCGGGATAGGTCTCGACCAGTTGCTCGGCGAGCGAGGAGTCCATGTCATAGACATAGGGCACGCCGGCGATGGCCTGCATGACCGCCGCGATGAACGCTCCTTCCTCGACGGCGTGAATGAGATCGTACCGGGTGCGGCGGACCATCCCCAGGCACTTGGCGAACATGAAGGTGTCGCAGACGATCTTCTTGAGCGAGAATCCCGGGCGGATGTTCCGGATCCCTGGCACCCGGACGATCCGGAAGATGCGGCAGTTGGGAATCTCGACGTCGGCACCCTCATGGAACGTCAGCAGGTCTACCTGGTGACCGCGCGCGCTGAGGAACTCCAGGACCTTCCGGACGGCGATGGGGGTGCCGCGGTCTTGAAAGAACGGATGGGGAGCGACGAGGAGGATCTTCACCTGGAGGCCTCCGGCCCAGCAGCGGGCATCCCAGGTCGACGAATCACCTCGCCCAGCCCCCGGCGGCGCCCCAGTGGAACCCCGAGGTCGGTCCGCCGAACTCGATGTCGGCCTGCGTCCCCGCCATTGGTCACTCGCTCTGAGCCCGGGAGACTACGTCCGCCGAGCGGCATTCCGGATCAGCGAACCCAAGGCAGCGGCAGACTGGATTGACGCCATCGGTCTGCGGCCGGCCGTGGATGAATTTTACACTGCCACCCCAAAGAATGCCCTGATTTCATTGTACTTGCCGTGATTTGCGACCCAGGAAGACGGGGAGGCAGGTCCGCCGAGGGCAGCCCCGGCGCATTCAGATCCGCTCTCGGACGCGGTACGCCCGTCGATGCGGCGCGCGAAGGTGGACGATGATCTCCCCGACCAGTCCCAATCCGATCAGCTGCACGCCCAGGGCGATCAGCAGCACCCCAAGCAGCAGCATCGGTCGATTGGCGATCGGATTGCCGCGGAGCCGCTCCACCAGCAATGCGAAGGAGACCACCCCACCGACACCCAGGAAAGCCGACCCGACCAGTCCGAAGAAGCGAAGTGGCTTCTCGGTGAACTTGGCCAGGAAGAAGAAGGTCGCGATATCGAGTAGGCGGCGGAAATACACCGCCGGACCGTACACCCGCGTCCCCGCGTTCCTGGGATGCTGCGGAACCGCCACCTCCTCGACCACGAAGCCTTCCCGCATCGCGATCGCCGGGATGAAGCGATGCATGTCCCCGTAGAGCGGAAGCGCCTCCGCCACTCGCCGGCTCATGGCCCGGACCCCGCACGCCATGTCGTGAAAGCGATGCTCGGAGATGCCGCCCAGAATCCACTGAAAGGCACGCGACTGCATCCGGTTGAGCCAGCTGTCCAGCCGGGGCGATCGGTTGGCCACGGCCATGTCGGCGCCACCGTCCATCACCTCGAGCAGCGGCCCGAGGCCCTCGGGACGCACCTGGGGGTAGGCGGGCAGCGTGAGAATCACCTCACCCCGGCTCCGCTCGATCCCCAGCCGCAGCGCCGCCGTCTCCCCGAAGCGCTGGGCAAAGCGCAACAGGTGGATGTCCGCCACCTCCCGGCTCAGCGCCAGCAGTTCGGGACTGGGCTCGAAGCCACCATCGAAAACGAACAGAAACTCGAACCGTTCGCCGCGAGTGGCCAGCACCGGAGCGAACTCGCGGTAGATGGCGACCAGGTCGTCGACCCGCTCCACCACCGGAACCACCACAGACACCAGCCGCTCCCCGGTGGGATGGGCCGCGAACAGGGGCGTCTGCAGTGGCTCCATCAGGACTCCCTTGGCTGTCATGTCAACCGACCTCCCAGGCGGTCGGGGTGGCGTTGGCGCTTGCCTGCTCGCTGCGAAGCGCCACCTCAGCCACCAGCCCGAGCATGAATAGATACAGTGCCGTCGCGAGCCAGAGGGCAGCCGCGCCGGGAAAGACCAGTGCCGTGGATTTCACCGGGCCGAACTGCGTCAGCGCGACCAGCCAGAGGATGGTAAAGACCAGCGCCGCCCCCAGCGGAAGGAGCGATGCGGTGATGAACCCCACCAGCGGTCGCGAGCGGAAGGTCGTGATCATCTTCAGGGTCACCAGGTCCGCCAGCACCTTCACCGTGCGGGAGATCCCATACTTGCTCTCGCCGAAGCGGCGCGCGTGATGCCGCACCGGCATCTCGGCAATCCGGGCTCCCACGCTGGCCGACAGGGCGGGGATGAACCGGTGTTGCTCGGCGTAGAGCGAGATACGATTCAGCAGCGTGCGGCGGTACGCCTTGAGCGAGCAGCCGTTGTCGGTGATGGGCACGCCGGTCAAACGGCGGATGATGCGGTTGGCCACCCAGGAGGGGATCTTCCGAAGCAGCAGCTTGTCCTGTCGCCGCTCCCGCCATCCGCAGACCAGCTCGTAGCCCTCGTCCAGCTTGGCGATCAGGGCGGGGATATCGCGTGGGTCGTTCTGCAAGTCCCCGTCGAGCGACACCACCACCTGCCCCTGGGCGTGATCGAAGCCCGCCATCATCGCGGCGGTCTGTCCCACGTTGCGGCCCAGGCGCAGGCCCCGGATGCGGCGGTCGGTCGCCGCCACCTGCGCGACCTGAGTCCAGGTGTCGTCGCGGCTGCCGTCGTCCACCAGGATGATCTCGTAGGATCGGGGCTCGTCCTGAAGCGCCTGGACGATCCACTCCACCAGCGGCCTCACGTTCTCTGACTCGTTGAACAGCGGTGCCACGACCGAGAGGTCGGGCGCGGCCGGAGGCGCTGCGGGCGTGCCGGGTACCGTCATGATGGGTCGTCGCTTTGCTGGGGGCTGTCTCCGAAAATACCCGCATGGCTCGCCGGGGAGTAGCAATAGCCGTTCCGGGCGCGCGGGCTAGCTGGGATTGGACCCGAGGTACACCAGCGGCTGGGTCGAGCTACCAGCCGCCGCGGCGGAGGAGGATGACGGGGATGGTCTTGAGCATGATGCGGAGGTCTTCGCGCAGGCTCTGGCGGCGGATGTACTCCAGGTCGTAGCTCACCTTGGTGCGCACGTCGTCCAGCGAGCGGTCGTAGTGGT
>JBBSHB010000020.1:0-32924 GCA_038253515.1 Gemmatimonadales bacterium | reverse complement strand
CAGCCGGTTCCGCTCCTCCGCGTCGTAGGCCTCGGGGACGAGCACGGCTCCCGGCGCGATCGCATTCACCGTCACCTCCGGCGCGAGGGCACGCGCCAGCACCTTGGTGAGCATCACCACGCCGGCCTTGCTGATGGAATGCGCGGCGAAGCCGGGCCACGGCTCCAGGCCGCTCAGGTCGGCCAGGTTCACCACTTTCCCCCGGGCGGCGCGAAGCGCAGGAGCGGCGCCCTGGCTGCAGAAGAAAGCCGAGCGGAGATTGAGGTCCAGCACTGCGTCCCACTGGGCGGGCGTGGTGTCCTCGAAGGAGCGGCGGTGCATGACCGCCGCGGAGTTCACCAGGACATCGAGCCGGCCGAACTCCGCCACGACACGTCGCGGAAGCTCCGCCGCGGCCGCGGGATCGGCGAGGTCCGCGGCGAAGCAGGCCGCCCGGCCGCCGGCCGCGACGATCGAGTCGCGGAGTTCGGCAGCGCCCTCCGAGGAGGCGTGATGATGAATGGCCAGCGTCATGCCGCGGTCGGCCAGCGCCTGGGCCAGCGCCCGTCCGAGACGGCGTCCCGCGCCGGTGACGAGGGCGACCCGCCCGCGCAACTCCATCAGGGCGGACTGGTCATCCCGGCGGCGATCGCCAGGATCTGGCCGGTGACGGCGGCCGGACCGGAGCTCGCCAGGGACATCACCCCGTCGGTGATGTCCGCCAGCTCGACGTATTCGGCGGCCTCGCCGGAGGCCGCCACATTGTCGGCGGTACGCACCATGCCGGGTGCCACAGCGTTGACCCGGATCTGCCGATCCGCGAGCTCGAGCGCCAGGCTCCGGGTGAAGCCCGCCACCGCGGCTTTGGCGGCGGAGTAGAGCGCCATCGGGCTTTGCGGGTTGAAGTAGGCGATCGAGGCGAAATTGACGATGCACCCCTGGGTCCGCGCGAGCGCCGGGATAGCCGCCTGGCTGACGACGATGGTGGTCTTGAGGTTGATCGCCAGCTCGCGGTCGATGGCGGCCAGGGTGAGCTCCGCGATCGGCCCGTAGGTGGTGAGCCCGCCCGCCACGTTCACCACCACGTCCAGCCGACCGAACTGGTTGAGCGCGATCTCCACGGCCAGCGCGGCGATGTCCGGCTGACTCAGATCGCCGGCGCAGGGCCGGGCATCCACGCCGAGGGCGCCGAACTCCCGGACCCGTTTCGCGACTCCGACCGCGTTGAGATCGCAGGCCACGATCTTGGCACCGGCGCGGCCGAATGCGAGCGCCACCGCGTTGCCGATCTGGCCGGCGCGGCCGACGCCGGTCACCAACACTACCTTGCCGTCGAAATCGTACACCCGCGAAGTCATGGACACCTCAATCCTTCCAGGATCATCCTGGCGCCTGGGGCGCCGCGTTGGCTGTACAGAATGGTACCATCCCGGTCGACCAGGCACACCGACCGCGCGATCGTCGCCCCATCCGGCTGCACGGCGCCATAGGCCCGGCTGATGGCAAGCTCGGGATCGGACAGGAGGGGAAACGGCAGGCGCAGCCGAGCGGCGTAACCGGCGTGGCTCATGGTCGAGGCGGGGTTCACGCCGAAGGGGCGCACACCGCAGGATTGGTAGTCGGCGATCTCGTCGCGCACGGCGGAGAGTTGCCGATTTCAGCCAGGGGTGTCGTTGCCGGGATAGAAGACCAGCAGGACGCGCGACTGGGGCAGGAGTTGATCCAGTCGATAGGTCCCTCCGTCCGACCCGGCGGCGGTGAAGCCGGGAGCCTGGCTTCCTGCCGGCAGCAGCGCGGTCATGGGCCGACCGAAGCCGCCGGGCCGGGGCGGAGCACCTCGAGCCGCTCGAGCCATTCGATCGGCACCTCCTGGGAGCCCAGGGCGCCATGGCTCTCCCCCGGCTCGGGGTCGCCATGCCAGTCACTCCCCCCGGTCCGCTCCAGCCCCAGCCGGAGCGCGATGTCGGTGAGCCGGGAGCGCAGCTCGGGATCGTGGCTCGGATGCCGGGTCTCGACCGCGTCGAGGCCCTCCTGTTTGAGGCGCTCCAGGAACGACCGGGTGCCTCGTTCCTTCACGTGGGCGACGGAGACGATTCCGCGCACTCCGTGCACCAGCTCGGTGATCTCCTGGAACCGGGGCAGCACCTTGTCGACGAACGCCGGTCGGCCCCGGCCGATGTACCGGTCGAACGCCTGGCCTACATCGGCCGCTCCGCCCCGGCGGACCACCGCGCGCGCCACATGGGGCCGGCCCACCGCGCCACCGCGGGACTCCCGCAGCACGTCCTCGAACTCGAGTCCCACGCCGAGCGCCTGAAGCCGGGTGACCATCTCCCGGCCGCGGCGCACGCGATCGGCCCGGCAGCGCTCCAGGAAGGTCTCCAGCTCGGGGGACTGGGACGGCAGAAAGTAGCCCAGCACGTGCATCTCACCCCAGGGCGCGGCGGCGGAGAACTCGCATCCGCCGATGACCCGAAGACCCAGCCGCTCTCCCGCCGCCGTGGCGTCCGGCACGCCGGCGAGCGTGTCGTGGTCGGTGAGGGCGATCGCTCCGAGACCCGCGGCCAACGCGCGCCCCACGACGCTCTCGGGGGAGAGACTCCCGTCCGATGCGGTGGAGTGCACGTGCATATCGATCGTGGCGCCCGCGGGCGCCGAAGCGGGTGGGGTCAGCGGCGGTATCCCATCTCAGGTGCGGTCCAGGATGGCTGGGAGTACGCCAGGAGCTCCCGGAGCTCCGCATCGCTCAGCTCGCCCAGCGACAGTTCCCGACTCTTGGCCCCGAGCGGCGAGTAGCGCACCACCCGCTGCTCCCGGCCGGGACCGGTGCCACGACTGAAGACGAGGCCGAACTCATCCTTGGTGTACTGGGTGAGCCGGCCGCTGACGGCGACCTCCCACTGCTGACCGTCCACTTCGATGATTCGCCGGGGCATCAGTCGCTGCTCCTCACTTCCTCCCACAGGTCCCAGGCTCCAGGCTCATACGTCGCGACGGCCCGGAGCCGTTCCTCGATGCGGCGCTCGTCCGCCGGTCGCTCCCCGGCCGTTCGGTGGGTCTCCCGGCTCGCACTCTCGCTGCACTCGAGAAAGACCCGCGGATCGTCCGGCCGGCGGAAGACCCAGAGATGCCAGCCCCGCGCCTCCGCCAGGGCCGCCAGCTCGCGGATACCCGCGAGATACGCGTCTTCCGATCCAGCCCGCACCCTCACCCGGGACACGGTGAGCGTGCGGGGCATGCTAGACGGCGGCCTCCGGGAACTGCTGGAGGCTGGTCTTGATGTCGGCCATGAAGCGGTCAGCGTCGGCGCCGTCCACGATTCGGTGGTCGAAGGCGAGCGAAAGCATGCCCTTGGTCCGGATGGCGAGACTGTCGGTGCCGTCCACGGTCACCACGGCGGGCTGCTTCTCGATCGATCCGACGCAGAGGATGGCCGCCTGCGGCTGGTTGATGATCGGGGTGCCGATCACCGAGCCGAACACACCCGGATTGGTGATGGTGAACGTGCCCTTCTGCACTTCGTCGGGACTGAGCTTCTTGTTTCGGGCCCGCTCGCCCAGATCGTTGATCGCCCGGGCGAGACCCAGCAGGGACAGCTCGTCGGCGTGCTTGACCACGGGCACGATGAGGCCCCACTCGAGGGCGACCGCGATGCCGAGGTTGATGTCCCGGCGGAGAATGGTGCTCTCCCCAGCGACGGCGGCGTTCAGGCCCGGGTGCCTTCTCAGGCCGTCGGCCACCGCCTTCGCGATGAAGGCGAGGTAGGTGAGGTTCACGCCGCGGTCGGCGTACTCCTGCTTCTTCCTGGCCCGAAGCTGCGCGATCCGGGTGTAGTCGACCTCGAAGATGGTGTTCACGTGCGGTGAGGTCCGGCGGGACATCACCATGTGCTCCGCCGTCAGTTTCCGGATCCGGGACCAGGGCTCGACCCGGTCGCCGGGCCAGGGCTCGACGCCGGTGGGACCGCGCGGCGCGCCGGCCGGGGCCATGGTGGCGGGCGCCGCAGGAGCCGCCGCGGGCGCAGCGGCGGAGGGCGCGACCAGCTCGGGGACCGCCGCCGGACCCGCTTCGAGATAGCTGAGCACGTCGTTCTTGGTGACCCGACCCGCGATGCCGCTGCCGGGAATGGCGCTCAAGTCGAGATTGTGTTCCGCCGCCATCTTCCGCACCAGGGGCGTGGAGCGGCGGCGGAGGCGCTCTTCGGCGGTCTCGGGAACGCCGTTCCCGGCGGAAGCCGAGCGTTCCGCCTCCGGGGCCGGCCGGGTGGCGGCCCTGGGCGCGGATGGCAGCGGGGCCGGTGCGGCTGATGCCGGCGTGGGGGTCTTCTCGCGCGACGGCGCGGCCGCGGAGGCCGCGGAGGCGGGGGCGGGCGTGGCCGGCGCCGGAACGGCCGGAGCCGTGACCGCAGGCGCGGCGGCGACCGGCGCCGGCTGCGGTGCCCCGACCGCCGCCTCGGTCTCGATCCGCGCCACCACGGTCTGCACCGCGACGGTCTGGCCCTCGGTCACCAGGATCTCCGCGAGGACCCCGGCGGACGGGGCGGGGATCTCGGCGTCGACCTTGTCGGTCGAGATCTCGAAGATCGGCTCGTCCCGCTTGACCGGGTCGCCGACCTTCTTGATCCAGCGGGAGAGCGTGCCCTCCGCAATCGACTCGCCCATCTGGGGCATGATGACGTCAATCTTTGCCATGCGTATCTCTCCGTCTCCTAGTACGCCGCCAGCCACCTCGCCGCGCGGATGATGTCGGGCACCTGCGGGAGGACGAAGTCCTCCAGTTGGGGGGCGTACGGCAACGGCACATCGTGGGCGGCGACCCGTTTGACCGGGGCGTCCAGCCACTCGAATGCCAGGTCGTTGATCCGGGCGGTGATCTCGCCCGCGATGCCGCCCGTCACCGTGTCCTCGTGGACGATGAGGACCCGGTTGGTCTTTCGGACCGTGGCCACGGTGGCCTCGTCGTCCAGCGGGAGCAGCGAGCGGAGATCCAGGACTTCGACCGACAATCCGTCCTCCCGCTCCAACTGCTCGGCCGCCTCCAGCGCCTTCCACACGGTGGCGGCGTAGGTGATGATCGACAGATCGCTTCCCTGACGCGCCACCCGCGCCTTGCCGATCGGCACGACGTGGTCACCCGGCGGCAGCTCTTCCTTGATCCGGCGGTACAGGTATTTGTGCTCGAAGAAGAGCACGCAATCATCGTCGCGGATGGCGGCCTTCATCAGCCCCTTCGCGTCGCTGGCCGTGGCCGGGTAGACGATCTTGAGGCCCGGCGTGTGGAGGAAGGCGGCCTCCGGGTTCTGCGAATGGAACGGCCCACCGCGCACGTACCCGCCGCTCGGACCGCGGACCACCATGGGGCACTGGAGGAAGGCGCGGTAGCGCGCGGTGGCGACATAGTTGGTGAGGATGCTGTAGGCGCAGGAGAGGAAGTCGATGAACTGCATCTCGCACACCGGTCGCATGCCCATGTGGGCCGCCCCGGCCGCCGCGCCGACGAAGCCGGTCTCGCTGATGGGCGTGTCGATGACGCGGTCGGCGCCGAACCGGCCCAGCAGGCCGTCGGTCACCTTGAACGCGCCGCCGTACGCGCCGATGTCCTCGCCCATACAGAAGACGTTGGGGTCGCGCTCCATCTCCTCGAAGAGCGCCTGGCGAATGCCCTCGAGGTAGGTGACCTCAGCCATCGTGGGTCCCCCAGCTCGCGGGCCGCTCGTGCTGCTCGACCGCCGTCCGGAGACCCTCGCGGTACCACAGCGCCGGCGCGGCGGGCGGATCGGCGTAGACGCCGAGCAGGCCATCGCGAGGCTCCGGTGGCGGCGACGCCTCGGCCAGGTCGGTGGCGCGGTCGACCTCCTGCACCACTCTGGCGTCGACGCCCTCGAGCTCCGAGACGCTGAACCCCTCGGTGCCGGTGAGCCGGTCCACGTAGCGATCCAGCGGATCGTTCTCGCTGGCCCAGCGCTCGATTTCCCCAGGTGCGACGTACGATTGGTTGTCGTGCTCCGCATGTCCCTTGCGGCGGTAGGTCATGAGCTCGATCAGGGTCACCCCGCCGCCGCTCCGTGCCCGATCGACGGCCTGGCTGGTCACCTGGTAGGTGGCGAGCACATCGTTGCCGTCGGCGCGCGCGCCCTGAATGCCGTACCCCGCGGCCTTGTCGGCCAGTCGCTCGGCGGCGCATTGGCGGGACGTCGGGGTGGAGTAGGCATAGCCGTTGTTCTCCACGATGACCACCAGGGGGCAGCGCTGCACGGCCGCGAAGTTGATCCCCTCGTGGAACGCCCCGGTGGAAGTGGCGCCGTCCCCCACGTACACCAGACCGACCCGTGACTCCTTCCGCAGCTTGAACGAGAGCGTCACACCGGCCATCACCGGCACCATGTCTCCCAGGTGGGAGATCTGGCCCAGGAAGTTTCGCTCCTCCAGGTCGCCGAAGTGGATATTGAGCTCCCGGCCGCGGGTAGGGGAATCGCCGGTGGCCATGTACTGCCGGACCACCTCGACCGGGCTGGCGCCCTTCACCAGCATGGAGCCGAGATTACGAATGAGCGGAGACAGCACGTCCTCGCGTCGCAACGCGTAGGCCGAGCCCACCGCGCAGGCCTCCTGGCCAAGGGAGCGGAACAGGCCGCCGACGACTTTGGTCTGGCGATAGAGATTGACCAGCCGCTCCTCCAGCGACCGGGTGAGGCGCATCCAGTAATAAATCTCGAGGAGTTGATCGCGGGACAGCCCGGCCCGGGCGGCCGGATCGGAGACAAGCGCACTGGTCACAGCCATGCAGGTCCCGGTTGGGGGAGACGTGATCCGGGCTGGAAAGTCCACCCCCGTGAGAGGAGAGTCAAGCGCGTTGAACGTCAGCCGGAGCTCGGGCTCGCAATCGTTCCAGAGACGAGGGAACCGCGCGGAGTTCTTGCGGGCCGCCTGCCGCGGTCATCCGGTCGCCGGATCGATGGTCGGGAGGAAGCGCGGCGGCTGGCGGAGCTTGCTGGCCTGCTCGTAGGAGTAGGCCAGCCGGATCAGCGTCGGCTCGCTCCAGGCCCGCCCGAACAGCGAGATCCCGACCGGCAGCCCGAAGGCGAACCCGGCCGGCACGCTGATGCTCGGGTACCCGGCCACCGCGGCCGGCGTGCTGCTGGAGCCGGTGAAGTGGTCGCCGTTCACCAGATCGGTGGGCCACGCCGGATTGCCGGTCGGCGCCACCAGCGCGTCGAGCCGGTACTTCGTCATCACCGCATCGATGCCGAGCTCGCGCGAGAGCCGTCGGCATCTGGCGAGGGCCCGCCGGTAGGCCGGGGCGCTGAGCGGGCCCTTGGCCTGGGCCTTGATCATCAGGTCCTGGCCGAAAAACGGCATCTCGCGCTCGCGGTGCCGCTGGTTGAAGTCGATCACCTCAGCCAGGTTCTTGACCGGCGCATCGGGGCCCAGTTCTCTGAGGTACGCGTCGAGATCGGCCTTGAGCTCATACAGCAGCACCTCGAGCTCGGCGTCGTCGTATTTCCCCGCGTGCGGCACATCCGCGGGGTCCACGACGATCGCGCCCTCCTGCTTCATCACGTCGATCGCGGCCTCGGTCAGCCGGTCGGCCGCGTCACTGTACCCGAAGAACTTGGCGCGCGCGACGCCGATCCGCGCTCCCTTGAGCGCCCCGAGCTCGAGATACTTGGTGTAGTCGGTCTTCCCCTCTGCCCCGGCGGGTCGGGTGGCCGCATCACGCGGGTCGACGCCCGCGATGGTGCCGAGCAGCGCGGCCGCGTCCGCCACCGTGCGGGTGAGCGGGCCCGCGGTGTCCTGGGTGTGGGAGATCGGCACGATGCCCGCGCGGCTCACCAGACCCACCGTGGGCTTGAGGCCCACCACCCCGTTGGTGGAGGCGGGACACACGATCGAGCCGTCGGTCTCCGTCCCGATCGCCACGGCACCGAAGTTGGCGGACACGGCGACACCGGAGCCCGAGCTCGAACCGCAGGGATTGCGATCCAGCACGTACGGGTTGCGGCACTGGCCGCCGCGCGCGCTCCAGCCACTGCTCGATCGGCTGGAGCGGATGTTGGCCCATTCGCTCATGTTGGTCTTGGCGAGCAGGACGGCCCCGGCGGCGCGCAGTCGTTCGACCAGGAACGCGTCGCGCGGCGGGATCGAGCCCTCGAGAGCGAGGGACCCGGCCGTGGTCGTCATCCGGTCCGCCGTGCCGACGTTGTCCTTGAGGAGGACCGGAATTCCGTGGAGCGGACCGCGAGTGCTGCCGGACTTCCGCTCCCGGTCCAGCGCCTCCGCCAGCGACAGCGCCTCTGGATTGGTCTCGAGAATGCTGTGGAGTGCCGGTCCCTGCCGATCCAGCCCATCAATGCGCTCGAGATAGCGCTCCGCCAGCTCGCGGGCCGTCACCCGGCCCGCTTCCATCGCGGACTGCAGATCCCGGATGGTCGCTTCCTCGACGTCGAATGGATCGCGTGCGGACCGACCGCGCTGCCTCCCGATCGGTGGGAGGCTTGGCCGAGGCGCGAGTGGGCCGCCGACGGCGGAGGCACCCAAGAGGGCGGCGTAGCCGAGAAAGGCCCGGCGGTCGATCTCATCGCCTCGTTGCGTCATCGCTCGAAGTGCCTCCGGACGAGGGCAGGATGAGGGAGAAAGCTGGGAAGGATGTCTGAAGACTAACGCGGGGGCGCCGACCCGGCGCCCCCGCGTTGGTCCCCGTGCTCCGTGGGGCTCAGACCTTCACCGCCACCGGCCGGCCGGTCACGCTCGGCTCGGGGGCGACGATGCGCATCCCGTAGAACGACCGGTGGACGAAGAAGACCGACACGGCCAGGAAGATGGCGGCCAGCGCCCGGGTGAGCCCGACTCCGCGATCGGCCGTGAGGCTCACCGCCAGCTCCACGGCGAGCAGGCCGAACAGCGTGGTGAACTTGATGATCGGGTTGAGCGCCACGGAGGAAGTGTCCTTGAACGGATCGCCAACCGTGTCTCCGACCACCGTTGCGGCGTGCAGGTCGGTGCCTTTCTGCTTGAGCTCGACCTCCACGATCTTCTTGGCATTGTCCCACGCTCCGCCCGCGTTGGCCATGAACACCGCCTGGTACAGCCCGAAGAGGGCGATCGAGATCAGGTAGCCGACGAAGAAGTACGGCTCCACGAAGGCGAAGCCCAGGGTCGCGAAGAAGACGGTGAGGAAGATGTTGAACATCCCCTTCTGGGCGTACTGGGTGCAGATCTCGACCACCTTCTTGCTGTCCGCCACCGATGCCTTCGTGGCGACGTCCAGCCGGATGTTCGCCTTGATGAACTCGACCGCCCGGTAGGCCCCGGTGGTGACCGCCTGGATCGACGCGCCGGTGAACCAGTAGATGATGGCGCCGCCGGAGATGAGGCCGAGCAGGAACGGCGGGTGCAGCAGCGAGAGCTGGTCGAGGTGCTCGGTGAGCCCGTTGGTCAGCAGCACGATGATGGCGAAGATCATCGTGGTGGCGCCGACCACCGCCGTGCCGATGAGCACCGGCTTGGCGGTCGCCTTGAAGGTGTTCCCCGCCCCGTCGTTCTCCTCCAGGAAGTGCTTGGCCGACTCGAAGTCGACGTCGAAGCCGTAGTCCCTCCGGAGCTCCTGCTTGATGCCCGGCAGGGTCTCGATGACCGAGAGCTCGTAGACCGACTGGGCGTTATCGGTAACCGGCCCGTAGGAATCCACCGCGATCGTCACCGGCCCCATGCCGAGGAAGCCGAACGCCACCAGGCCGAAGGCGAAGACGGCCGGGGCGGCCATGAGATCGGCCAGCCCGAGCGTGCTCACCGCGTAGGCGATGCTCATGAGGAACACGATCGTCATGCCCAGCCAGTAGGCGCTGAAGTTGCCCGCCACCAGGCCCGAGAGGATGTTGAGCGACGCGCCGCCCTCCCGCGAGGAGGTCACCACCTCACGGACGTGGCGGGAGTCCACCGAGGTGAACACCTTGACGAACTCCGGGATGATCGCCCCCGCCAAAGTGCCGCAGGTGATCACGGTCGAGAGCTTCCACCAGAGGCTGCCGTCGCCCAGGTCGTGGATCAGCAGATAGGAGGCGATGTAGGTCGTCACCACCGACACGATCGAGGTGAGCCACACCAGGGAGGTGAGCGGCGCCTCGAAGTTCATCTTGCTCACGGTGGAGTACTTGCTGGTGGCGATGGTGTCGTTGAGCAGGTACGACGCCCCGCTCGCGACGATCATGAGCACCCGCATGGCGAAGATCCAGACCAGCAGTTGCACCTGGACCAGCTCGGTCGGCACGGCCAGCAGGATGAAGGAGATCAGCGCGACGCCGGTCACGCCGTAGGTCTCGAACCCGTCGGCGCTGGGTCCCACGGAGTCGCCGGCGTTGTCGCCGGTGCAGTCGGCGATGACGCCCGGGTTCCGCGCGTCGTCCTCCTTGATGTTGAACACGATCTTCATCAGGTCGGAGCCGATGTCGGCGATCTTGGTGAAGATGCCGCCCGCGATCCGGAGGGCCGACGCGCCGAGCGACTCGCCGATGGCGAACCCGATGAAGCAGGGTCCGGCGTACTCCCCCGGGATGAAGAGCAGAATGCAGAGCATGATGAACAGCTCCACGCTGATCAGCAGCATCCCGATGCTCATCCCCGACTTGAGGGGGATCTGATAGAGCGGGAACGGCTTGCCCCGAAGGCTGGCGAAGGCGGTGCGGGAGTTGGCGAAGGTGTTGACCCGGATGCCGAACCAGGCCACGCCATAGCTCCCGGCGATGCCCACCAGACTGAACAGCAGGATGATCACCACCCGTTGAGCCTCGAAGTGCCGCAGCACCCCGAAATACAGCGCCATCACGATCCCGATGAACAGCTCGAGGATCAGGATGAACTTCCCCTGGGTGATGAGGTAGGTCTTGCAGGTCTCGTAGATCAGCTCCGAGACCTCCAGCATCGAGCTGTGGACCGCCATCTTCCGGAGCTCGGTATAGATCACCAGGCCGAAGAGGAGCCCCAGCACGCAGACCACGAGCCCGCCGAGCAGCAACGTCCGGCCGTCCAGACCGAGGAACTGGACCTGGCTCAGATCCGGTACCACCAGGGTGGCCTCGCCACCCTCGTGGGTCGGTGCGGCCGCCTGGGCGAGCAGCGCGCCCGCCGTGAGCGGCCCGAGTGCAAGGGCCGCCAGCAGGCTCAAAGCCAGTGCGTAGGGCCGGCGAAACTGTGAGGCCATCCAAGTCATCATGGTTCTCCTGAGCGGGTCCTTAGTACGCGCCGATCGGACGATGGGTCGGCTCCGCCATCGTGTGCACGATGGTGAGGAAGCGCTTGGCGAGTTTGTCTGCTTCGCTCTCGCCAACCTGGTTGGTCTCGACGGTGACGAGAGTATAGTGGCCGCCCTCGGCCTGCACGGTGACGCTCACCTGGCCGAGGGTCCCGGCAAACCGGCGGCGGCGCGGCAGCTCCTCGGCCGGGGCAAGCCGGCTGCCGAAGAAGGCCGTCGCCCGCACGAGCACGTCGTCGGGGGAGATGTGGGTCCGGTGAAAATACTTCATCACGCTTCCTGGTAGTACTCGATGCCCAGATGAGTGATCTGCTCCTCGCCCATCATGTACCGGAGGGTGTTCTTGAGCTTGGTGTGCTGGATGAACAGGTCGTGCTCGGGATAGAGGCCGGGTGCCGTCTGGGGGCTCTTGAAGTAAAAGGAGAGCCACTCCTGGATCCCGCTCATCCCGGCGCGCTGGGCCAGGTCGAAGAAGAGCGCCAGGTCGAGCACCAGCGGGGCGGCCAGGATGGAGTCGCGGCAGAGGAAGTCGACCTTGATCTGCATCGGGTAGCCCAGCCACCCGAAGATGTCGATGTTGTCCCAGCCTTCCTTGTTGTCGCCCCGCGGCGGATAGTAGTTGATCCGCACCTTGTGGAAGATGTTTCCATAGAGCTCGGGGTAGAGCTTGGGCTGGAGGATGTACTCCAGCACGCCGAGCTTGGATTCTTCCTTGGTCTTGAAGCTCTCGGGGTCGTCCAGCACCTCGCCGTCCCGGTTGCCCAGAATGTTGGTCGAGTACCAGCCGGCGACGCCCAGCATGCGGGCCTTGAACATCGGCGAGAGCACGGTCTTCACCATGGTCTGCCCGGTCTTGAAGTCCTTGCCGCCGATGGGAACGCCCTTCTGCTTGGCGAGCGCCTCCATGGCGGGGAAGTCGCAGGTGAGGTTGGGCGCCCCGTTGGCGAACGGCACGCCCTCCTGGAGCGCGGCGTAGGCGTACAGCATCGAAGGAGCGATGGAGGCGTCGTTCCCGTCCATCGCCTTCTCGAACGCGTCCAGGGACCAGTGGGTCGGACCGGGACTGATGAAGATCTCGGTCGAGGCGCACCAGACCATCACCAGGCGGCTGCACCCGTGGGCCGCCTTGAAGTCGCGGATGTCCTTCCGCAGCGCCTCGGCCAGCTCGCGCTTGGTCTTGCCCACCTTGACGTTCTTGCCCTCGAGCCGCTTCACGTAGGTCTGCTCGAACACCGCGGGGATCGGCTTGATCGCCTTGAGGAAGGCCGCGATCGGCTCGATGTGCTCGTGGCGGTCGAGCACCCCCGCGTTGAGGGCGGAGGCGTAGGCATCGTCCGGCACCGGGTCCCAGGCGCCGAACACCAGATCGTCCAGGGCGGCGAGGGAAACGAACTCCTTGATGAGCGGCGCCCGGCTCTCGGTGCGCTTCCCCAGCCGAATGGTTCCCATCTGGGTGAGCGAGCCGATCGGTCGGGCCGCCCCACGACGCACGTTCTCGACTCCGGCGATGAAGGTCGTCGCCACCGCGCCGAGACCGACGCAGAGCACGCCGAGCTTCCCCTGAGCCGGCGCGATGCGCCGGGCGGTCTGTTCAGCCACTCGTTCTTCCTTTCGCGAGAGTATCCAGCGCGGGCCGCTCGACGTCGCGGGGGCGCGCCGCTTCGTCCCCGCTGTCCGCGGTGCGGAACACGTACACGAACCGCTGGATGACGGTGATCACCGAGGCGGCCGCGAGCAGCGCCACCAGGATCTCCAGCCCGACGGCCCGGGGGCCCGCACCCACCAGGACCGAGAAGAGTCCCAGCCCGAGGATCCGCTCGGCCCGCTGGGCGATGCCGACCTTGCACTCGAGGCCCAGTCCTTCGGCGCGGGCGCGCGCGTAGGAGACCAGGAGTGAGCTCAGGATCGCGACCATACACGCGATCGCCGCCGGCACCCGGTGGGCCACGTCGGGCGCCGTGAGCAGGAAGGCGCCGATGCCGATGAAGGTGGCGCCGTCGCCCACCCGGTCGAGGGTGGAGTCGTAGAAGGCGCCGAACTTCGTCACCATCGCCCCGCCGCGCGCCACCTGGCCATCGAGGGTGTCCGCCACGCCGCTCAGCAGCAGGAGCAGCCCCCCGGTACGCACGTGGCCCAGCCCGTACGCCAGGGCGGAGACCAGCACCAACCCGGTCCCCACGGTCGTGATCGTGTTGGGCCGTACCCCGGCCCGGATCAGCCGCTCGACCAGCGGATTCACCGCGGCGTAGAACGGCTTCTCCAGCGCGCCCAGGAGCTTCACTCTGGTGTCAGTCCTCAGGAGGACGTGGTTGCCGCCCGCTCCCCCCAGCGTGGCCGGGCGAAAGGATAACCGGCAGAACCGCTTAGGGCAATCGGATTCGGCGAGGGCTGCGAGCTTGGGCGGAGAGAAGAAGCGCCGGCCGGTGAGCCCAACCGGCTCACCGCTCCGGATAGAGCAGAAAGGGGCGCCGCCACACGCGGAATCGATCGAGCTCCGGGGCCCAGCCGCGCACGATCGACGCGGGATCCTGGCCGGCGTCGATCGCCTCACGCAGCGCCGGCCCACCCGCCAACCGATCGAAGCGCGCGGTTATCATGGCGAACTGGTCGGGATGCTGGGCGCGGAGGGCGGCGAGAAGATGGACTGCGGTGGCGGTCGGGTCGTAGATTGCGCGGTCGGTCACTTCGAGCCGGACACCGCTCAGCAGCGTGTCGGCGTACTTGGCGTCCCCCGGTCGGCGAGGCGTAAAGCTGACACCGTGGAAGCGCACGCCTCCGAGATACGCCCGCCGGAGCCGGGCAAGCACCGCCGCGGTGTCCAGCCATGGCGCGCCGATCTGCTCGAACGGCGCGTCCGATCCCCGACCGACCGAGAGATTCGTCCCTTCGAACAGACAGAGCCCGGGATAATGGAATAGGCTCTCGACGGTGCGTAGATTGATGCTGGGCGGCACGAACGGGAGCCCGGTCTCCTCCAGGGTCATGGTCCGCCGCCATCCTTCGACCGGCACCACGTGCAACTCGGTCGTGAGTCCGAGCACGGAGCGCGCGAGGCGGCTGACCTCGCCCAGCGTCATGCCGTGGCGCATCGCGAGCGGAAATCGGGCCACCGCGGACGGCGTGACTCCGGGAAGCACGTTTCCCTGAACCAGGCCGCCGATCGGATCGGGGCGATCCAGCACGACGACCGGAATACCCGCCGTGGCGGCGGCCTGCATGACCAGTGCGGTGGATACCGTGTAGCTGTAGTACCGCGCCCCCACGTCCTGCAGATCGACCACCATCACGTCGACCTGTGCGAGCATCTCGGGCGTGGGCGCGACGGGCCGCTCGCCGGTATGCAGCGTATAGACCGGGAGGCCGGTGGCCGAATCCACGGCCCGGCCTTGCCCTGCCGGCGTGTTGACGTCGAGCCGGCCCGCAAGCCCGTGCTCGGGACCGAACAGGGTGGTGACCACCACTCCAGCCGCGCGAAGCCGGGCCAACGTGGGTACCCGATGCGCGTCGACGCCGGCCGGATTGGTGAGCAGTCCGACCCGCTTGCCCCGAACCAGAGCAAGGCTGTCGTCGAGCAGCACGTCGATGGCCGGACGGACCACCGGGGGCGCGGCCGAGCCGGGCGCCGGCGCCGCGCACCCCAGCATCCACCAGCAGAGTCCCAGCAGAACGAGAGCCTTGTGCATCTCAGGTACCTCACGCTCGTGACGGTCGTGCTCTGCGCCTGCGGCCCCTCGCCGCAGGTGGCGCTGCCGCACCCCGTGCCTTTCCCGCCCGGCCCGGGGCTGGCGGTGGAACCGGACGTCGACGGGCTGGTCGCGTCGCTGCCGCTGCGCGACAAGATCGCGCAGCTGGTGGTGCCCTGGATCCCGGGAACGTACGCGGCGTACGACGACGACGCCTTCCTCCGGGCGGAGGCCTGGGTCGACTCGCTGCACGTCGGCGGCGTCATCGTCTCCATCGGCTCGCCGCTGGACTTGGCGGCCAAGCTCAACCGGCTGCAGCAGCGCTCCGCGCTGCCGCTGCTCATCGCCTCCGACTTCGAAGGCGGCACCAGCATCCGACTGGTGGGAGGAACCTTCTTTCCTCCCAATATGGGCGTGGGCGCCACCGGGAGCGACAGCGCGGCCTACCAGATGGGGCGGATCACCGCGCTGGAGGGTCGGGCCGTCGGCGTGCATCTCGCGTTCGCTCCCGTGGCCGACGTCAACAACGATCCGGCGAACCCCATCATCAACGTCCGATCGTTCGGCGAGGACCCGGTCCAGGTCGGCCGCTTCGTCGCCGCCGAGATTCACGGGCTGCAGGACAACGGGATGCTGGCCACGGCCAAGCACTTTCCGGGGCACGGTGACACCGGCACCGACTCCCACATCGCGCTGCCCGTCATCACCGCCGATTGGGCGCGACTCGACTCCGTGGAGCTGGTGCCGTTCCGGGCCGCGGTGGCGGCGGGGGTGAAGGTGGTGATGTCGGCGCATATCGCCCTGCCCGGAATGGACCAGGGGCAATTGCGTCCCGGGACCGTGGTGCCCGCCATTCTCACCGGCATGCTGCGCGATTCGCTCGGCTTCAAGGGCCTGGTGGTCACCGACGCGCTCAACATGGCCGGCATCGCCGGGCCCTATGGCGCGGAGGCCGGGGTCCGCGCCTTTCTGGCCGGGGCCGATCTCCTGCTGCAGCCGGCCGACCCGCGGACCGCCATCGACGCGATGGCGGCGGCGGTGGCGCGCGGGGAGATCACGCCCGAGCGGCTGGACCGCTCGGTGCGCCAGGTGCTGAGACTGAAGCAGTCCCTGGGGCTCTTCACCCGGCGGACGGTCTCGCTCGACAGCATTCCCGCCGTCGTGGGACGGGCCGCGTTCCAGCGGACGGCCGCTGAGATCGCCGCCCGGTCGATCGTCATGGTGAAGGACGTGGGCGGCACGATCTACGGCCTCAAGGCTGCCCGGCCACCGCTTACCCTGGTGACCTATGCGGAAGAAGAGAATCGGACCGTGGGGAACGCCCTCGCCGGCGAGCTTCGGGCCCAGGGGTTCGGCGTGACGCTGGTCCGCCTGTGGCCCGCCAGCGGGACGCCGAGCTACGACTCCGCGGCGGTCGCGATCGCGCGGGGCGGTGTCGCCATCTTCGCCCCCGCCGACCGGCCGACCGCCGCCCGGGGGGCGATCGGCATTCCGGCCGCCCTGCTCCAGCTCATCGCCACCACCGCCCGTACTCGGCCAACGGTGCTGGTCTCGCTGGGCAATCCGTACCTCATCGTGCAGCTGCCCGAGGTCGGCTCCTACCTCATCGGGTGGCGCGCCAATCCGGTCACCGAGCAGGCGGTGGCACGGGCGCTCGCGGGCGTGGCGCCGATCACCGGGCATCTGCCGATCTCGATCCCTCCGGGCTACCCCCGCGGCTGGGGCCTGGAGCGGCGCGTCCCGTAATCTCCTGACCCTCCTCACCCGGGAGTCTCGATGCATCTCGTCTTCTCCGACTGGTTGATCATCGTGCTCTACTTCGTCGCCTCCGCCGCCATCGGCCTGGCCTACACGCGGAAGGCCGGGCGGTCGCTGGCGGACTACTTCGTGTCGGGCCGCTCGCTGCCCTGGTGGCTCGCCGGCACCTCCATGGTGGCCACCACGTTCGCGGCCGACACCCCGCTGGTCGTCGCCGGACTGGTCGCCAAGTACGGGGTGGCCGGCAACTGGCTCTGGTGGAACGGGGCGTTCTCCGGGGTGCTGACCGTGTTCTTCTTCTCCCGGCTGTGGCGCCGGGCCGGAGTGCTGACGGACGTCGAGTTCGCCGAGCTGCGCTACGGCGGCCGGCCGGCCGCGGTACTGCGCGGGTTCCGCGCGCTGTACCTCGCGCTCCCCATCAATCTCATCATCATGGGCTGGGTCACCCGCGCGATGGTGACGATCCTCCACATCAGCCTCAACATCGACGCCTGGAAGGCCGCCATCTTCCTGTTCGGCCTGACCGCGCTCTACAGCGTCTTCTCCGGGCTGTGGGGGGTCATCGTCACCGACCTGTTCCAGTTCGTGGTGGCGATGGGTGGGTCGATCCTGCTGGCCGTGATCGCCGTGCAGTCGGTGGGTGGCCTGGACGTGCTGGCGACCAAGGCCGCCGCGCACTTCGGATCGAGCGACGCGGCGTTCGGCATCCTCCCGCCGGTCGGGCAGGCGTGGCTGCCGTTGTCCACCCTGATGATCTATCTCGGGGTTCAATGGTGGGCCGCGTGGTACCCGGGACAGGAGCCAGGCGGCGGCGGCTACGTGGTCCAGCGGATCCTCTCGGCCAAGGACGAGCGTCACGGACTGCTCGCCACCCTCTGGTTCACCATCGCCCATTACGCGCTCCGGCCCTGGCCCTGGATTCTCGTCGGATTCGTCGGGCTGCTCCGCTATCCCGGGCTGGCCAATCCGGAAGAAGGCTACGTCCGGGTGATGGTCGATGTCCTGCCCTCTCCGTTCAAGGGGTTGCTGCTGGCGGCCTTCGCCGCGGCGTACATGAGCACCATCAGCACCCACCTCAACTGGGGCGCGTCCTACCTGGTGAACGACGTCTATCTCCGGTTCCTCAAGCCGGACGCCGGACCCCGGGCCCAAGTGCTCGCCTCCAGGCTCGCAACGGTGGTGCTGATGGTCCTGTCGCTGATCGTAATGGGCTTCCTCAGCAGCGTGGAGCAGGGCTGGAAGATCCTGATCGGCCTTGGAGCGGGCACCGGGCTGGTCTTCATTCTCCGCTGGTACTGGTGGCGGGTGAACGCCTGGTCCGAGATCAGCGCGATGACCGCCTCGTTCATCACCTCGATGGCGCTCACGGCCCTGCACCACGGCCTGGGAGACACCAGCTCCGGGGACTACGCCTTCACCATGCTGACGATCGTCGGAGTCACCACGGTCGTGTGGCTGGCGGTGACCTATCTGACCCCGCCGGAGACCGCCGCCACGCTGGACCGCTTCTATCGCCAGGTGCGTCCGGGCGGGCCGGGCTGGCGTGCGGTCGCCGAGCGGCTGGGCTATGCCGACGACCGGATCCCCGGCGGGGCGCTCTCCTGGGTCAACTGGGTCGCGGGTCTCGCTGCCGTCTATTGCGCCGTGTTCGCGGTAGGGGCGGTGCTGACCGGCACCTCGGGCCGAGGGTTGGTCTACGCGCTCGTGTCGATCGGGGCTTTCTTGTTGATCCAGCGTAACTTGCGTGCGGACGAGCAGCTCGCGGCGAGCGTTGACAGCACCCTTTCGCCCGATGTAAGTTTCGTTCCAAGAAAGTGACGTTCCCCGGATTTCAAGGAGCCATTCATGAGCGGCATCGAGCAGCAGGCCCCCGTCACCGGCTTCAGCATGACGCTGACCGAACGGGCCGCTGAAGAGGTGCAGAAGTTCATCGCCCAGGAGGAGGTCCCGGTCGAGACGGCCGGTCTCCGTATCAGTGTGCTTCCGGGTGGCTGCTCGGGCTTCAAGTACAGCCTGAACATCGAGGAGCGCGCGCTGGATGACGACGTGGTGCACGCCGTCAATGGGGTGCGGGTCTTCGTGGACGGCTTCAGCGCCCAGTATCTGACCGGCGTCACCATCGACTACGTGACCTCGATGCAGGGCTCCGGCTTCACCTTCACCAACCCCAACGCGACCGGCGGCTGCGGGTGCGGCACCAGCTTCACCGCCTGAGCGTCCGCGATTGAATCGAGGGCCCACCGCCTACCGGCGCGTGGGCCCTTTTTCTTGATCTCCGGCCGGAGCCCCCCGCTGCATTCACTCGACCTGCTGGTCGTCGGTGTCTACTTCGTCTTCACCCTGGGCCTCGGGCTGTGGATGGCCCGGCACCAGCGGAGCGCCGCGGACTACTTCCTCGGTGCCCGCGACCTCCCCGCCTGGGCCATTCTCCTCTCCATCGTCGCCACCGAGACCTCGGCACTGACCGTGATCTCGATCCCCGGCATCGGGGCTCGGGGAGACCTCACCTTTCTTCAGCTCACGATCGGGTATCTGATCGGTCGGATCGCGGTCGCACGCTGGCTCCTGCCCGGCTATTTCCGGGGCGAACAGGAGACGGCCTACGCCCGGCTCGAGTCCCGGTTCGGGGTCGGCACCCGGCGGCTGACGTCGCTGGTCTTCCTGGCCAGCCGCTTCTTCGGGGACGCGGTCCGGGTCTTCGCCAGCGCGATTCCCCTGGCACTGGTGACCGGCTGGAGCGTGCCGACCGCGATCGTGGTCATGGGCATCGTGACGATGATCTACACCTGGTTCGGCGGCTTCAAGGCGGTCGTGTGGACCGACGTGCTCCAGCTTTCGGTGTACCTGGCCGGAGGAGTGGGAGCGCTGCTGATCGCCTGGAGGCTGGCCGGGGGCATGCACGTAGCATTCACGGCGGCCTATGCGGCGGGCAAGCTGCGCGTCATCGAGCCGCGCCCCAGTCTGACGGTGACCTACACCCTTCTGGGTGGGGTCATCGGCGGCGCGCTCCTCTCGGGCGCGTCCCACGGGACCGACCACCTGATCGTGCAGCGGCTCCTGGCCACGCGCTCGCTCCGGGATGCCCGGGTCGCGCTGGTGGGCTCCGGGCTCATGGTGATGCTGCAGTTCACCCTGTTTCTCCTGGTCGGCTCGGCCATCTGGGCCGCGGGACTGGCACCCGCCGATCTGCCGGGCGATCAGGTCTTTCCCCGATTCGTGGTCGACCACCTGCCGGTCGGGCTCGCGGGGCTGGTGATCGCCGGCATCCTGGCGGCGGCGATGGGGACCCACAGCTCCGCGATCAACTCGCTCGCCTCGTCCGCCACCCACGATCTCTATGCATCGTGGACCGGCCGACGCGACCCGGTACATCTGCTGCGGGTGGGCCGTCTGCTTTCCGCGGTCTGGGCCCTGGGGCTGGTTGGAGGGGCCCTCTACTTCCACTACGCGGCGAGCGGTAGTGATACCCCGGTGGTGGTGCTGGCCTTGTCCATCGCCTCGGTCACCTACGGCCCGCTGCTGGGGACCTACTTTCTCGCCGGGCGCTGGCCCAGGGCACGGGGACGGGACGTAGTGGGCGCGGTCGCCATCACGGTGGCGATCATGCTGGTCGTCGTCTTCGCTCGACGGCTGGCCGGGAATCCGAGCCTGGCGTGGCTCGAGCCGGTCGGCCGCCTGGCCTGGCCCTGGTACGTCCCCCTGGGAACCCTCCTGGCCGTCGGCAGCGGAATCCTGCTCAGCTATCTTCCGGACCGTGTCCGAGACCCCAGTGACGTGAGCACCCTGTGACCCGTACTCTCATCGGCGTCGACGTCGGCGGAACCAAGACGGCCGCCGGCATATCGGACGGCGACCGGATCATCAATCGCGCGGAAGGGCCTGGCGCCGCCATTCGACCGGGGCGGGCCCTGGCCTCGGCCGCGACCATCGCGGAGGTGGTGCGCCAGGCCCTGGCCAAGATCGGACGCCTGAGCGGCGACGTCTTGCTGGTCGGGGCCGCCGGCGCGGGTCGGGAGGCCGAGCGGGACGAGCTGCAGAAGGCCCTCCGGGCCGAGAACGTGGCCCAGCGGGTGGTGGTCACCACCGACATCGAGATCGCGCTGGCGGCGGCATTCGCCGAAGGGCCCGGCATCGTGGTGAGCGCGGGGACCGGCAGCGTTGCGGTCGGGAGGGACCGGACCGGTCGGCAGCATCGAATCGGCGGCTATGGCTGGCAGATGGGCGACGAAGGAAGCGGGTACGCCATCGGTCGCGCGGCGCTGGGAGCGGTGAGCCGGGCTGCCGACGGCCGGAGTCCGCGCACCGCCCTCACCGAGCGGGTGCTCGCCACCACCCGAAGCGAGAACTTCGACGCCCTGATACGCTGGGCCGCGGGGGCCTCCCCGGCCGAAGTGGCCGCGCTCGCTCCGCCGGTGATGGAGACCGCCGCCAAGGGCGACGTGCTGGCCCAGGGAATTGCGGACTACGCGGCGCGCGAGCTCTGCCAGCTCGCCATCTGCCTGCTGCCGGTCATGGAGATCGACCCGCCGGTCGGGGTGGCCGTCACCGGCGGTCTGCTCGGGTACGATACCCTGCTCCGCGGGCGCGTCCTCGCTCGCCTCGCGGAAGAGCCCGGCCTCCAGCCAATCGAGACTCCGGTGGATCCTGTGCTGGGCGCCCTCCGGCTCGCAGGGGCCGCCTGAGCCCGGACGCTTACGCCGCGCTCCTGCTCTCCCGGTCCTCCGCCTTTCGCTGCAGTCGGCTGTTCCGCACGCCGTAGGAAAAGTAGATCCCCAGCCCCAGCAGCAGCCACACTCCGAACCGGATCCAGGTCAGCTTCGGCAGTTGCAGCATGAGATAGAGGCAGGCCACGATCGAGATGATCGGCGTGATCGGCACCAACGGCGCGCGGAACGGCCGCACTCGGTTGGGCTCGGCCCGCCGGAGGACGATGACCCCGGCCGAGACCAGCACGAAGGCGAAGAGGGTCCCGATGTTGGTAAGGTCCACCACTTCGGCGATGTTGGCGAAGGCCGCGAACGTCGCCACGAAGAGACCGGTGAGGATGGTGCCGATGTACGGTGTCTTGAACCGCGGGTGCACCCGGGCCAGGAACGGTGGCAGCAATCCGTCACGGGACATCGACATGAAGATTCGCGGCTGGCCGAGCTGGAAGACCAGGAGCACGCTGCTCATGGCGATGACCGCCCCGAGCGACACGATCAGTCGCGATGCCGCCAGCAGCCGGGGCGAGCCGTCGGCCAGCGCCAGCGCCGTGATCATCGGCTCCGGCGTGCCAAGTTTCTGCCACGGCGCCATTCCCGTCATCACCAGCGAGAGCACGATATACAACACGGTGCACACCACGAGACTCATGATGATGCCGAACGGCATGTCCCGCGCCGGATCCTTGGCTTCCTCCGCGGCCGTGGAGGTGGCATCGAAGCCGATGTAGCTGAAGAAGATGATCGCCGCACCCGCGCTGATGCCGGCGAACCCGTTGGGGGCGAAGCCGCCGGTCGCAGGGTTGTTCCAGTTCTCCGGCCGGATCAGCGTGCTTCCCACGGCGCAGAAGAAGAGGATGATGCCGATCTTGAGCAGCACCATCGCATTGTTCGAGTTGGCCGACTCCCGGATGCCGACGACCAGCACCACCGTGATGGCCACGACGATGAGGAACGCGGGCAGGTTGGCGATGAAGGGGAGGCCGAGCACGTGGGGCGCGGTGGTGAGCGCGGAGGCGAGATACTGGGTGGTGGGATCGGTCGCCCCTCCGGCGATCGCCGCCGCCGCCATGTGGGCCGATCGGTAGTCGGTGGCCAGCCAGGCCGGCACCGCCAGGCCGAAGTGCGAGAGCAGCTCCCGGAAGTATCCCGACCAGCCGATCGCGACCCCGATGTTGCCGACCGCGTATTCGATGATGAGATCCCATCCGATGATCCAGGCCACCAGCTCGCCCAGCGAGGCATAGGCGTAGGTATAGGCCGACCCCGAGATCGGGACCATCGCGGCGAACTCGGCGTAGCAGAGCGCCGCGAAACCGCAGGTGAGCGCGGTCAGCAGGAACGAGATGACGATCGCGGGCCCGGCCCCCGGTCGCAGCGGATCGCCGACGATGGCGGTGCCGGTGGTGGCGAAGATCCCGGCGCCGATGGTGGCCCCCACGCCGAGCGCGGTGAGGTGCCACTTCCCGAGCGAGCGCTTGAGCCCACCGCGCTCGACGAGGTCGTCTTCACAATCCTGCACCGATTTCCGGAGGAAGAGCCGGCTCATAGATCCTCAGAACAGGGTGGCCCGCACGGATGCACTCAGGAGTTGCTCTTGCCGGGTAGCGTGAACGTCACCGTGGTGGTCCCGGCCACTCGGGTGCCGTCCGGCGCCCGCGCCGGGGTGAATCGAAAGGCGCGGATCACCTCGTCGAACTTTCGGGCGTAGTCCCGATCGCTGATCTCGGGATCGACCTGATATCGCTCGACCCGGCCGTCCACCCTGACCCAGAAAGTCACGTTCAGCGAGGCCCCGCGAAGCGCTTTCGGCGGATTGTCGAACGGGAAGGCGAGATCCCGGAGCTCCGGCGGCCGGACCGCGCCTCCTGCTCCGCCACCCCCCGGCCCGGGTCCGGCGCCGCGTCCCGTATCGGGGCCGAGCCCCGTCCCCACTCCTCCGCCCGCGCCGCCCCCCTCTCCCGGGCCGGTACCCAGCCCCGGAACCGCTGGCGGACCGACCCTCGACGAATCGACCGGCGCCGGAGGCGGCGGTGGCGACACCGCTGATTTCACGACCGCGACTTCGCGGGCCGGCGGCGGCTCGACCTGGACTGGTGGAACCCGAGTGACGGTTGGGAACCTGGGCTGCGCCGCGGCTGGGGCCACCGGCGGGAGGGTAATATAGGCCACGCGGTTACCGCCGCCACCGCCGCCACCGCCCCGCGGCAGGGCCGGATCGCCCGGCGCCAGCGTGGTGCTCCAGAGCCGGTCGCCTCGCTGGATCGCCAGCCCCAGCAGCAACAGATGCAACAGCACCGAGGCCAGCAGGCCATGGTAGCGACGCTGGGAGCCCGGAAGGCTCAGTGTGGGCGTGACAGGCGGGCGCGTAGATCCTCGATGTCGTCGGGTGCAAGGTGGGCGGAAAGATAACCGGCGGCGGCTCCGCGCTCTCCAGGGAAGGGACGCACCGCTTGCCCCCGTACACACGCGCGGGGGCCGATGTCCCGGCCCCCGCGCGATCCAGCCGACCTGCCGGCTCTGCCTACTTCCCCTTGTCCGCCTCGCGCGGTGTGAAGCCGATGATCTGGACCCCGGCCCCGCGCGCCACGTCCATCGCTTCGATGACGTCCTGATAGATCCGGTTCGCGCCGGCCTTGATGAACAGGAGCTTGGCCGGACGCTGGTCGTAGATCGCGTGGATCTGGGTGTCGAGCTGGTCCTTGGGAACCGGCTGACCATTGATGGCGTACCCGCCGGCGTCCAACAGCTCGAGGACGATCTGGCTGGGCGGGGTCTTGGTCGTCACCGTCTCGTCCGGCGGCGGGACCTGGACGTCCAGTGCCATGCGCGACAGCGGCTGAGTGATCATGAAGATGATCAGCAACACGAGGAGCACGTCGATCATCGGAGTGACGTTGATGTCCGACTGGACTCCTCCCGAACTGCCGGTGGTCATCGCCATGTCACTTCTTCTCCTTCTTCTTGTCGGCCTGGAACAGCCCGGAGCTCTTGGGCTCGCTGATGGCGGCCATCACCCGGACACCCGACCGGCGTGCGGTCTCGACCGCCTCCTGCACCTTGGAGTACTTCAGGTGGTTATCGGCCTTGAAGTAGAGGATCTTGTCCTCGGTGCGAGCGGCGAAGATCGAGCGGAGCTGGTCTTCCAGCGCGCCGGCCGCGATGGGCCGCTGATTGAGGAAGTAGCGTCCCGCCTCGTCGATGCCGAGCACGACTTCGTTCTCTCCTTCGGGCCGCGGGTCCAGGTTCTTGCCCTTGGGCAGAGTGGCCTTGAACCCGGCGGCGATCAGCGGCGTCACGATCATGAAGATGATCAGCAGCACCAGCATGACGTCGATCATCGGCGTCACGTTGATGTCCGCCTTGACGGCGCCGACTCCGGCGCTACCCGTGGATGTGGCCACTGCCGGTCACCGCCTTCTGGGCCTGGAATTCCTTGGTGAAGATCGAACGCCCGAACTCGCTCCCCACGCTCTTGATCAGGTAGTCGATCAATTCCTTCGAGGTGTAGGTCATCTCGACCGTGAGGTTCTCGATCTTGGTGGTGAAGTAGTTGTAGGCCCACACCGCCGGGATCGCGACCATGAGGCCGAACGCCGTGGTGATGAGCGCCTCGGCGATACCGGCCGAGATGCCCGCGAGGCCGCCCGAGGCGCCCTGCGCCGCCATGCCGACGAACGCGTTCACGATACCCATCGTGGTGCCCAGGAGGCCGACGAACGGCGCGGTCGAGCCGACCGTGCCCAGCACGCCCAGCCCCCGCTTGAACTCCGCCAGCACGATCAGCATCTGGCGCTCCACCGCCCGCTCGGACGAGTTGATGTCGGCCGCGGTGATGGTGGCGCGGTCGCGCAGCAGCGGCTTGACCTCCGCCAGCGCTTCACCGAGCACGCGGGAGACGTGGCTCTTCTTGTTCTTCTCGGCCAGGGTGATCGCCTGGTCCAGGTTCTCTTCCTGGATGGCCCGGGAGAACTGGGGAGCGAACTTGCGGGTCTCGGACTCGCTCCGCTTCAACTGGATCAGCTTGGTGAAGACGATGGTGAGGGAGTAGATGGACATGATCGCCATGACGACGACGATCCCCTTGGCGAAGTTGCCCATCTGCGCCCAGAGGTTGAAAAGGTCTAGACTCATGTTGCGATGCCTCCTGGGAGAGCGCCTGGCCGGACCGCGCGTGGTCCGGCGGAAGATGTCCTACTGGCCGTTCTTGAACGAGATTCGCTGCTGCACCAGCTGACGGACCGGCTGACCCTTGAACTTGGCCGGCTTGAACACGCCTTTCCTGATGGCCTCCTCGGCGGGATCGACGAAGGCCGGGTGGGTCGTCTTGAGCACCTTGAAGGAATTCGGCTCGGCGTGTCCGGTGGTGTCGACCACGTACTGCAGGTCCACCGACCCCGCGATCCCCGCGCTCTGCAGCACCGGCGGGTAGCGCGGGGTGGGGATGGAGATCGGCTGGACCGGATCGTCCAGCTGCGCCTCCAGGAACACCTCACCGGTAACTGGCCCGGTGCCGCCCGCGATCCCCGCCGCGATGCCACCCTCCACGCCCTTCCCGGTGAAGTCCTTCGGATCGAAGGGCTTCTCGTTCAGGTCAATGGGCGGAATGTCCTTGGGGATGTCGGTCGGCGCCACCACCGTCTGGAACCCCTTGGGCGGCGGGTTGGCCGCCACGATGACGTCGGGTGGCGGCTGGTTGGGTGGCGGTGGCGGTGGCGGGGGAGGTTTGAGGAAGACCATGGTGGTGTCGACCGGACGGTTCTTCAAGGTCTCGGCGACACCTTGGGTGGCCCGGACGGCGGCGAAGATGATCGCGCCATGCACCAGGACTGACAGGATCGTCTGCCCTAGGGTGCGCGTCCCTCTCGGCTTCGATTCGATCAGGTTTTCGAACACGCAACTACCTCCAGGGGAGGGTGATCGTGTCGCTAAGGTATCACCTGCTCGATAGACCGGTCTTCGCCCCCAGATGACAATTCGATGACAGTCGCATTAGCAGATCCTGGCCGAGGAGGCGTACGTCCCACCTGGAACCGCAAGCGGCTCGGGTCCCGGACTGATCGGGGTGGCATACGAAACGCAGTCGGCGCCGGTCCGCCCGTGATCCCGATCACACGGCGCTCCCTGCCCCCTTCGGCAAGCTGACGGTGAACCGGGTCCCCCGCCCCGGCCGGCTCTGCACCGTGATCGAGCCGCCATGCGCCTCGGCGATCCACTTGGTGATCGCGAGCCCCAAGCCGGTGCCGGGATGCTGGCCGGTCCGGGACCGGGCGGGATCGGCTCGCCAGAAGCGGTCGAAGACGTGGGGCAGGTCGCCGGGCGCGATCCCGATGCCGGAATCCCGGACCGTGAAGCTCACCACCCCGTCCTCATCCGCCAGGCTCAGCGCCACCTGCCCTCCCGACGGCGTGTACTTGATGGCGTTGGTGACCAGGTTGAGCAGCATCTCCTGGATCCGGTGCCGGTCCACCGCCAGCCGCACCGGCTGGTCGGGCATTTCGCTCGATACGGTGATCCCGGCGCTCTCCCCCAGCATGCCCGCCGTCTCGGTCACGTCGCTCAGCAGGTCCCTGAGATCCGACTCCTCCACCGCCAGGGGTGCCCGGCCCTCGTCGGCCCGGGCGAGGGTGAGCAGACTCTCGACCATCTCCGTCATCTGATTGATCTGGGCCAGGGTCTCGTCGAGCGACTGGAGGATCTCTCCCGGGGTGCCCGGGTGCACCAGGGCGCGCTCCACCCCGGCACGCAGCACCATGAGCGGCGTCTTGAGCTCGTGGCTCGCGTCGGCCGTGAAGCGGTGGAGGCTGGCGAAGCTCTTTTCCAGCCGGGCCAGCATGCCGTTCACCGTCAGCGCCAGGCGCGCCATCTCGTCTCCCGAGCGGGGCATCGCCAGCCGCCGGTGCAGGCTCCGGCCGTCGCTGATCGCCTCGACCTCGTCCATGATCCCCTGCACCGGTCGGAGCGTCGTTCCGGCAAGCCAGTAGCCGACCAGGGCGGCGCCGATCAGGATCACCGGTGCGACCAGGAGCATGGAGCGGAGCAGCTGCGCCGGGCCGAACCCGACCTCGCGGGTGGAGGTGGCGACGAGCAGGCCACCGATCTCCGGGCCCGCCGCCTCTACCCGCATGGCGAGAAAGCGCATCGGACCTGCCGGCGCACCCGGGTCGAGCGTGCCGGAATGTTTCGCCAGACGGACGGTGTGGAGCTCCGTCGTGAGTCGCTGGAGGACGTCGGCGTTGAGGTTCCGGGCGGCCTCCGACAGTGCCAGGACCTTCCCGCTGGTGTCGGTGACGACGAGGTAGTCCCGGGCCGCCTCGAGGTAGGCGCTGATGCCCGGATCCAGCGCGGGGCTGGTGCCCGCGGTGGTGACGATCCGGCCGAGCACGTTGTAGGACTCGCTGAGCCAGCGGTTGGCCAGATCGGCCTCGAGCCCCAGGCGCTGATCGAGCTCCCGGAGGCTCGACTGCCGACGTTCGAGATACAGCAGGGTGCCGAAGGCCACGACGGTCACGCCGAGCGCCACGGTGTACCAGATCGTGAGCCGGCTCCGGATGGTGGTCATGTTACGCCTTGACGACGTACCCCACGCCGCGCACCGTGTGGAGCAGCTTCTGCGTTTGCCCCGCGTCGACCTTCTTCCGCAGCCGGTTGATCACCACGTCGACGATGTTGGTGCCCGGATCGAAGTGATAGTCCCAGGCGTACTCGGTGATGAGCGTGCGGGACATCACCCGCCCCGGGTACCGCATGAGATACTCCAGCACCGTGTACTCCTTGGGCGTGAGGTCGATCGGCGCGCCGGCCCGGCGCACCTCGCGGGTGGCGTTGTCGAGCTCGAGGTCGCCCACCCGGAGCACGGGGTCGCGGATCTCCTTCGGGCGCCGGCCCAGCGCCTCCACCCGCGCCAGCAGCTCCTCGAAGGCGAACGGCTTGGTCACGTAGTCGTCGGCCCCGGCCCGGAGCGCCTGCACCTTGAAGTCGACCGCGTCCTGGGCCGTGAGCACCAGAATGGGCGTGGTGGTCCCGCGGTCCCGCAGGGTGCGGAGGACCTCGAGCCCGCTCATCCCCGGCAACCGGAGGTCGAGCACGATGAGGTCGTATCGTCCACCCGAGGCCAGCCGCAGTCCCTCCATGCCGTCATCCACCAGGTCGGCATGGTAGCGCTGCTCGTCCAGACCGCGCTTCACGTACTGGCCCACGGTCCGGTCGTCCTCGATCACCAGGATCTTCATGCCGGTGCCGCCGGGAAAGTCACCCGGAAGGTGGCGCCCCGGCCGGGCGCGCTGTCGACCTCGATCCGGCCCCGATGGTCCTCCACGATTCCATAGCTGATGGAGAGCCCGAGACCGGTGCCGCGGCCGGGCGGCTTCGTGGTGTAGAACGGCTCGAAGATCTTGGTCTGCTCCTCGCGGGGGATCCCGACGCCGGTGTCCTGCACCTCCAGCACCACCTCCTCCGGCCGGAGCCGACCCCGAGCGGTCCGGAGCGTAAGCTGGCCGCCCTGCTCCATCGCGTCTATGGCGTTGAGCATCAGGGCCATGAGCACCTGGGTAAGCTGCTCGGCGTTTCCCAGGACCGACGGCAGCCCCGGATCGAGCTGCTCCACCACCTGGAAACGCCTGAACCGCTGATGGTGCTTGAGCAGGGAGAGCGCGTCCGCCGCCAGCGCGTTGAGCGAGACGGCGGCCTTGGCCTTGCTCTTGGGCCGGCTGAAATCGAGCAGGCCGTCCACGATCCCGCTGCAGCGGTCGACCTCCTTGTCGATGATCTGGAGGTATTCGGCGATGACGGTGGCGACCGGCGAGGTGACGGGCTCGATCCGTCCCTGGATGGCGGCGACGCAGGCGCTGATCGTGGCCAAGGGGTTGTTGATCTCGTGCATGACTCCGGCGGCGAGCTGGCCGATGGCGGCGAGCTTCTCGCTCTGCATGATGCGGGCTTGGATCCCATGCCAGTCGGTGACGTCCTCGCCGATGGTGATCACGTGGGTGATCTCGTCGCTGTCCAGCCGCATCGGAATCTTGCTCAGCCGGTAGAACCGACTCTCCCGGTCCAGGGTGACCTCCAGCGTGCTCTGCTGGATCTCCCCGGTCTGGAAGACGCGGTCCAGCTCGGAGCGCAGCCGCTCGGGATCCTGCCGGGTGAGCACGTCGAAGATCCGGCGGCCGACCACGACCTCTCGGCGGAGGCCCTGGGTGCCGGTCTCCCGCTTCCGATTCCAGGTCTGGATCCGGTACTCGCGATCGACCACGTAGAGCCCGAGCGGGAGGGTGTCGATGATGAGGCTGGTGAACCGCCGATGCTCTTCGATCTCCCGGGATTGCGCGGCCACTTCGCCCGCCAGGTCGGTGGACAGCTCGGCCGACGCCACGTAGGGCGCCAGGAAATCGGCCACGATCCGCAGCACCTCGAGCCCGGCGTCCCCGTCGGCCAGGCGGGCGGTCAAGAGCCCCAGCCGAGTCCCTTCCTGCTCCAGGAGCAGCCGGTGAACCGACGGCTCGTGCGGCACCGCGTCGAGTGAGCCGAGCGACATCCGCCCCCCGGCCGCGGCCGGAGCCGCGACGGCCCGGAATGCGGTCGCGCTCGGCTCCCGGAACCAGAGCGTCACCCGTTCGGCGGGGAGCCCCGCGCGGAGCGCTTGGGCGACGGCCGCGAGGGTCGCCTCGATCCCGAGGCCGGCGTTGAGCAGCTTGGCGATGGACCCCAGCAGGGCGAGCGAGCCCGGGTCAGCGCCGCTCACGCGGGCCCCCCGAGCCGGCGGTCGCGGCGACGCTCAGGATCCGCCACTCCCCATCGATGCGCCGGAGGACCAGGTGCTCGATCCAATCGCCCTCCACCACGTCTCCGGCGACCGGCAGGCGGCGCCGGGTGGTCATCCACACTCCCGCGAGCTCCCCCTCCTGGCGGAAGTCGGCGCGGAGCACCCGCACGTCGAACCGCTGCAGGCCGAGCCCCTCGAGTCGCCGGGCGATCGCCCCCAGCGCGAAGTCGATCGGCACCGCCTGGTGCACGCTGGCGGTGATCGGTACCAGCGGGCCGGAGTAGTTGGCGTCGGCCCAGAACAGCGCCCGCGCCGCGTTCCAGTCCCGCTCCGAGAACGTCCTGGCGTAGCCGGCGACCAGCGACTGGACGGCCTCCTCATCCCGCCGGCTGCCCGTGGGGGTGTGGTCCTCGATGCGGCACCCCGCGATGGCAAGCAGGCCAAGACAGAGCGCCGCGCGATGCAGACGGCTCATCGGGATCCTTGGATGGCGGGCTGACAGCGGTCGAGGACTAGGCTTGCAGGGCGGAGAGCTGCTGGAGCAACTCCGCGTTCTCGCGCCGGCTGCCGGTCGCGTCCTCGGCGAAGGTCCAACGCACCGTGCCGGCTGCGTCCACCAGGACATAGGCCCGGTTGGAGAAGAACTTGTCCTCCAGGAGGGTGCCGTACCTCCGACTGACCTCCCGCTTGAAGTCGCTCAGGAGATCGATCCCGATCCGTTCCTTGGCCTTGAATTCCTTGAGCGTCGGCACCGAGTCGACGCTGATTGGCAGCACCTCCGTGCGTGCGCTCCGGAACTGGTCGTAGTCCTCGGTGAAGGCGCACATCTCCTGGGTACAGACCCGGGTGAAGGCGAGGGGGAAGAACGCCAGGAGCACGTTCTTCCCCCGCAGCTTGGACAGGGTCACCTCGGCGCCCGAGGTGGACGGCAAGGTGAAATCAGGCGCGAGCGACCCGACCGCGGGGAGCGACCCCACGTCAGCGCGTCACCTTCTCGTATCGCCTGGCCACCTGCTCGTAGCGCTTCCCCACCTCGGTCCAGTTGACCACGTTCCACCAGGCGGTGACATAGTCGGGGCGGCGGTTCTGGTATTTCAGGTAGTAGGCGTGCTCCCAGACGTCGCAGCCGAGGACGGGGATCTTGCCGCTCATGAGCGGACTGTCCTGGTTGGCAGTGCTCTCGATGGCCAGGGTGCCGGTGCGGTCGAGGGTGAGCCAGCCCCAGCCGCTTCCGAACCGGCCGGCGCAGGCCTTGGCGAACTGCTCCTTGAACTGGGTCAGGCCGCCGAAGGTCTTCCCGATGGCATCACCCAGGGCTCCGGTGGGCTCCTTGGCTCCACCCGGGGCCATGATCTCCCAGAAGAAGGTGTGGTTGACGTGGCCGCCGCCATTGTTGCGGACCGGCGTCCGGATGGCCTCCGGCAGCGCGTCGATGTTGCCGACCAACTCCTCGACCGACTTCTTCTGCAGATCAGCATGCGGCTCCAGCGCCGCATTCAGATTATTGACGTAGGTCCCGTGGTGCTTGTCGTGGTGAATCCGCATCGTCTGTTCATCGATGTGCGGCTCGAGCGCCTTGTAGTCGTACGGGAGGGGGGGAAGGGAAAATGCCATGACCGACTCCTTAGGAAAAAACCGCAGGATCCGAGTGACTCATCCGCCTCAAGCGGCGAAATATGAGTCTGGCCCGGAGAGGGGTCAACGAGCCTTCCCGCAGAGCGTCGCGACGAGCCTCCGCAGCGATCAAGGCAGCGCCGGATCTGGATCACATTTTGCACCGGGAGGCATCGATACGTCGTGTCCAGAGGTGAGGCCCCCGCCCTTCCTCGCAGAAGCACCGATCGACAACCGACGTTCGCGAATCCGAGTACGGATTGACCGGGTGAAACGCAACCCGTGCAGGTTATCTGCAAGGCACCATGCCTGTGTCGATCCGGACCGCCGCGCCACCTGTGAGCCGAAGGAATCCGAGCCCGTGACCGTCGCCATCGAACCTGGTCTTTCCACATCCGCCGAGCCCCAAGTCGAGGAGGGCCAGGACCGGCGGCGGCGACTCCCCAAGCGGAAGCTGTGGCGTCCGGCCTCCGAGCTTGCCGTCGACCTCGGGACGGCCAACACGCTGGTGCTGGTGAAGGGCGAGGGCGTAGTGCTGAACGAGCCCTCGGTGGCGGCGGTGGATCAGGCCACCGGGAACATCCTGGGCATCGGCCTCGAGGCCAAGCGGATGCTGGGGCGGACGCCGGAAGGCATCCTGGCGGTCCGGCCGATGAAGGATGGGGTCATCGCGAACTTCGATGTGGCGGAGAAGATGCTCCGGCACTTCCTCCGGCTGGTCATCGACCGCACCATCATCAAGGTCAAACCCACCGTGATCGTCTGTGTTCCCTCCGGCATCACCGAGGTCGAGCGCCGCGCGGTCCGGGACTCGGCCCGCTCGGCGGGGGTCAAGCGGCTGTTGATGGTGGCGGAGCCGATGGCGGCCGCGATCGGCGTGGGCCTGCCGGTGGAGACTCCGGTCGGCAGCATGGTGGTCGACATCGGCGGCGGGACCACCAACGTCGCCGTCATCGCGCTCTCCGGCATCGTCTGCGACGCCTCCATCCGGACCGGCGGCGACGAGCTGGACCAGGCCATCGTCCAGTTCATGCGCAAGACCTACAGCCTGCTCATCGGCGATCCGACGGCGGAGCGGGTCAAGATCCGGCTGGGCTCCGCGGTGCCGCTCGAGCCCGAGGAGGAGATGGACGTCAAGGGGCGCGACCTGGTGTCGGGGCTTCCCAAGACCGTGCGGGT